>JAGWYZ010000004.1 GCA_018969115.1 Chloroflexota bacterium | reverse complement strand
AGATATTCATATAAAAAATACGCTTATGTATCAGTTTATAACAACTTCGAATTTTCATAGTTATATCCATTCGTTTTGAAATTCGTAGTGTCAAATGTAAACCAGTAAAAATATGACTTCGGTATAAATTGATAAAAGATTGCGCCCAAATACCGATCAATGCCTCCACAGATAGGGTTATTATGTAAAGCAGAAATTAGTTCCTGTGCAGACTTGCAGAAGCTTAACCACAATCACAAATCATCATCAACCATACAGGTGCGATTAAGCTTTGTATAAGCTTAAAAGGATATATTTCGCCCACAAGTAAATACGCGGGGAGTAGTCGCTTGAACGACAGTTCAAGATATTAATCGTCATTACGAAGCACTTGCAAATGCTTCCGGTTAATATATATTTAGCAATGACAAGACCGCTTGTGGACAATGGTTGTCTCACAAGCGGTCTTTTTTTTATTTCTCGTGCAGCTAGTATTAAATAGTTATAAAAGGTGGTTAAAAGGAGCAGTTATAAAAAATGAATTGGTCTATCAAAATTGCACAAGTGGCAAATATTCCGATCAAAGTCCACATCACGTTTTTTCTCATTCTGGGGCTAAGTGCGGCTCAGTGGGCAGGCCGTGGCGATGACCCGATTTTCGGCGGGTTATTTGGCATTGTGCTGATGTTGGCTTTGTTTTTGTGCGTCACGTTACACGAGTTGGGTCATAGCCTGATGGCGCGTTTTTTTGGCATTGACACCCGCGAGATTTTGTTGATGCCGTTGGGCGGCGTGGCGCAAATTAACAAAAACCCTGAAAAGCCGTTGCATGAATTTTTAATCGCGGTGGCCGGGCCGCTGGTAAATGTTGTCATTGCCGCCATTTTGCTACTCATCATTGGCATTCACCCCGATCTCAGCCTTGCAAATTTGTTATTAGATGGCTCTGGCTTGACGCGCTTAACCAATGATATGTCGCCAACTGGCCTCATTTACTGGCTGCTAACCGCCAATGTCAGCTTGGTATTGTTTAACTTGATCCCAGCTTTTCCATTAGATGGCGGGCGAATGCTGCGGGCATTGTTAGCGATGCGGCTTGGGATGCCAAAGGCAACTCAAATTGCATCGGGGATTGGACAAGCGCTTGCGATAGGGTTAGGGGTCTATGGCTTTTTAAGCGGCAATTGGGTGCTGGCATTGGTGGCGGTATTTGTATTCGTGGGAGCATCGCAAGAAACCAGCACCGCCCAAGCCAAAACCGTGTTGATCACGCGCAAAGTAGGCGATGCCTATAACAAACATGCCATTAGCCTGCAAAATGGCGACCGTATTAGCCGCGTCGTCGATTATCTGCTCACCAGTTATCAGCCCGATTTTGCGGTGGTGTTTGGCAACCGCTTGCTGGGTATTGTCACCCGCGAAGATGTCATGCGGGCGCTTGCCATTCAACCCAATGATTGTTATGTGAGCGAAATTATGAACCGTGCAGTATTTAAGCTGAATGCCGCCGACACCTTAGACGATGCCCGCGAAAAAATGGGGGCACAAAATGTTCGGGTGGCTGCCGTTTATGATGGTGAACAATTTCTGGGCTTGCTCAGCCAAGAAGATATTAGCGAGGCATTTGCCATTTTGACATTTGTCAACCGACACCAGCAATTACGTGCAATCAGCGCACAAACCTAAATGATAAAGCACCGGAGCGCCGTTAGAATGACAGCGCTCCGACAAAAAACCACACTATTCAGCAATAACACTTTAAAAAATATTAAAAAAAATGGAAACACAAACACTTGTATTATTTATTGTTGGCCTCGTCTTTCTTATCATTGGAGCAGAGGCATTGGTGCGAGGCGCGAGCCGCTTAGCAATGGGCATGGGCATTTCGCCTTTGGTAGTCGGGTTAACCGTAGTGGCTTACGGCACCAGTTCGCCTGAACTTATCGTAAGTGTCAGCACGGCTTTGGCCGGGCAGTCAGATTTGGCGGTGGGCAATGTGGTGGGCAGCAATATCTTTAATGTGCTGTTTATCCTCGGTGTCAGCGCCATAATTGTGCCGCTGTTGGTCAATTCACAAATCATTCGGCTCGATGTGCCCATCATGATCGGTGTATCAATCGTTGCTATGGTTTTTTCTCTTGATGGCGTGATTACACGGCTAGAAGGGCTTGGACTATTTCTTGGCATCATAGCTTATACCGTGTTTTTAATTCGCCTGAGTCGCCGCGAACAAAAAGATGAAAAAACGGATCACACCCCAGATGCTTCGGCAAAAAATGCGAAAACAATCTTGCTCAATATCGGCTTCATCGTGATCGGCTTAACCCTGCTGGTGATTGGGTCACGCTGGCTGGTTGATGGTGCAGTGGCATTGGCGAAAGCGATGGGGGTTGATGACCTCGTCATCGGCCTTACAATTGTTGCGGCGGGCACTTCATTACCCGAAGTTGCTACCAGCATTTTGGCGGCCATTCGCAAAGAGCGTGATATCGCCGTTGGCAATGTGGTCGGCAGCAATATTTTTAACATCTTGGGGGTGTTGGGGCTTTCTTCAATGGTTTCACCCGTCGGGCTAACAGTTAGCAATGCCATTAACACTTTTGATAACCCAGTCATGTTGGCTGTGGCGGTGGCGTGTTTGCCCATTTTTTTAAGCGGGCGCGAAATTGCTCGCTGGGAAGGGTTTGTGTTTATCGGCTATTACATTGCCTACACCGCTTACCTGATTCTCAACGCCAGCAATCACGCCAGCCTGCCTTTGTTTAGCAATACTATGTTATCGTTTGTGTTGCCGATTACGGTGTTAACTTTACTCGTGGTTATCGTCAAAGAATTTAACCCTAAAAAGCAATGAGTGGGAAGTGCTAAGTGCTAAGTAAAAAGTGCTAAGTGGAAGCAAGTTATTACTTTCTACTTGGCACTTTTCACTTGACACTTTTCACTTGACACTTAGCACTTAGCACTTCCCACTCAAATTATGGCATCTATGGACAAACACCGTTATCTAGGTTGGGCTTCGGCGGCAATACCGGCAGGGTTGTTTGCTTGGTTTGCGGCGCAGTTACCCGCCATTGCGGCAGGCGCAAAATTGAGCTACACCTTCAATTGGCTGCCGACCTTGGGCTTACAAACCGGCTTTAGTCTCGATGGGCTAAGTCTATTGTTTGCCCTGCTCATCACCGGCATTGGGTCGCTGGTGCTGATTTACGCTGGTTACTACTTTACACCCCACAATGCCACCGAGCCTGCCACCCGTCCATTTTCAGAAGCCCGCTTTTTTGCTTATATTCTCTTATTCATGGTGTGCATGTTGGGCGTTGTGACGGCCAGTGATGTGATTACCTTATTTATATTTTGGGAAGGAACCAGCATCGTATCGTTTTTGTTGGTAGCCTACAAATATAAAGATGCCGAAGCGCGACGCGGCGCAACCAAAGCCTTGATCATCACCGGCGGCGGTGGGGTGGCCTTATTAGCGGGCTTGCTGATGTTAGCAAATGTAGCCGGCAGCACCCAATTTAGCGCTATTTTTGCCCAAGCCGCACTTGTCAAAGCCAGCCCACTTTACCCCGTTATGCTCGGCTTGGTGGCGTTGGGCGCATTTACCAAAAGCGCCCAATTCCCAGCACATCATTGGTTGCCTAATGCCATGAGCGCCCCCACTCCAGCCAGCGCCTATTTGCACAGCGCCACAATGGTTAAAGCCGGCATTTATCTGATGGCGCGGTTGTTCCCAGCTTTGGGCGGCAGCGAATTGTGGTTTGGGCTGTTGGTCAGCGCAGGTTTCATCACTATGATTTTGGGCGCGGTCAAAGGCTTGTTTCAGCAAGACCTTAAAGCCGTGTTGGCCTATAGCACCATCTCGCAACTCGGCGTGTTGATGATGTTGATTGGCTGGGGCAGCAGCACCGCCATGAAAGCGCTGGCGGTGGGAACCATTGCCCATGCGCTGTATAAAGGCGCTATGTTTTTGATGGCCGGTATCGTTGATCATAGCGCTCACACCCGCGATCTTGGCGCATTGCGCACCTTGGGGCTGCGCAAATATATGCCGCTGACTTTTGCCGCCACCATTTTGCCCGCGCTGAGCATGGCCGGCTTACCACCCTTACTCGGCTTTTTGGGCAAAGAAACCTTGTTGGCAGCCATCGAAGAGGCGCATGGCGGCCTCATTGTCGTGGTATTTGGGGCAATTTTGGCTGGCGCATTCACCCTTGCTCAAGCTGCAATGTTACTATTCGACACCTTTAGCCACGCCTCTCATCCAAAATCCCACCCAAGCGAGGCCGCCAACCACGCACACGCCGCTAAATACAGCGACCCGCCATTCGGCTTTTTGCTCGGCCCGGCCTTGCTGGGGGTGCTATCGCTCGTGTTGGCGTTTGATTGGCTGTTAGAAGCTGGCCCCATCACCACCTTAGTGGGCAGCGCCGCCAAAGCCGCCTATGGCGACAAAGTAAAGGTCGATTTGGCGCTCTTTCAAGGGTTTAATTTGCCATTATTGATGAGCGCCATGGCCATTGCAATCGGGCTTGGCATTGCGCAATATCGCCACCGCTTGCGCACAAAATTTGGCTCGCTGTGGCTATTGCAGCCAGTGCGTATGGATGCGCTGTATCATGGATTTATGCGTAGTTTGGAGTTTACCGCAAAACAGGCCACCGGTTTGCAAAATGGCAGCATTCGCACTTATTTGTCACTGATGTTTATTGGGTTTGGCGCTTTAACCTTATGGTTTGGCGCGTGGCGCTGGCCTGCCATTGCCAACCCATTTTTGATCGAAGCCCAGCCCTTGCAGGCCTTGCGCATATTTTCATTATTGTTAGTCGTGGCCGCTGCGCTAGCCAGTGTATTGGCTCGCCGTGACCTCACTGCCATCATTGCATTAGGTGCATCGGGCTTGGGAGTGGCCTTGGTCATTGCCCTTGAGCCATCACCCGATGTGGCGTTGGTACAAATTATTGTCGATATTTTGACGACGGTTATTTTGGTCATGGCAATGGATCGTTTGCCTGTCAAGATGCGTGATGCAGCCTATAAAATTGAACGCCAAGAACATATACTCACCCGTTTACGTCATCTCACTATTGCTGGCGGGGCTGGGTTATTTATGTTTATGGTGTGTTTAAATGCACTCAGTGGCCGCCCACGCAACAGCATCGTTACCCCATTTTATGAGCAGCAAAGCAAACCCTTCACCGGCGCAGCCGACATTGTTGGCGCCATCGTGGTCGATTTTCGTGGGTTCGATACCATGATCGAGATTACCGTATTTGGGGTGGCTGGTGCAGCTATTTATTCGCTATTGCGCTATGCCACTCAAAAACACGGCGACGATCTGGAAAATGCCGATAACATCACCCAAATTGCCGATCGACCTGCTGTGCCCAATCTCGAAATCTTGGGTCGAGCAACCTCGACCCGAGGCATTGGTGGGCGCGTGCCAAGCGCTTTGGTTCAACTCGCGGCCCAAGCCATTTTGCCCATCAGCATCATTGTGGCGTTTGTTCATATGTTGTATGGGCATGACCAGCCCGGCGATGGCTTTACAGCTGGGGTGATTGTGGCAATTGCAGTCGGGCTAATGGTGCTGGCCTATGGTCAAATCGACACATTTAAACGTCTGCGCTGGCTAAGGCCCGGTTATTTAATCGGTAGCGGCTGGTTAGTAGTGATGTTGGGATCACTCTCACCAATCTTATGGGGGCAAGTGTTTTTCTCGCCCTTCGATTTTAGCGTGGCTACCGGTTTAGATCGCTTTTTGCCGGTCGGGGCCAGCATCAGCACCTCGTTTTTGTTCGAAATCGCCATTTGTCTCACTGTTATCGGCAGTGCTAGTTGGATGTTGCAAACCTTTGCACGCGAACCAGCAAAAATTACAGACTAAAACCTTAATCCAAAATCGATAAAGATGGATATTATTATTTCATTCGCCATTGCGGTCTTATTTGCAACCGGCATTTACCAATTGTTGCGGCGCAATGTGGTGCGCAGCGCCTTGGGCTTGGTCATCATCAGCAACGCCATCAACCTGTTTTTGTTGGCAATTGGGGCCTATGATGGCACTGTGCAAAGTTACGCCAAGGCCATTGGCGTGCGCAGCGATGCCCTGCCACTCGCCCTCATTCTAACCGCCATTGTCATTAGTATGGGCGGCTTTGCCTTTACCTTTGCCATGCTTTATATTGTCATGCGGCGCTATAAAACCGCCGATATCGATGCCATTACGGAGCTAAAAAATTGAACTCGCAAGATGCTATTTTGCCCATTGCCATACCCCTCGCTGGCGCGGGGGTGGCGATGTTATTGCGCGGTTGGCCCAAAGCCCAGCGATTATGGACGTTTGGCATCCTGATGGCATCGCTTGCCATGTGTGTCAACCTGCTTAACCACGTGTTTAGCAGCAGCAAACCTTTGGTTTTTCAGCTTGGCGGGTGGGCCGCACCCTTTGGCATCAGCATCGTAGTCGATGCCCTCAGCGCCATCATGATTGTGATGGTGCAATTTGTGATGTTAATGGGCTGTATTTATGCGCTCGATGCCAAAGACATCGCGAAACGCTATTCGGTGTTTATGCCGCTTTTTCTTACCCTTACCGTTGGCCTCACTGGGGCGATGCTCACTGGCGACACGTTTAACTTATTTGTATTTATGGAGTTAATTGTGATCTCAGCGGCGGCATTGACCGCCATGAGTGATGATCGCAGTGGCACCGAAGCCGCATATAAATATTTCTACATCAGCCAACTCGCCACCATTTTTTTACTGTTGGCCAATGGCCTCATTTATATGAGCTATGGCACACTCAATATGGCCGATCTCGCCATTCGCATTAAAACCGATGCCTTGGCTGGTGGGCCAATGCCACCCATGTTTACCTTGGCAATGGTATGCTTTTTTGCCACATTTATGATCAAATGTGCGGCGTTTCCATTTCACTTTTGGCAGCCCGATTTTCACGCCGCCGCTCCCACTGCCGTCAGCGCCATGCTGAGCAGCGTGGTGGTTAAGTCAGGGGTGTATGGCTTTATCCGCATGACGACCCTCTTATTCGAGCCATTCGCCCCCCAATTACAACAAGTGCTCATGCTGATTGGGGCAATTGGGGTGATTTATGGCGGCTTTAGCGCGTTTGGCACCCATCATGCCAAACGCATGTTTGCCTATAGCACCCTCGCCCAAATCGGTTTTATGTTAATGGGCATCGGCTGGGGCGGCACTTTGGGTATTGCCGCCGCCATTGTGTTTATGGTCAACCACGCCCTTATCAAAAGCGCCATGCTCATGCTATCGGGTTATTTAGCCAGCAAAGCCCAGATCAAAAGCGCTTCGTTTGAAAATATTAAAGGGTTGGGCAAATATTTGCCACAATCGGGTGTGCTGTTTTTTGTCGGCAGCATGGCCCTGGCCGGGTTGCCGCCACTCAATGGCTTTGTCAGCAAAATGATGGTATTTCGGGCTGGCATCGAGGCGGAGCAATGGGCATGGCTGGCGGCAATTGGGTTAGCAAGCCTGTTAACCCTGATCTATACCATGCGGGCTTTTCAATGGGTGTGGTTTGTGCCACCTGCCGCTGGTGTTAAAGCCAAAAAAGATGGCGATAGTTTATTTGCGCCAACTGTGCTCATTTTGGCATGTGTGGTACTGGGCATTTGGGGCGAATCGCTGGTGAGCGTCGCCATACAAGCCAGCGAATGGGTGCAACAGCCAGCGGCCTATATCGCGGCGGTGCATCCGGCAAAATAGGGGGCAAGGGCATCTGCCAAAGAGAAGCATGATACGATTTTTAACATTTTGTGGGTGTGTAGCGCTTTATTTAGCGTTAACGGGCAACTTAGCGCCAAGCAATTGGCTATTGGCAATCATATTTGGGGCGGCAGCAACCGCCTTAGCGCGGCCACCGCGTGGCAAGCGATATACGCTTGCGCAATGGCCGCGTGTGCTAGGGCGCAAACTGTGGTGGGCCGGGTGTTATGGGGTGGCGCTGATCATTGATATCATCAAATGCGGGGTAACGGTCGCCAAAATGATTATTGACCCCAAGTTGCCCATTCGCCCGGGCCTCATTATGGTGAATAGCGGCAGCCCCAACGAAACCATTACAGCCATCAGCGGGCACGGCATCACCATCACACCGGGCGAGCAAGTGATCGAATTTGGCGATCATGGCGAGATGTTTGTGCATTGTTTAGACGAGGTATCAAGCGCAGCCAGCGCCGAGGCCGCCCAAGCCAAACGCCGCGCCATGTTAGAAAAGGTGTTTTTATGAGCAATATTTTAAATAGTGTGTTACTCATCGCCTTAGGGGTGCATCTTGGCTTGGTAGTGGCCTGTATTTGGCGCGTCTGGCGTGGCGAAAATCATGTTGATCGTTTGGTATCGGCAGATGTCATCGGCACGTTGACCCTTGCCATCCTCATTTTGATGGCACTCATCCTCAACGATGCTATTTTTATTGGGGCGGCGCTCGGTCTGGCTGCGCTTAGCTTCATTGGCACGCTGGCACTGGCACGTTATATTGCCTTATCTAACCCAATTAGCAGGGCAGAGTAGCAGAGTTGCAGAGGGGCAGGTTGCAATGTGGCAGGTCGAAAAAGCCTTTTGACATTGCAACTTGCAACTTTGCAACTTTGCCCCCTGCCCCCCTGCCCAAAATTTAAATCATTATGGAATCTTTAATTCAGTTAATCGCTATTATTGCCATCATCCTTAGCACGGCATTTTCAGTCATTGGCGTTATCGGCAATTACCGCTTGCCCGATGTGTATACCCGTTTACATGCACTGGGCAAAGTGAGCACCTTCGGCGTGGTGTTATTGCTCATCGCCGTCATATTGCTCATACCCAAAATTTGGCCGATGGCAGTGGCGCTGATTGGCTTATTGTTAGTGTTTGGGCCAGTGGTCAGCCATGCGCTTGGCTCGGCGGCATGGCGCACGGGGGTTAAGATGCAAGGGTATCCATCACAGCCAAAACAAAGTGATAACGTGCAACCGTAAGTCTAATGATCTGTATTCGACAATTGCAGCAAGTCGGCTTTCGATTCAATAATTTGGGCAACTTTGCCGTCACGCATACGAATGACGCGATCAACATAACGACACATGCGCAAATCGTGCGTCACCATAATGCCAGCCCGCTTTTGCTCGTGTATAAGCGATTGCAAGGTTTGCACCACTTGATATGCCCGCTCAGTATCAAGGCTAGCGGTGGGTTCATCAGCTAAAACCACTGCCGGCTCATGAATGAGCGCCCGCGCAATTGCCACACGCTGTTGTTGCCCGCCCGACATTTGAGATGGCAAATTGTTGAGCCGATCGCCTAGCCCCAACCGATTTAACAAATCAGAGGCACGGGCTTTACCACTGCGGTCTAAACGCCCCTTCAACTTTAACATCAATTCAACATTTTCTTGGGCGCTAAGAAATGGCACCAAATTACTGGCCTGAAAAATAAAGCCTATTTTGTCGCCACGAAAACGAGTGCGTTGTGCATCATTCATTTGCCACAACAGCGAATTATCGATTAGCACTTGCCCAGCCGATGGCTTGAGCAGGCCAGCTAATAAGGCCAATAAAGTGGTTTTACCACTGCCACTTGGGCCAACCAACGCCACAAATTCGCCTGCCTTCACCTCAATGCTAACATGATCGACCGCATTGATGGTCTGCCCAGCATTTTGATATGTTTTTAAGACTGTATTTGCTTGAAGTGCTGTTTTCATGATTTAAAAATTTTCATTAAGAGGCTAACCCCAAGGCTTTGAGTGGTTCAGCTTTGAGCAAAGCTCGCACTGCCACTAACCCGCCGAGCGGGCCAATCAACAAGAGTAACAGCACCGTGCGCAAGGCATCTAACCCATCAAAACGTATCGGCACAACCGGCGGAATGGCTAATGTGAGTAGCCACGTCAACATTGCTCCCAATATCACACCAAAGGCATTCACAGTAAAAATTTGCACCAGTGCTGCCAAGCCAATCTTCCAACTGGCGGTGCCAATCGCTTTAAGTACACCCACTTGGGCAATTTTTTGCATAGCCTGAATGCGGAAAAAGCTGCCGACCACCAACAAACCAATTAACAAAGTAAACACCCGTTGAATACCCAATGTGCTTTGTTGGGCGCTGTAACCGGGGGTATTTTCCCATGCAGTTTGTTTATTCACCAGTTTTACCCCATCGGCCTCACGGCTTAGGTTGATTGAATCGGCGATTTGACTTTCGATCAAGGCCGCCATATTGACGCTATCGTCAGGGTTATTCAGCTTCACAAACGCCACATTAAAGGTAACTGGAGGCGTTTTGCCATCGATGCTAACGATATCGCTGGCACGTGGGCGAATTTTTTCGTAAGTGAGATGTGGCACAAACATAGTCGGCTGCAAGCCATATTGATTGCTATCAGCAATACCAGCCACCACCAAGTCATATATCTTCTCTTTGCTGGCTACCAACGAACGAATACGAATCGGGTCGCCAATATTTAAACCGGTGCGCACGGCGGTGCTTTTGTCGATAATGGCCTCCATACCACGCTTAAAATCGAGTTGACGGCCTTGAACAACCACTGGCTCACCCGGATGAGACACCAAAACCCCACCCAAAGCCACCTTAATTGGCTCTTTATTTGGCACAATTATGGCCACATTGGCCCACGCAATCGCACCAACATCGGCAATACCATCAAACTGCCGTAAATCACGAATACGTCCTTCACTAATGCGACTACCGGGAATCAATAATTCGCTTTTGTCAGAATACACAATCAAATCGGTATTCACTTTCTCAATAAACTCACGATTGCCAAGCCCCAAACCTTCGGCCAGCCCTGCGGTAAATAACACCAATAATGTAATAAGCGCCACCACTACCGCTATTAGAAAAAAACGGCCTTTATTGCGCACAATTTCTTTAATTGCCAAGTGTAAAGGCAAAGGCAAAGACAAAATGGGCGCAAAAACGGTTTGGTTTGTTTTTGCTAATGGCAATATGATATCAAACAGGCTCATATTGCTTCATTGTCACCTGATTTTATGATGCAAAAATGAGTTCATTAGAATTAAATGATTAGATCATAAAATTTTTGTATATTTATAGATATTTTATGTATCATCTCAAAAAATCGGGGGAAATAAAACTATTTTTCGCCAAACGCACGATATGACCATTGAGGGCAGGGGCTTTGCCCCTACCCTCAATGGTCATATCGTGCGTTTGGCATTACATCTTTGGGGTTTACCCCAAATTATTTAAATGATACTATTTTATCTTAAAAAAGAATGAAGTCAATCAAATTTGCTTTGTGTCAAAAGTCAATTAAAATTGTGCGACTGTGCTCCCAATCATCCAAATGACCTTTCGCCCCAATTTCATCGAATTGATGTGGGGGCAACCCGACCCAAATTTGTTGGCAGTCGATGCCATGCGCCGCGCCAGTGCCAATGCCTTTGACCGCTGGGGTGCGCAAGCGCTCCATTATGGTTTTTTCAATGGGCCGGGGCCATTGATCGAATGGCTTCAAGCACGAATTCAAGCTCATGAACACATGGCCGTCAGCGAGCATGAGATACTCATTACTGGCGGCAATTCATTGGGGTTCGATCAATTACTCACCTTGCACACTCAGCCCAGCGATGTGGTATTTGTCGAATCGCCAACCTATTACATCGCCATCAATATTTTACGCGATCATCCCAATTTGACATTGATGCCCGTGCCCGCCAATGAAAATGGCATTTTGGTTGAGGTCTTACATGAGCGCATTACCCAAGCCAAACACGCCGGTAAACGCCCACGATTATTATATTGTGTGCCAACCTTCAACAATCCCCAAGGTACATCACTTAGCCCAGAGCGGCGATTGGCGCTGGTGCAATTGGCCGCTGCCGAGGGGTTAATCATCGTCGAAGATGATGTATACCGTGAGTTAAATTACGACAGCGACGCGCCGCCTTCATTATGGGCAATAGCCAAACAACATGGCATTGGGCATTGTGTGGCACGGCTGGGGTCATTTGCAAAATCGCTCGCACCTGGCTTGCGCTTGGGCTATATGACAGCGGCCCCCGATTTAATTGCCCGCATCGCCGATGGTGGTGTCATTTTTAGTGGCGGTGGCAATAACCATATGGCCGCCATGCAAGTAGCAGCCTTTTGCCAAAATGGCGATTTTGATACCAATGTGGCACATCTGCGCAATACCTACCGCGCCCGCCGAGATGCCATGCTCAGAGCATTAGATACTTATTTGCCACACTGCCGCTATATCAAACCGGCGGGCGGCTATTTTGTGTGGGTTGAATGCCCGCCATACGTTGACACCAGCAAATTGCTGAGCAAAGCCGAAGCCCAAGGGATGAGCTATGTGCCAGGCACCAAGTTTTATACCGATGGCAGCGGCAACAATAAGTTGCGTCTTGCGTTTAGTTTGTATGAACCAGCGGTTCTGATGGAAGGCGTGCGGCGATTGGGCGTGGCTTTACAGTATTTCCTCGAAGATGCCCAATAAGAACATCGGTATCAACAATCAAGATGCTGCCTCTTTCTGAGCGAACGCACATATACTTTCACTGGTTCGAGTAGTCACTTAAGATAATTTATAGAAAGTGGTAGCTTTTATATATAGTATGTGCTATCTCAATACTAAAAGTAAAATTGAGTGAAAGTGACCGCACAGACTTAGCAAAGATGATGATTGCCAATACCGACCAAATTGGTAGATTGAAACTGATTGGGGGATAAACCTTTGGATTTAGCCAAATTGATAGTCACGCTTAACCCAATAATGTCAGTCTGCAAACGACTCTTGGGTTTACTGATTTGCGTTTTTGCGTTTTTGCACTTTTGTGATCAACTATCTCCTTATTACTTACAACATTACTTACAACTGACCTCAAACCCTAACACCGCCTTACCTTCACCGCACAAAACTTAAACTCGGGGATTTTTCCAAAGGGGTCAATGGCCTCGTTGGTGATGAGGTTGGCGGCAGCTTCGACGTAGGCGAAGGGCATGAAAACCTCGCCGTGCTGCAAACCGCGATCGGCCCGCGCCACACATTGCACCTGCCCACGCCGCGAGGCGACTTCGATCATGTCACCTGCCACCGCGCCTAATTCAGCCAAATCATCAGGGTGAATAGATACGGTTGGTGCAGGTTCGAGCGCATCGAGCTTGCTGGCGCGGCGTGTCATGGCCCCAGTGTGCCAATGTTCGAGTTGCCGTCCGGTGAGGAATACAAACGGATATTCGGTGTCGGGTAATTCGTTGGCGTGAATAAAGTCGGCGGGCACAATGCGGGCCTTGCCGCTGGCAGTCGGGAATATTTTCTGGAACAAGATCGGCTCACTCACCTCTTCGTCTTGGCGATACGGATACGTGACTGACGACACTTCGGCCAAATGCGCCCAACTGAGGCCGCCGATACTGGGCATGGCTTCGCGCATTTCTTCATACACTGCTTGAACAGTGGCAGGGGGTAGTGGACAGGTTGCAGGTTGCAGGTTGCAAGTGGCAAATGGAGAGGAATCCTCTGCCACTTGCAACCTGCAACTTGCCACTTGCTCCTTGACCCCTGCCCCCTGTCCATAATCCCAATTCATGCCCAAACGCTGCGCCATTTGCAAAATAATCCACAAATCTTCACGCGCATTGCCGGGCGGTTGGATGGCTTTGCGACCCAATTGCACACGACGGTCGGTGTTGGTAAACGTGCCGTCTTTTTCGGGAAAAGCCGAAGCGGGCAGCACTACATCAGCAAAGGCGCAGGTCTCGGTCAGAAAAATGTCTTGTACAACCAAATGCTCAAGCGCCGCCAGCGCCGCCCGAGAGTGATTGAGGTCGGGGTCGCTCATGGCGGGGTTTTCACCCATGATATACATGCCTTTAATCTGTCCATCCAACACCGCGTGCATAATCTCGACAACAGTTAGGCCGGGTTTAGGGTCGAGCGTCGCGCCCCACAATTCCTCAATTTGGCGGCGGGCATCTGGGTTCGCCACGCGGCGGTAATCGGGCAACATCATGGGAATGAGGCCAGCGTCGCTTGCGCCTTGTACGTTATTTTGCCCACGCAAGGGGTGCAACCCGGTACCGGGCCGCCCAATTTGGCCGGTAATGAGCGAAAGCGCGATCAGACATCGCGCATTGTCGGTGCCGTGAATGTGCTGGCTGACACCCATACCCCAGAAAATAATGCTGGCTTTGGCGGTGGCGTACGTGCGAGCCACCTCGCGCAATGTTTCGGCAGGGATGCCGCACAATGGCGCAATCTTTTCGGGCGCATAGTTGGCCACCTTATTCATCAACTTTACATAATCTTCGGTGCGTTCACCGATAAAGTTCTCATCCACCAGACCCTCGGCAATGATGGTATGCAGCAAACTGTTCAACATCAACACATCGGTATCGGGCTTAAATTGCAAATAATGCTTGGCATGTCGCGCAATTTCGTTGCGGCGTGGGTCCATTACAATCAGCGTTTTGCCTGCCTTAACTGCGTTTTTCATGAATGTGGCAGCGACGGGATGATTGACCGTTGGGTTCGAGCCGATCACGATGATGCAGTCGGCATCGGCCACGTCGGCCACTTGGTTGCTCACGGCGGCGCTGCCGATGCCTTCGAGCAAGGCCGACACGCTAGAGGCGTGGCACAAGCGGGTGCAATGGTCAACATTGTTGTTGCCAAAAGCCAAGCGCACCAGTTTCTGGAATAAATAGGCTTCTTCGTTGCTGCCTTTGGCACTGCCGAATCCGGCCAAGGCAGTGTTGCCAGTTTTGCGCAACTCGGCCAATTTGCCGGCCGCCAAATCGAGCGCCTCTTCCCATGTGGCCTCGCGGAAATAGGCCAGCGGGTTGGCTGGATCGAAGCCGTCGAGCGTTTTGGGTACACCGGCTTTGCGGATGAGCGGCTGGGTCAGGCGTTCTTTATGATGCACATAATCGAAGCCGAAGCGGCCTTTAACGCACAATCGCCCATGATTGCTCGGCCCGTCGCGGCCTTCTACTTTGATAATATGGTTGTCTTGCGAATAGAAGGTGAGTAAGCAGCCCACGCCGCAATAGGGACAAACCGAATCTGTAGTTTTGATGGGTTTGGGATTAGCGATTGGGGCTTGGGGATTGGCGACTGCCAATTGAAAATCGTAAATGGTTTTGGGCAAGAGTGCGCCTGTTGGGCAAGATTGCACACATTCGCCACAACCCACGCACGAGCTATCACCCATTGGGTCGTCGAGGTCAAACACGATTTTAGCGTGATTGCCGCGAAAAGCCATGCCGATCACGTCGTTGACTTGAACATCGCGGCAGGCCCGCACACAGCGTGTGCATTGAATACAGGTGTCTAAATTGACAGCAATGGCCGGATGTGATAAATCAATGTTGGGCTGATGACGCGGCGCAAATCTCGGCTTACCCACACCCAGATGATCTGCCCAGTAGTCTAATTCTGAAGTGAAAATTGAGGATTGGAGCGGGGTTAGGGATTGGGGATTAGAGATTGTGGTTTGGGCTTCATTAATTCCTAATCCCTGATCCTTAATCCCGCCAACTCCAACAGCGTCCGCCTTGAGCATTTCCAACACCATCTTTTGCGAATGGAGCGCACGCGGGCTATCACTCTTGACCACCATATTTGGCTTTGGTGTGCGGCAGCATGATGGCTGCAAAGCACGTTCGCCGTCAATTTCGACCATACAGGCGCGGCAATTGCCCTCGGCAGCGAGACCATCCTTGTAGCACAAATGTGGTATTTGTACGCCTTGGCGCTTAGCTGCCTGCAAAATGGTTTCGCCATCGTGGGCGGTGATTAGGTGGTTATTTAGTTGAAATTCGAGCATTTTAGTTACTCAATCAGATAAACGAAGAATTTTTACCACGAAGCACACAAAGAACTCGAAGAGAATAAAAATGAATTATGCTTGCATCTTTATGAGGTTGGCGGCAACAATTTTTTGGTTGCAAATGCATCTCCTAGAGAATACGACGATTAATGCCATCTTTTAATAGTTTGACATTCCAGTTGATTAGAAATCCAATTTTGCATCGCTTTAATTTCATGTATGTAAGTAGTTGAGCATCATGAATAGGCAATAATTTGTCAATAGCTTTGTTTTCTACAATAATACAATCTTCTATTAACATATCTAGGCGATAGCCGACATCGACCTCTAAACCATCATAAAAAATAGGTAACGTGACTTCACAAATGACTTTTATTTTGCGTTTGGTTAACTCAAATTCAAGGCAACGCTGATACGCTCATTCCAGTAACCCAGGGCCAAGCGTCTTATGAACTTTAATAGCTGCATCAACGATTTCAGTTGCAACTTTTTCTATATCCATCGTATTTTTAGCTCATTAGGATTTACACACAACTTAACTTTTTACCGCAAAGATCATAGAACCTCAAAGGTTAAGTTGATTTTATATCTTTTCTTTGAGATCTTTGTGTTCTTCGTGGTAAATGTTTTTGATATGGCTATTACCCAACTTCATGTGAGAAATATTTAATCACACTTTTCATCGGGTTCGTGGCGGCTTGGCCGAGGCCACAAATCGAGGCATCGGTCATTACTTGTGCTATATCGTTGAGCAATAGCACATCCCATGCTTGCACTTCCATCAGCTCTGCCGATTTGGCCGTGCCGACGCGGCAAGGGGTACATTGACCACAACTCTCGTGGCGGAAGAAGCGCATGGCGTTGAGCGCCGCTGTCCGCGCTGAGTCGTGATGGCTGAGCACAATGACGGCTGCCGAGCCGATAAAGCTGCCATGTGGCTGAAGCGTATCGAAATCGAGTGGCACATTGGCAAGGCTGGCTGGCAACAAGCCGCCGCTGGCCCCGCCCGGAAAATAGGCATATAGCTCATGACCCAGCAACATGCCGCCACAATATTCGTCAATCAGTTCGCGCAGTGTAATGCCAGCGGGGGCCAATTTCACCCCCGGCTGTTGCACCCGCCCGCTTACGCTAAATCGGCGCAACCCCTTGCGCCCGTTACGCCCATGTGCGGCAAACCACGCCGCACCTTTTTGCACAATATCGCGCACCCACCACACAGTTTCGCAGTTGTGCACCAAAGTCGGGCGATCAAACAAGCCGACCTCGGCTACATAAGGCGGGCGTAAACGCGGCAATCCACGCTTGCCTTCAATACTTTCGATCATGGCACTTTCTTCGCCACAAATATAGGCCCCAGCCCCGCGTCGCAATTCGATGGTAGGCAGGTTGATTTTTTGATTGGCTGACTTGTGACTTGTGACTTGTGACTTGTGTTCAATCCCCACTCCCCAACCCCCAATCCCGATTTTCACCTTCTCTAATTCTTCTTCCAGCAATACCCGCACATCAGCATATTCATCGCGCAGATAAAAATAAATGGCTTCGCAGCCCACGATATGGGCGGCAATCAAAGCCCCCTCAAACATGCGGTGTGGGTCGGTTTCAAGGATGACGCGATCTTTAAATGTGCCGGGTTCACCCTCATCAATATTGACGCACATATTGCGGGGGCCGGGTTGGCTGCTCACAATGCGCCATTTGCGCCCTGCATTGAAACCCGCACCACCCAAGCCGCGCAAGCCGCCGCCTTCTAAGGACGAGATCACCTGCTCGTGACTCATTTCGCCGCTACGCACTTGGCGCAGCAATTCATAGCCACCCTCGGCCACATATTGCTCATAGCGAATGGCGTTTAGCAGGGGGCTGCGTAATTGAATGATTGGGTGATTGGGTGATTGGCGAACGACGTTTTTGACCGCCTCGACTGTCGCATGTAGCACGGGGGTTTGCCCAACCATCGCTATCGGCGCGGCATCACATCGCCCCACACATGGCACATGCTGAATCCGCACCCCAACATCGTTTTGGGCAAGGGTACTTAGTTGTTTGATTAAAGCCTCGGCCCCAAACATCTCGCAAGTGACCGAATCGCATACACGCACGGTGAGGGCCGCAGGTGCTGGGTTACCTTCTTTGACCACCTCAAAATGATGATAAAACGTGGCAACTTCATACACCTCTACCGGCGCGAGTTTGAGCAAATCGGCCAATGCCACCAAATGGGCGGCAAATAACGCGCCATAGCCATCTTGTAGCTTGTGCAAATATTCGATCAACAAATCGCGGCGCAATGGCATACCGGCAATGGCTGCATTAACAGCCTCAGTGGCATTTGGCTCAACCGAGCGACCGCGAAGTTTAGTGCGTACTATGCTTTTTGCCATTACGACCTCACCAAATTACCAGCCCGAATTTCGGCACGACGCTTGGCTACAAATTCCTCAAGTGCCTCTTTCTTGCCTTCATCTAATGCTGGTTGCTGATAATTGGCTAACATTTGTTTCCACACTTTATTCGCACGTTTATAGCTGTCTTCACTGCCTTCAGCTTCCCACTTTTCATAGTTATCCATATTAAAGACACTATGTTGAAAAAATGCCGTTTCATAATGCCGAATGGTGTGAGCCGCACCCAAGAAATGACCGCCTGGCCCCACTTCTTCAAACGCATCCCAAGCAAAATCTTCATCACTTAGGCTAACGCCTTTGGCAAAAGTCGCCATCATGCCACAAGTTTCGAGGTCAAGTACGAATTTCTCATAGCCTGCCATCAACCCACCTTCGAGCCAACCAGCTGAATGCAACACAAAGTTAACTCCGCCTTGCACGGTTGCCATAAAGGTATTGGCACTTTCGTAACCAGCTTGGGCATCGGGAATACGGCTGGCGGTAAAGTTACCACCACTGCGATAAGGTAGCTTATAAGATCGCGCCATTTGTGCGCCGCCATACAAAGCGAGGCTGGCTTCGGGCGTGCCGAAGCAGGGTGCGCCACTGCGCAAATCAATATTCGACAAAAATGAGCCATAAATACACGGCGTGCCCGGGTTGAGCATTTGAGCGTAACAAATGCCAAACAACGCCTCGACATTTTGTTGTGCCAACGTGGCAGCCATACTCACCGGCGACATGGCCCCGGCGATCAAAAATGGCGTGACCAATACGGCCTGATTCGCCAAGGCATACACCTCAAGCGCCCCAAACATACGGTCATCAAACCGCAATGGGCTAGAGGCATTGAGCAGCGACAGCGTAGCCGGTTGCTTGCGAATGGCTTCTGCGCCAAACAAAATCTCACTCATCAACACCGTGTCACGGGCATTTTCTTTGTGCGTCACGCTGCCCATAAAAGCTTTGTCGCTATACAAAATGTGCGCCATTAACATGTCAAGATGTCGCTCTTTCACATCAACATCGTTTGGCTCGACCAATGTGCCGCCGTTATGATGTAAATGCTCGCTCATATAAGTGAGCTTGCTAAAGTTTTGAAAATCTTCAATTGTGCCCTCACGCCGCCCGCGATCCATATCAATGACAAATGGTGGGCCGTAAATGGGCGCAAAAATGGTATGTTTGCCGCCAATCGGCACATTTTTGGCAGGGTTACGGGCTAATTGGGTGAATGTTGATGGTGCTTTACGCACAAAATGCATCAACGTATCCTCGTCCATTTTTACCAATAACCCATCTCGATATGGTTCGACTTTGGCCCCATTTTGGCGAAATGTTTCTGCCGCTGCCGGATAATCGATAATCAATATGCCGGTGTCTTTCATCAGCTGCATCGAGGCGGCGTGTATTTTAGCGATGCCATCATCATCCAAAACCCGCATCGGTGTGAGTTTGTTGTCAATAGGGGTGATGCGGTCGGCAAATTTAAAGCCAGAGCCGCGTTGACGACCTTCGCTGCGTTTGGCCCGTCGCGGGGCAGGTGAGGCGGGTGGAGTGGTTATTGGGTCCATTTAAGCTAATTAAAAATTATAAATATTAGGCATATGCCATTTCACGGCTATGTAATAAATTGGTTAGGCTAGGTTTGGGTAATGGCTTTTGCTCATCAAAATGGGTTTCAAGCCATAGCCGTCCGGCAATCCTTACTTCTGCCAATGCTTCTTCAGCAGTTTCGCCATGCGCCGAGCAATATCGTAAATCTGGGTAATCAGCAATCCAACAATTATCTTTTGCACTAAAAAACAACACAATTGGATAAGCGTTAAGTGTTTGAGTTAAATTGTCTTGTTGCATTTTTACTCCTCACCAACCGTCAAATTAAATTGATCGATTGCATCTAATAATTGTTTTACCTGATAATCTTTTGCTTTGCCTTGGCGCGGCTGCAAAATCATTTTGTCTGCGCTTGGATGTGTCATTACATGATGGCTTCCACTAATTTGATTTAAATCATATCCCAAATATTTTGCAAGTTGCAATAACTCAGCAAAAGTTAATTCCGAGCCACGTCTCGCCTTTGCCAATAATTTTCGTTTTTTGCTCATTACTTGTAATAAAAATGATCATGACTCGTGGCTCATGAGTCTATTTATGCTTATAAAATGGCGCTGTTGATGGCGCTAAAGGTGTGTTGCCTAAAATAAGATCAGCGGCTTTTTCAGCCAACATCATGACTGGCGCATAAATATTGCCATTGGTGACATACGGCATTGATGAGGCATCGACCACACGCAAGCCCGCAACGCCATGCACACGCATTGTGTTGGGATCAAGCACCGACATGGCATCAGTGCCCATTTTGCAGGTGCAAGATGGATGTAAAGCTGTTTCAGCGTCGTGCTTCACCCAATCCAAAATCTGTTCGTCGGTTTCTACACTGGGTCCGGGTGATGTTTCGCCGCCATTAAAGGGCGAAAATGCGGGTTGATTGAGGATTTGACGGGCGCAACGCACCACCTCCACCCATTCGCGCCGATCTTGTGCCGTTGATAAATAATTGAAACGCATGGCTGGATGCACATCGATATTGGCAGATTTAATTTTGATGCTGCCACGGGCATCTGAATACATCGGCCCAACATGCACCTGATACCCATGCCCACCGCTGGGTGATGTGCCATCGTAGCGAATGGCCAAAGGCAAAAAGTGAAACATCGTATTCGGATAAGCCACGTCATCGTTACTGCGAATAAACCCGCCCGCCTCAAAATGATTAGACGCGGCTGTGCCTGTACGAAACAACAACCATTCCAACCCTATCAGCGGTTTGTTATACCACTTTAATGCAGGTTGTAACGATACCGGCTGACGGCACGAATACTGTATATAAACTTCGAGATGGTCTTGTAAATTTTCGCCAACGCCCGGCACATCCTGCACAACATCAATGCCCAGCGCCCGCAATTCGGCGGCATTGCCGATGCCCGACACTTGCAAAAATTGGGGTGAATTGATCGCGCCGCTACAACAGATAATTTCGCCGCCATACACGCGCTTGCTTTGCCCGCCGTGTTTATATTGCACGCCCACCGCACGTTTACCATCAAACAAAATTTTGCTGGTCAACGCCCGCGTCACCACGTTTAGGTTTGGGCGTTTCATCACTGGGTGCAAATAGGCGCGTGCCGCGCTGAGGCGGCGGCCATTGCGAATATTGCGGTCAAATTTGGCAAACCCTTCTTGTTGATAACCATTAACATCTTTCGTTAGCGGATAGCCGGCCTGTTGCACGGCCTCAAAAAATGCGGCAAATAATGGGTTGGTGGCGGGGCCACGTTCTAGCCCCAATGGGCCATCATCGCCACGCCATTCATCACCCCCTGCCAAACAGGTTTCCATGCGCTTAAAATACGGCAAACAATGGGCATAATCCCAATGAGCCATGCCATCGTCACCTGCCCAACGCTCATAATCCATGGCATTGCCGCGCTGAAAAATCATGCCATTAATGCTGCTTGACCCGCCCAACACCTTGCCACGCGCATGGTAAATTTGGCGGTTGTGCATGTGTGGCTCTGGCTCTGAACGGTAGCGCCAGTCATAAAATTGGCTGTTGATCGGGTAAGCTAACCCTGAGGGCATGTGAATGAAGATATCCCAGATGTAATCGGGGCGGCCTGCCTCTAGCACCAAGACGTTAATGCTTGGGTCGGCGCTTAATCGATTTGCCAGCACACAGCCCGCCGAGCCGCCGCCGATGATGATGTAGTCGTATTTTTGAGTCGTCATTTAGGTTTTATGCGGTGGGTATCGTCCAATGCTGCTCCATGCAGCTCGAGCTGCCACAACAATTGGGCGATTCATCCGTAGTGTAATAACAGTTTCGCGGCCTATATTTGTAATACCATTGATTTTGATACCATTTGTACTTCATTCCAAATTTGTACTCGTGGGTTAAACAATGGCACTACCTCGCCACTTTGATGCTATAAGATGGTTATTTAGCTGAGTTTATAACGACTGCAATCAACGCAGGCTAAACATAAGTTGTTTTCTTGCAAATGTCTATTGAGTGAAAATGGCACAATATGATCAATCTGACAAGTGTGCCCGCTGAGTGCTTCAGATATTTGACAATACTCTCAACGAAAATTCGCACGTTGGCGTACGAACACTGTAAGTGCATCAGACAATTTAGGCGACATTATGTTCAGAAACTAATTCATTACCCGTAATTACATGTCCCCGCTGAGCCAAAATAGCCATGGCTCGTGCACGTTGTAAAACCGCAAGGTCATGAAAATTTAGATAATGGTCTAATTTGGCTGTTTCGGATGCGCTCAAAGTGCATTCGCCTTCCTAACGCCTCCTAAATGGCTTAATTGCCGCAAGCGGCTTTGCTGTGCCACCCCAATCGATGATTGCGTTGCAATCCATAATGCATCATCGCTCATCCATGTCATCGCAGCCAATTCATCTGTAATCTCGTCTGGCAAACCATCGGCTGAAGGCAATGACACCGTGAAGGTACTCGCTGTAACCTCCTCAATTGGGCGAAATATTGCAGCGGCAATTCTCTGAAAACGTTGAAAAACTGCTTGTGGAATTGGGATATTAATGACAGGTGTTAACATCATTTTTATTTTAGTATCGCCTATGATTTACCAAAAGCTCTTCACCCCATCGCGCAGCCAATGAGGTGATTGGCTTGCGTCATGCGCCCCATGCTCACTGCTGCCACGTGCTCCATGCCCAGTTGCCGCGCCGTTAGCCGCGCCTTTGTTGCCAAATGGATCATGATGCCCGGTAATTGCTACTCGTGGCGCAACGCCTTTATTGCGGAACAAAGCCGAGGTCGGCACGCCAAAGCGATCAGCCCGAAAGAGGCTGATATCCCAGCGCGTTGCGCCAAGCTCCGCCAACTCAGCCATAATTTCGCCCAACACACTAGCAAATTTGTAGCCATGCCCAGAGCAAGGCGAGGCATATGATATTTGTGGCATGGTCGGGTGTTGATCGATGATGAAATGCCCATCGGGGGTGTTGGTGAACATACACGCCGCTAAAGTCATGGTTGGCCCTGCTGCATCGGGGAAATAACGCGAGGTAAAATCACGCAATACCTGTTCATCGTCGGGGCGTGGCTCGTTGTTGCCGCGTATCAAGTTGTTGGGGTCGCCGGTCTCTTGAAAATGGTGGTATTTGCCGATTTTGAAACCCGGAATGCCATGTTGCGGGAAGCCATAAAAACGACCTTCAGGCAAAATGCAGTTGAATACCGGAAAATTGCCGGGTTGAAAATATTCAGTCCGTGATGGTCTAAACCATGCCAACACTTGGCGTTCTGGCACGGCCAAAGGCTTCAAAAATGGCATCAAACCGGCATCCCATGCGCCCGCCGTAATGACCACACTATCGGCAAAATATTCATCGCGGGTGGTGCGCACCCGCACCCCGCCGCTTGAGGTTGGTGCATATTCTAGCACCCGCTCGCGCCCATGAATTTCAGCGCCCATGTCCATTGCGGCATTGACATAACAAATGCCACAGCGCTCTGGAACCAGAAAACCACCTTGCGGTTGATAGAGTGCCAGCATGTCATGCGGGAAGTGATAGCCCGGAAAGCGCTGCGTCATTTCACTGCCGGTTAACACTTCATGCTCAAGCTCATATTGGGTGGCGCTTTGGAACGCTCCGCTAAACACGGCGCTGTCGGCAGGGCCAGCATCGATGCTGCCGGTATAGTGCAACAATTTTTCGTCTGCACGGTTTTCGATCTCGTGCCACAACTCATAGGCGCGTTTTAGCAGCATGACATACGAAGGGTGTTCATAATAGGCCATGCGAATGATGCGCGTATGCCCGTGCGAAGACCCGCTTGTATGTGGAATATCAAGCGCTTCTAGTCCCAACACTCGTTTGCCACGTTTGGCGATGGCATAACAGGTGGCGCTGCCCATGCCCCCCACGCCGATGACGATGGTGTTGAAGTATTTGGAATGATTACGAGGGTAATTCATGATTTGCTTGCGCCTAAAGCGCTTCAAGCGCTTTAGGCGCTTATTTAATCGAAATCTTCTAAAATAATATGCTTGACAACATTATCTTCAACAAACTGCTCATGTAGACGTTTGAAATTAGGCTGATCGCCAAACCAAGCTGTCACATGGTCGCGTTTAATATGTGTTGGTTTGTCAGATAATATGGCTTGGTATGATGAATATGTCCAATTTCTAAAATCTGGGGTAAAGCGATGTTTTGTAGGATTGCGGTGAATGTAAACCACCAACCGTGTTAAATATTGTTCGTTGTTAATTCTAATCCGATGAAAAGGATGCTCAAACAAACTACCGGTTCTTGCATAATGCTTATTTATTGCCATGCTATAAGCACTAAAAAGATTAGCAAATGATTGTGACGGTGTTAATAATTTAGAGTTTTTAATCACTTTTAGCTGTTGGGCTCGTTCAATTTCTTCTTCTTTTCGAGTATGAATTAATAAATGAAAATGATTAGGTAGTAAACAGTAAGCAAATGTAGCCGCTATGGGTTCGATATGGTTTAAATATAACTTTAAAAAATAACGATAATTCTCTGGCTCACGAAAAAGGTTCTCACCATCATTACCTCGATTAAAAATATGATAATAAGTGTCAGCTTGTAATGGCTCAGGACTAGACATAGTAGCGACTGCTTAGGGCCTAAAGCGCTTGAAGCGCTTTAGGCCCCTACTTACTACCCACTTTTGCCGCGTAACCGTGCGCCTTGTGGGTCGAAGAAGGGCGTTGGCACGACCTTGGCGGGACGCACTTCACCCTCGACCTCGACCATGACATTAGCCCCCGGATAAGCATGAGTGGTTTGCACGAAAGCCATGGCCAACATTTTGCCGACGGTGTGACCTTTGGCGCTGGATGACACCGTGCCAACCGGGTTGCCAGCAATGGCAGGGGTAATGGCTTCGCCGCTACGGGTTCCACTCAGAATGCGTTTCTTTTGTTGGGCAAAATCGGTCACACTCAACACTTGCGCCCCGGCGCGGGCGGGCAAGGCGCTTTCAATCACCAACCCAACCCAGCGCTCGTTAATGCCAGCATCTTGCAGCCGCAACAAGCCATCCCGACCGATAAAATCGGGTTTGTCGAAGCGAATCCAACGATCGAGGCCGAGGTGAAACGGGGTGCGCGATTCATCATCAGGCACATCGGGGCCAGCCAAGGGCAAGGCTTTTTCGATGCGCAAACTTTGCATGGCTGCCGTGCCATAAGGCCGCACCCCAAATTCGCGCCCTTTGCTCAGCAAATGTTCCCACACCTCCATTGCTTGCTCGGCTGGCACATATAGCTCATAGCCTAATTCACCGGTATAACCGCTGCGCGATAGCAATAAATCGACTTCATTGATGCGGGCGGCGGTGAAGTTAAAAAATTTCAATTTCGCCAAGTTACTTTGTGGGTTGCCGCTGATTTCGCTTATCGCCGTCAATAAATCACGCGAGCGAGGCCCCTGCACCGTGATCAGCGCAATCGCACCAGTCAGGTCGGTGCAATAGGCGCTCATGCCAACCGCATGTTCGCTGATCCAGCGAAAGCTTTTTTTGCGCGGGGCGCTGCTGGTGACGATCATCCAATGCTCATCGTTGAATTTGTAGACCGTGATGTCGTCTACGATGCCACCCTCGGGGTTGACCATGGTGCTATAGCGCACTTGACCGGGCAACATATCGCGCACGTCATTGACCAATAGCCGGTTAATCAACCGCTCGGCCCCCGGGCCTTTAATATCGACCTCACCCATGGTCGATAGGTCTTGAATACCGACATTGTTGCGGGTGTTTAAATGCTCTTCAGCCGGGTTTGTATATGAAAGCGGGAATAAATATTCGCCGCCACCCTTGACCACCTCAGCATGTTTCACGTGATAGTCGTATAACGGTGTTCGTCGTTCAGCCATTGATATTGCTCCTGATTCCATTTTACTCAGTCGCGCAAATTTCCACATCGTGGAAAGTGTTAGATAATGTGAATAGCGCTAAAATTAGCCTATGCCCAAACAACCATTAGCTGAAGTTTTTGGTTTTCCGATTAATAATTTTTCAAAAGAGGCCGATCGCCATCGGCGACTAAAGCTTTGCCCATTTAATAATAAGGTGCCAAATTGCACCAAAGACAAAGCCAAAGACCCGCTTGGTGTGTGTAGTGTGTGGGATGGGAATGAAATTGCGATTACTTGCCCGGTACGATTTCGGCAGGAGTGGCAAATTGTTGAAGATGCAGCTGCATTTTTCGTTCCCCCTAATACGCATTGGACTTCGTTAATT
Source organism: Chloroflexota bacterium (assembly GCA_018969115.1). Lineage (GTDB taxonomy): Bacteria > Chloroflexota > Anaerolineae > J036 > Brachytrichaceae > AQU-03. Next base: position 17,600 of record JAGWYZ010000004.1, on the reverse strand, counting down.
GAAGTCGGCCTTGATGATAAAAATGGAAGATCGGCGGGTAATATTTTGCATTCATGGGACAAAAAATCGGCTGTGGCATTACATCGAAATTTTTATAATACATTACCGACGTTACCGATTGTTAAGCCAGATCAAGCAAACCTAGCGTGGTTGATTTACGATTTGGCATATGATGCACTTACAAATCGCTATCGACTTTACCTTTCAGAGACAATTTATACTGATTTTGATCCAGCACTGAAGCGTATTACCACCCCTGAAGTTGGCCCGCTAAATGAATTTCTTGATGTTTTACAAGAGAAATTACATGCCAAACTTGATAATGGCATAGGTCAAGCTAAAAGAGATTCCCCCCAGATCCCATCCCTTCAGAATATCATTGCAGAGGGTGAAGTGGAATGAGTGTAATCCAATCATCATTGTTTACCCTATTGGATGCTTCAAAAATAGATGTTTCAAAAAGCATCAATGTAGCCTCAGTCCCACAACGTAGTCTTTTTCGTTATCCCGGAGGGAAAACGTGGCTTGTGCCATATATTCGATCTTGGATGATGACATTACAGTCTAGAACAACGTCATTTATTGAATTATTCGCTGGAGGCGGAATCGTAAGCCTTACGGTTGCGGCAGAAGGTTTAGCTGAACAAGTTATTTTAGTTGAGTTAGATGATGACGTTGCATCTGTGTGGTTGACTAGTTTAAATGATCAACGAGATTGGCTAGCGCAACAAATTATCGAGTTTGAGATGACCCCTGAGAATGTTGACAAAGTTTTGTCCCATTATCCGACTTCAATTCATGAACAAGCGTTTCAAACCATTTTGCGTAACCGTGTAAATCATGGAGGAATTTTAGCAATGGGGGCAGGGCGAATTAAATATGGTGAAAATGGCAAAGGGTTACGGTCAAGATGGTATCCACTCACTTTAAAAAGACGTATTTTTGATATTAGCAACTTAACCAATCTAACATTTATTCATGGTGATGCCTTTACTGTTTTATCGCAATATCAAACACATCCCAACGCAGTATTTTTTATCGACCCGCCATATACTGCTTCAACCCAAAAAGCAGGAACCCGTTTGTATCGCCATGCTCAAATTGATCACGAACGACTGTTTGAACAAGCGGCTAAGATCACGGGAGATTTTCTGATGACCTATGATAATGATGATGTTGTGCGGTTACTTGCTAAACGCTATGGATTTGATTGCGAAGCGATTGCGATGAAGAACACCCACCATGCTCAAATGAACGAATTACTCATTAGCAAAAACCTTGAGTGGTTACGCCAATAAATAAACCATGCTAAACGCCCAAAGCCCCATCTCACGCCGAGCCATCCCGATTATTTTGTTCATCGCCCTTGTGCACGGGCTGCTCTATGTCATGCTTGTTCCCCCATGGCAGCATTACGACGAACCCACCCATTTTGAATATGCCTACATTTTGGCTGGGCGACCGATTCGCAACTTTAGCTTGCCGCAAGAGGGCGAAACCAACCCAGTAGCGCGGCAGCAAATTGCGGCATCGATGATCGAGCATGGTTTTTATGATGAGGCATCGCGCCCCAATTTACTCACCCGCGACACCGTCAATATCGGCGTAATGCAAATTAACGACCAACCGCTTTACTATTTACTGGTCTCCATTCCGCTGCGTTTGCTGCGTTATACCGATGTCACCACCCAACTCATGCTGGCGCGGCTGATGTCGTTGTTGCTGTATTTAATCACCCTTTATATTGCCGCCAAAGCCACCGCCGAGCTTGTGCCTGCTGGTCATCCATTGCGCGTGCTGGTTCCGCTGATGTTGGCGCTGTTGCCCAGCTTTACCGACATTATGACGGCTGTTAACGACGACGTTGGTGCGGTGCTGGTGATGACCTTGTTTTTCTGGGCGGCCATTCGGCTGCTCAAATATGGGGTGTCGCTGGGGCGAATGGCGGTCGCATTACTCATCACCCTAGCTTGTGTTTACACCAAAAGCACAGCTATGATTGCGCTGCCGCTATTGGCAATTGTGCTTGCGTTATGGGTGCTGCGTCGCCGTCAAAGGTGGGTATGGTTGGCTTTGGCGCTGGCGTTGCCTGTGGGGCTAGCCGCCACCATCACATTTGGCGATGCCCAATATTGGTATCGTGGGCAAGGGCAACAACTGCCCACCAGCACCGTCGGTAGCGCTGCGACACAATTTCCGGTCGGCGCGCGGGCGTTTCAGTTGCGGGTCGATGCCTCGGCCCCGGCGTGGGGTGTCGGCATTCGCCAACCCATACCGCCCGCGCTAGCCAGCCAATTGCGCGGCAAACGGGTGACTTTGGGCGCATGGATGTGGGCGACTGCCGGTTTGCCCGAAGGCACTGCCGCTCGTACTCCCATTTTTTACGACCAAAATATCGGTTTGAATGAACATGATTTGGTTTACATCAGCACCCAACCGACATTTTATGCCTACTCGCTCACCGTGCCCGCCAACCTTAGCTTTGCTTCGGTGGTGTTAGCGCCATTTCGTAGCGCCGCCACCGAAGCAACCGTTTATTTTGATGGAGTGGTGCTGGTCGAGGGTGATTTTCCAAGTGGCAGCGCCCCCCAATTCACCGATGGTAATGCTGGTAGCGGCACATGGGCGGGCAAGCCATTTGTCAACCTGCTGCACAACCCATCTGCCGAAAGCCGCTGGCCGATGTTGCGCCCGAGTATCGATCGCTGGGCCACGCGGTTGATCGGCACCCAAGCCTCGACCACCTTATCATCATTGCTTGACCTCAGCAGTACTGGCTGGTATTACCGCATCGCCTTTGACAATATGCTGCACTCGTTTTGGGCGGCGTTTGGCTGGGGGCATGTCACCCTCAGCAACTCAATTGGCGCAATCCTTTACCCATTATTAACGCTGTTGTGGTGTATGGGGTTGCTTGGCTGCCTCGCCACCATTTATGCGCATATGCGGCGCGGCAAATGGCATATTGGCAGTTTTCAAGCTGGCCTGATTTTGTTGTTTGGGGTGGCGTGTTTGGTGGTGTGGGCCATCGCTTTTCAGCGTGGTTTAGAGTTTGGCCTGTTTTATTGGTTGTTTGTGCCGTCGGCGCGTTATACTTTTACAGTCATTTTGCCGGTGGTGGTGATGTTGACTTGCGGCTGGTTAGCGCTTGCGCGCGGGGTGGCGGCATCTTTACGCCTCAATATTGTGGTTGTTCAAAATGCTGTGGTGTTGGGTATCGTTATCTTGTTTATTGGGTTAGATCTGGTTTCACTTGCCCGTATTGTGTCGTTTTATGCCGGACGATGAAAATATGCGCTGACCTGTCAAGCTATGATTGACAAGGGGAGCGCAATACCGGCGAAAACTTGTTTTACGCCTTATTCCATAGGTACGGTATAGTAGTCTATGACGAGGCCAATGTAAGCGAATGCATCTAAATCGACTTTAGGCCCGCATATAAAGGAAAAGAAAAATGGCATATACACCTCCTATCACCCCAAACCCAGCAAACCCCAAGGTATTTTTCGATATTAATATCGGTGGCAAATCGGCCGGGCGGGTGACATTCGAACTTTTTAAAGATACCGTGCCCTTAACGGCAGAAAATTTTCGCGCCCTTTGCACCGGCGAAAAAGGCATGGGCAAGTCAGGCGTGCCCCTACACTACAAAGGCAGCAGCTTTCATCGCATTATCAAGCAGTTTATGTGCCAAGGCGGCGACTTTACACGCGGCAATGGTTCTGGCGGCGAGTCGATCTATGGCTTGAAGTTCCGTGATGAATCATTTGACGGCAAGGCTGGCAAACACCCCGGCCCCGGCGTGTTATCAATGGCAAACGCTGGCCCACACACCAACGGCTCGCAGTTTTTTATCTGCACCGTGCCCACCGATTGGCTGAATAAAAAACACGTGGTATTTGGTCAAGTGATCGAAGGCTATGATGTGGTGCAAAAGATGGAAGCTGTCGGCAGTGGCAGCGGTGCTACATCACAAAAAGTCATCATCGAAGATTGTGGCGAAGTGAAGTAAATTTTAGGAATCGGGTTTCTAAAAGAAACCCGATTTCTATGAAGCTATTCCTTGAATATTCTTGAAACCGACCGACTGATTTTGCGTAAGCTAAACATTGATGATGCAGCTTTTATTTTAGAATTGCTCAATACGCCCGCTTGGTGGCGTTTTATCGGTGATCGCGGCGTGCGAACGTTAGAGGATGCCCGCACCTATATTTTGGGTGGGCCAATGACAATGTATGCTAAACATGGCTTTGGCCTCTATCTAACCGCGCTCAAGCAAGAGCACACCTCGATTGGCTTGTGCGGTTTGATTAAGCGTGATACGTTGGAGAATGTAGATATTGGCTTTGCGTTTTTGCCGCAGTTTTGGGCGCAAGGCTATGCCTTTGAAGCAGCCAACGCCACAATGAATTATGGCAAAAATAGTTTGGGGCTAAAACGCATTGTGGCAATTACCTCGCCTGACAATGTGACTTCTGCCAAATTGCTTAAAAAACTAGAACTGCAATTCAGCAAAATGTTAAAACAAACCCCAACCAGCCCTGAAGTTTGTTTGTTTGAACCTATTGCGCATTAGAAATAATGCCTTTATATTTTCATGCGCTACACTATCCGACCCAAAAAGTTTAGCCATGATGCAATCTTCAATTTCTGACCCAAAATCTCCCCTGATTCCGCCCGTTGATTCGCTGCGCAACCAAATCGCCTTTGCAGCGGATGGCGCATTTTTTGGCATTGGCATGTTTTTCATCCCAATGGCGACAGTAATGATCGCTTTGGCCTCGCAACTTACCACCGACAAAGCCATTATTGGGCTAATTCCATTGGCATGGCAAGTAGCATTTTTACTGCCACAGCTTATTTCGGTTAAATTCATTCACGGCAAAACCCGTATGCACCGCAATTCACTCATTTCGGCGCTGATGGGGCGACCCACCTTGCTATTATTTGCCGCATGGTTATTTTTTACCAAGGCCGAAAACCCCACGCTCACGGTATGGTTGTTGGTTTTAACCGTCACTTTTTTCATCATGGGCGATGGCTTTTCGATGTCGGGTTGGTTTGACATGATGCATCGCGCTTTTTCGTCACGGGTCAAAAGCCGGGTTGTGACGATGAGCGGGTTAGTATCGTCATTTGTTGGCATCGGCGCTAGCGTTGTCGTGGGGGCGATTTTGGGTGCGCCCAGTTTGCCATTCCCCGATAACTATGCAGTCTTGTTTGTTTTAGCCTTTGTCAGCATCGTTTGTTCTTATATTGCGTTAGCCTCTATACAAGAGCGCCCCGTAATAACTGACACCACCACAGCATCACCCAGCGCCACCAATAGCGTTAATTTTTTTGCCCATGTTTGGGGGTTTGTTAAAGAGGATCGCCGTTTGCAAGCCATTATGTGGGTACGCTCACTCACGATGGTTGAGGGCATGGCTTCGGCGTTTTATGTGGTATTTGCGCGTGAACAATTAAAGTTGCCCGAAGCCTCAATCGGCGTATTCTCAACTGGTTTGGTATTGGGTGGTATTTTAGGCACAGCGGGGTTTGGTTGGGTGTTTAATCATTGGGGCGCACGCAGTGTGATTCGTGTGACTTGTTGGTTGCGGCTATTAGCGGTGCTTTTAGCGCTGCTCGTTTCTATTTTTGCGCTGCCGGGCACATTTTGGGCTTGGCTGGCTTATAGCATTTTTTTTGTCATCATGATCTTTAACGGGGCCATTAACCGCAGTAATATGCTGGGCTTCATGAGCTATGCTCAAAACATTGCCAAAGGTCTTGATCGCACGGCTTATATTGGCGCACTTAATACTGTGGCTGGGCTAGGCGGTCTCATGCCTGTATTTGGTGGCTTGTTGATTGATGCACTGTTGGCACGGGGCTTTGGCGTAAGTGCCTATACCACCATTTTTGCCCTTTCGGCTTTCATTGTGGCAATTGGCTGGTGGATTGGCACGCGCTTGGTGCAAGTTGAACAGCTTTAGTCCCCTTTTATCGGCGCACCACGCCCTTTACGGTCACATGGTTCGATTCGGTGCGGTTGCCAGCCGCATCAATTGCCACTACCCAAATTTGGGCATCGCCGTTGTAACCGAGTGGAATTGTCCATTTGGCTGAAAATGGTGCAATGGTTTTTGTGGCGATGGATTTCTCGCTGCTATTGACATAAAACTCGACTTTGCTAATCGCGTAATCGTCCTTAATGTCGGCGTTCATGTCAATCCATTCCGCGCCCACGCTATATAAAGGCTCGGCCAATTTGGCCGTTGGCGGGTTGAGGTCGAGTGTAAATTGAATTGCGGCTTCAGTCGCCTTGCCATCTTGCTCAATACGCGTTACCTTTAGTGAATATGGTCCGCTGCCAAGCCCGGTAAAGTTGAATCGTTCAAGCGAGCCATTTTCAATTTGCTCACTATGATCTGACCCGATCACTTGCCATTGTTCAGGTTTTACATCCCAGCCTTTGGCAAATGTCACCCGATACGACAACCATTGCCCGCCTTTGGCGCTGCCACGAATATCAACAATGCCATTGACCCCTTGCGACAACACAAATGTATTTGAGACATTGGTGCTGACATAGCTGCCATTGCCTGGGTAAGTGATTGCCACTTCAGAAGCCGTTGGCGCACCCTCGTAGGTGCTGTCATATTCGGTAGGAGCCAATGGGTAACGCTGGCGCTCGGCATCGGTCCAATCATTAATCCAGTCTTGGGCTTGTGATGGAAAGATATAGAGCGTTTTTTCCTCCACCATTTCGGGCGGTGTGCCAGGAATGGCAATTTTGCCAGTGTCTTTGCGAATAGGGAATTTTTGCACAATGGTGCTAACTTGCTTAGGTTGTGTGCCGTCGATAAACAATTCTGAAATGACAGGGCAGGCTCCCAAATTGGGTAACAAACCATCAATTGCACATACCCCGCGCGAGACCAATCCATCTGGCTGCTTAAATATCACTGCTGGTTTGCCTTGGTGCAGCATATTCATCACTTCACGCCAAATGGGGGCTGCACCGGTTACACCCGTCAACGAACTATCCATTGGCGAGCCATCGGTATTGCCTACCCACACCCCAACTACATATTCGGGTGAATAACCCATCGTCCAGTTGTCGCGGTTATCGTTGGTGGTTCCAGTTTTAACGGCAGCAGGGCGATTGCCCGCCAACAATAAATTATCGCCAAACGCCGCCACCCGTGCGCTTTGATCAGACAACATGCTGGTGATCAAATAAGTCAATTGTTCGCTTTTGGGGCCAAGTAAGCGCGGGTTAAGCGCTGGCTTATATGAATATAACACATTGCCCTTGACATCTTCAACCCGCAAAATAACGGCTGGGTCTAAATCGCGAAAGCCAGATTTGCGCTGGCTGGCTGGGCGCGGCACGCCCACCATCGAGCCACCATTGGCAAATGTGCTATACACATAAGCCATGTCGAGCAACTTGACCTCGCCGCCACCCAATGACAATGCCAAGCCATAAAACTCTAACCCACGATCTAAATCGGTGATGCCAAGTTTGTGCGCCATGCGCAACACATTGCCAATGCCAGCCCGCTGCATGGCTTCAACGGCCGGAATATTGTATGACCGCGCCAACGACTCACGCATCCGCGATGGGCCATGGTATTTGCGGTCGTAATTTTCGGGAATATAAGGAATGTCGCTGCCGGATGGAAAAGTGGTGCGGGTATCCCAGAACAGGGTGGCGGGTGAGGCCCCTTGACGTAACAATTCGATATAAGTAATGGGTTTAAACGACGAGCCAGGTTGGCGCAAAGCTGTAGCCACATTAAATTTGCCATCAATGCCATCATTGTAATAGTCAAGGCTACCCAACATCGACAACAATTCGCCGGTTTCGGGCTTAATGACCACCACCGAGGCGTTATTCACTTTTTTATTTTGCAAGGTCGCAATTTGGCGGTTAGCAATGACGCGTATTTGATCATCGAGCGCTAAATCGAGGGTGGTATAAATTTTTAACCCACCACGATTGACCAATTCTGCGGCAGCCTCTGCCCCTATGCCGAGATGGTCGGCCAATAGATCAGTGGCTTTTTCGCGTGCATACACCGAAAAATGCGGCGCTTTAATATTAAAACGGGCGCTGCGGTTTACCACACGCAAGGTTTCGCGTTTGGCTTCATCGGCTTGTTGGCGGGTTACAGCACAGCCTGGCACCCCCGATTGCGTACGCTCGACCATTTGATCGAGCACCAGCGTTTGGCGGGTTTTGGCCTCGTTCATGCTGTCGATAGGGTTTTGTTTGGGGAATTGTGGGATGGCTGCCAACATCGCCGCTTCTGATAGTGATAAATCACGCGCTGGTTTGCCAAAATAGACCCGTGCCGCTGCTTCGATACCATAGGCCAAATTGCCATAAAAGTTGGTGTTGAGATACCATTCCAACACCTGTTCTTTGCGGTAGCGGCGGCTGATTTCATTGGCCAGCAATATTTCGGTAATCTTGCGGTCGAGGCTTAATTTGGCGCGTTCTTCGGGCGCAATCACCACATTTTTAATAATTTGTTGGGTGATTGACGAGCCGCCTTGCACATTGCCGCCTTGTAAGGTAGCAACCATGGCCCGTGCCATGCCGCGCAAATCAAAGCCTTGGTTTTCGTAAAAGGTCTTGTCTTCAATGGCTACAGTTGCACATTTCAAATTATCGGCAATGTCATTAATTCCCACCCATTGGCGGTCGCCTTCATTTTGGTCAATGACCTCATATAACACTTTGCCGTTACGATCATACAAGGTGGTGGTTTGGGCGCTCTCTTGCACCGTTTGTACCTGTTCGGGATCTGGCAAATCGCGCGTAAAGTAGTTATAGGCCGCATTCGCTGCCATCACAGTCGAGACGGGCACCAACAAGCTGACCGACATGATCAACGCCCCAGCCAACGCCAGCAATTGGGCTGCACGTTTGGCGGTGCTATTATGGCTGCGTCCGCGCCGCCGATGACGCATTCGGACTAAACTAGTTGATCTCACGAGACAATTGATGTGCAATTGTATTGTACTGGGTTGTATTTAGGCGCAAGAAAAAATGTAACTTTTTTATGTGCTTATTGCACGTCCCCAGACGCGCACTAATCAGGCCAACCTTCTCATTATTTTAATGTTTATGCGGTATCCTCATCAATATGGTGTCAGGTGATGGTATTTTTGATGAATTACAACGCCCCTCAATTGCATTAATGGGGATTATAGATGGCGTAAAAGCCAGCCCTGAAGATTCAATAGGGCACGCCCGTGATGCACTTAAAGCCCTCTTTAAACCTCGCAGCATCGCCGTTATCGGCGCCAGCGAAAGAGAAGGCAGCACTGGGCGAATGCTACTTGATCATTTACAAGGCTATAAGGGCGAAGTTTATGCCATTAATCCCAATCGGCGCGAAATATTGGGCAAACCGAGCTTGGCGAGCTTGACAGAATTGCACCGACCAGTTGATTTAGCGCTGATAGCGACCCCAGCTTTATCAGTGCCGACAGTGCTGCAAGCCTGTATTGCGGCCCGCACGCGCAGCGCCATTATTGTCTCTAGTGTCAATGATGCATCTCTCATCAAACAAATTGGCGATATTTTGCAAACAGCTCCGCAATTGCGACTGATTGGCCCGGGCAGTTTAGGGGTGATGAATACGCGGCGTGAGTTAAACGCCACCGTTGCGGCCTGCGTGGCGCTCACTGGCAATGTTGCCTTTATCAGCCAAAGTAACGCCATTGCCACTTCGGTGCTCGATTGGAGCTTTCGTGAGAATGTTGGCTTTAGCTATTTTATTTCGGTGGGGGCGATGTTGGATGTGAGCCTCGGGCCACTGATCGATTATTTGGGCGATGACCCCAACACCGACAGCATCATTATTTACATGGAGACATTAGGCAATGACCGCAATAATGTGCGGGCCTTTATGTCAGCAGCGCGTGAAGTGGCCTTGAGCAAACCTATTATTGTGCTAAAAGCCGGTCGCACGCGCGAGGCATCGCAAGCAGCGGCATCGCATACCGACACATTAACCAACAGCGATGATGCACTTGACGCCGTATTTCAACGTTGTGGAGTGTTACGGGTAAATGCTGTCTCAGATTTGTTTTATATGGCCGAAGTGCTAGGCAAACAACCCCGACCCAAAGGCCCGCGTCTTACCATTGTTACTAATGCTGGTGGGCCGGGTGTGTTGGCAACTGATGCGCTTATTACCAATGGCGGTGTGTTAGCGCCAGTTTCTGCCGAAACGCAAATGGTGCTAGATCAAATGATGCCGAGCCATTGGAGTCATGCCAACCCGATCGATATTTTAGGCAATGCCACCCCCGAGCGCTTTCGTGCTGCCATTAAATCAGCGGTCAATAACCCCGACAGCGATGGCACTTTGGTTATTTTATCGCCGCAAGCCCGTATCGACCCCGCTGAGGTGGCACGAACTTTGTTGCCTTTTGCCAAGGGCAATAAGCCCATTCTTGCCAGTTGGATGGGCGGCAGTGGCGTGGCAGCGGGTGAGCATATTCTTAATCAAGCCCGTATTCCGACCTTTGGGTATCCCGATACTGCCGCCCGCATGTTTGCCTATATGTGGCGCTATAGCGAAAACTTGCGCGGTTTGTATGAAACGCCAATGTCGCTATTAGGCTTGGGACAGCCGAAATTGGATTTCTCTGGGAAATCCAATTTCTTAAGTGACCAACTCGATGAAGTTAATATTGAGCCGGCCGGCGTTACAAATAATTTGATTGAAGCTGCCCGTGCTCAAGGCCGCACTTTGCTCACCGAGCACGAATCGAAACAGATTCTGGCGGCCTATGGCATACCAGTTGTGCCCACCCAAGTCGCCACGACCGAAGATGAGGCCATTACCATCGCGCAGCAAATTGGCTATCCGGTGGTGCTTAAATTACACTCACACCTCATCACCCACAAAAATGATATCGGCGGGGTTGAGCTAAATTTGCGCAGCGATGAAGGAGTGCGGCGGGCTTTTCACGCCATTCGGCAGAATGTGCTGGAATCTGTAGTTGAGAAGGAAGGGTTGACAACCCTCAACCCTCATCCCTCATCTACTTCTGCTTTTCTCGGTGTAACCGTGCAGGCCATGATTCCTCGGCGTGGATATGACCTGATTTTGGGCAGCAGCACCGACCCGCAAGTGGGGCCGCTCATTTTATTTGGCACGGGCGGGCAATTGGTTGAGGTGCTCAAAGACAGCGCCCTTGGTTTGCCTCCGCTTAACAGCACTTTGGCGCGGCGTTTGATGGAGCAAACCCGTATTTACGATGCCTTACGCGGCGCACCTTCGGCTCGCGGACGCGCCCCTATCGACCTTGATGCGTTGGCGCAACTCTTGGTGCACTTTAGCCAGCTCATTGTCGAGCAGCGCTGGCTCAAAGAAGTTGTCATCAATCCCTTGTTGGTGGTTCCCAAGATGTCTAGTCTCCTTAAAAACGATGTGGCGCATGATGGCAGCATTTTGGCGCTCGATGCCCGCATGGTGTTGCACGACCCAGCCACCCGCACCGCAGATTTGCCTCGCTTAGCCATTCAGCCATACCCAACGCGCTATTCCCAAAACATTACTTTGCGAGATAGCACACCGATTGTGATTCGCCCCATTCGGGCCGAAGATGAGCCGCGTATTGTCGATTTTCATCAAACAGTATCAGCCGATAGCATTTATTTGCGCTTTTTTCATCATATTCCGCTCGAAGAACGAATTCGGCACGAGCGGTTGACTCGAATTTGCTACATTGATTATGATCGTGAAATGGCGCTGGTTGCGGTGCGTGATGATGGGGCCATCATCGGGGTGGGGCGTTTGGTCAAGGTTGACCCGGCGCTATCTGGCGGCGATGCTGAATTTGCGCTACTGCTCAGCGATTCAGTGCAGCGCCGGGGCCTTGGGGCTGAATTGTTGCGGCGGCTGGTGCGAGTTGGGCACGATTGGGGTTGTGCCCGCGTGGTTGCCGATATTTTGCCCGATAATTTTGGCATGATCAACGTCAGCCGCAAAGTCGGGTTTACCATTCGCCATGATTATACTGAGGAGGTCGTGAAGGCAGAGTTGGTGTTGGGGTAACTGTTTAACCTATCGTTTAATTATTGGGAGTGCCTAAGAAACTAGCGATCATATAGGATTAGCAGATGAAAAGGCATTATCTCAGTAATTTGGGGTAAACCCCAAAGATGTAATGCCAAACGTACTATATGACCATTAAAGTTAAGGGCTTTGCCCCTAGCTTTAATGGTCATATAGTGCGTTTGGCGAAAAACAGTTTTAGTTCCCCTGATTTTTTGAGATGATACATAAAAAGTTATAAATATTGTTAGTTAGAACATACACTTAAATGCGAAATAAATAAAAATGGCCGAAATGTAATTGACGGTCTGAATCTGTGACGTATCAGACGCTGAATGTGCATTAATCATCAAACCATAGCCAGAAGTATCCTCGTTACCACTATTCTTTGACTGATTTTTTACCTCTGGTCAATTAGACACCCCCATAGTATTGTTTTAATTTGATTAGATTTCAGGTTTTATCTGTAATAAAGCATAAAGCAGTAGTTGAATATTGCTGTTGCAAATTGCATTACACTAGCCTCCACAAAGCATGAACTTCAATCTAACCAAAGAGCAACAAGCGCTGGTCGAGGTCGCCAAGCGGTTTGCCAAAGAGCAGCTGGCCCCACATTACCACGCTCGCGAAGTGGCAGAGCAAATCGAGCCTGAAATCGTGCAAGCGATGGGGGCGATGGGCTTTCTAGGCCCCGAATTGCCCGAACAATTGGGTGGGCTGGGCACAGATTGCGTGACGAGCGGGCTGCTGCTTGAGCAAATTGCCTATGGCGACTTTAATGTAGCCTATGTCAATTTGTTGACCTCGCTGTGTGGGCATGTCATCGCGCAGCACGCCGCGCCTGCACTGGCCGAGCAATGGCTGCCCGTCATTTGCGGTGGCAAAAAGCTGGTCGCCATTGCCCTAACCGAGCCAAGCACTGGGTCTGATGCAGCGCGAATCAAACTGCAAGCGACACGGGTAGGCGATCATTTCGTGCTGAACGGCGAAAAAGCCTCAATTTCGATGGCGACGCAGGCCGACGTAGCGGTAGTGTTTGCCCGCACTGGCAAGGAATCTGATCGAGCACACGGCATCAGCGCCTTTCTAGTGCCGATGGATTTGGCGGGCGTTTCGCGTTTAGCGCATGACGATTTGGGCACGCGACCGGTTGGGCGCGGATCAATCTTTTTTGACAATGTGGCTGTGCCTGCCGAATGGATGCTGGGGGCCGAAGGCAAGGGCTTTGTACAAGTAATGCAAGGCTTCGATTACAGTCGCGCCCTGATCGGCTTGCAATGTTTGGCAGTGGCGCGGATCTCGCTCGATGAAACGTGGCGCTTCATCCAAGAGCGCGAAGCCTTTGGTAAACCCATCGCCGAATTTCAAGGCGTGACTTTCCCGCTGGCTGAGGCCGAAACGCAATATCAGGCGGCGCGTTGGCAATGTTTGCACGCCTTGTGGCTCAAAGACCAAGGCTTGCCGCACACCACCGAGGCCGCCATGAGCAAATGGTGGGCGCCCAAGCTATCATGCGAGATCATTCAACAGTGTTTGCTTGTTCACGGGCACGGCGGCTATAGTAACGATTTTGCTTACGCCCAGCGTTACCGCGACGTGTTTGGCCTGCAAATCGGCGACGGTATGGCAAACATTATGAAGATGATCATTGCACGGCAAACAATTGCAAAATATAGATAAATCACAATGAGTTAAATGGTTTATTTATGACTTATAAGCCACAGATCATCAATCAACTGCTCAACCAATAAACCATTCGACTAATAAGCCATTCAACCATGAGAGGATTAACCAACAAAGTAGTGATCGTGACCGGCGGTGCGGGCGGGATTGGTTCGGCCATTTGCCGGCGCTTCGCCGAAGAAGGCGCAATTGTGGCGGTGCTGGACATCAATTTGCAAGCCGCGCAAGGCTTGGCGAGCCAAATCGAACAAAAGGGTGCCAGAGCCAATGCCTTTATAGTGGATTTAGCCGACCAAAATTCGGTCAATGCGGCCGTGGCGCAAGTCGAGCAAGGCTTGGGGCCAATTGATGTGTTGGTCAACAACGCCGGTTGGGATCGGGCGGGTAATTTCTTGGATACCGAAAAGCCGCTGTGGGACAAAATTGTAGCGATCAATTTGTTTGGTGTGCTGTATATGCACCACGCTGTACTGAAAGGCATGTCGGCACGCGGGTCGGGCAAGGTAGTCAATATTGCGTCAGACGCAGCACGGGTTGGCTCGTCAGGTGAGGCAGTGTACGCCTATTGCAAAGGTGGGTTGATCTCGTTCTCAAAGACCTTAGCACGTGAGTTGGCGCGTAAGCAAATCAATGTGAATGTGGTTTGCCCTGGGCCAACCGACACAGCGCTTTTTCGTGATTTTGCGGGCGAGGGCGAACGCGGCGACAAATTGCGCACAGCGCTCACCCGATCCATTCCCTTCGGTCGCCTCGGCCAACCCGATGACCTGCCCGGTATTGTGGCATTTTTAGCCAGCGACGATGCAAACTTTATCACTGGTCAAACCATCAGTGTGTCGGGCGGCTTGACGATGGCAGGCTAGAAATGAGTGAATGAGTGAGTGAATTTATGATTGTTTGAAGGGTTTTACAGCGCAATCACTCATTCACTCATTTTGCGCCTGTGCCTGCCCTACAATCTCTTCAAACTGTTCTGGGGTTTCGCAGCGCACAAGGGCGTGGCGCAACTCAGAAGCGCCATATACACCATTGATATAACGCACCGCATGTTTGCGGAACAAGGTTAAACCTGCGATGCCGTAATAATCGAGCATAAGTTTAAGATGACGACGCATCATCGTCACCACATCATCCAGCGTAATTTCCTCTCGGTTTTTACGCTGAAAAATCCAAGGGTTGCCGATGGCAGCGCGGCCAATCATCACCGCATCACAGCCAGTTTGGGCCTTAATTTTGGCGATATCTCCGGGTGTTTTTACATCGCCATTGCCGATGACTGGGATTTTAACCGTTTGTTTGATCTCGGCAATAGCAGACCAATCAGCATTACCGCCATAAGCCATGCAGCGGGTGCGCCCATGCACGGCGATCAACGATGCGCCATTATCTTCAAGCACTTTGGCAACCGTTTTATAGTTTTTCGATTCCTGATCCCAGCCCAAGCGAATTTTGCCAGTCACCGGCACTTTGACAGCCTTGGTTAAACGGTTAAAAATGCGCCCGATTTTGTCGGGATCGCGCAGCAAACCCGCGCCCGCGCCACGCCCGCTCACCCCCGGCACCGAGCAACCCATATTTAGATCAATGATGTCTGGCTTGAGTGCCTCAATTTTCTCCGCCGCCGCCACAATGCGGTCTTCGTCGGCATCATAAATCTGAAAAGTCATGGCCGGCTTTTCGCTGGGGTCATAGTCGAGCATCCGCATGACGCGATCAGCACCGTGCAAAATACCCGCCGCATTGGTGAATTCGGTGTAGCTCATGGCCGAGCCATAGGCACGGCATAAAATGCGAAACGGCATGTCAGAAATGCCGTCCATTGGGGCCAAAATCACATCACCATACACGGGCACATCCCGCACATAAAAACTCGGTTGCATTAAAGTTACAATTGTATATTGGGTTGCTTAAAATTAAACGATAAAGACATATCAACATATTACTAGCGCAGCGTTATAACAATATCAAATCCTTCTGTGGCGTGCTCAAATACGCATTCCCTGCCGCCGTCACCACTACCATCTCTTCAATCCCAATATAGCCATAGCCCTCAACAATTACACCCAATTCTAAAGTAAACACGCTGCCGATCTCAATCGGTTTGTAAGGCATATCACCATAGCGATCCCAACGTGGACCAAGCACACTGCCACCATCATGCACCCGTTTGCCGACATGATGTCCAAAGGCATGCATATATTCAGGGTAACCACATTCCATCAGTGCCTCACGCGCCACCTGATCGACATCCCACGCCGCCACGCTCGGTCGCAAGGTCGCCTTACCAGCCTCAAGCGCAATCCAACAGGCATTCCATGCCCGTTTTACCAAATCTGGGGCATCGGTTTCGCCTTCGCGTAACACATAGCCCACCCGCTGCAAATCTGAGCAATAACCATCGCGCTGTAGCCACATGTCGTAATGCAAAATTTGGCCCGGCTGCACCTGCAAATCACTCGGGATGCCATGCCCAATTGATGAATCGGGGCCAGCGTTGACGATGGGGTTATTGATACGTTCACCCGCAAATTCACAGTCATATTTCGCCACAATCTCGCCGACCACGTGGTGAATTTCTTTTTCGCTCATGCCACGCACTGGCAATTTAAACATCTCAGCATATACTTGCTCGGTACGGCGGGTCACTTCTTTAATCAAATCTAACTCGCTGCTGGCCTTATGCTCACGCAAACGCCGCACAATCTCTTCGGCGCTTAGCCAACCGTCGGCAGGAACGACATCACCCAACATGCGTTGTAAACGCAAAAACATGCCATGCGTTAGGCCATCGGCGCTAGAGGTGCTGAGCGAAAAGTTTAAACCAAGACGTTGTGGGGCCAACCGCACCATCGTCTCGCGCAACACATCGCCAATACCTTGGTCATAGGTCAGCACTTGCGTATAAGCATTAAGCTTGCGCACATTATCGCCGTCAAATCGCCCCACAATTGCAATAGCCTCGCCAGTGCGGGTGATGAGAAAGGCTGAGTCCCACGTTACGCCAAAGCCTAAAATCAGGTCAATGGCGGGGTCATGCACCTGCGATGTCTCGCGGGCAAAGGTAAGCCAACAATCGATGGCGTTGGCACTTGTATCGGCCTTCAGCAGCGCAATGGCCTGCTCGATTTTTTGTTGAACGATATTTGTCATGCCTAATATTATCTACGGAAGCCGTGAGCCATGAGCTGTGAGTCATGAGTTTATCGATCTCAGTTCACAGCTCATGGCTCATAGCTCACGGCTTAAAGCTGGACATCATCGGAGTGGAAGTGAAAAATATAATTTTAAAGCTTGTAGTTGTAATTTCACACCTTGCCCCAAACCAAAAGGCTACGATGCAGCGAAAAAACAAACCGCGATTGAAATGTATATCGATGGCACAAATTATTGGCGAGTGGCCCGTTTCTTAAAAGTTAGTCATCAAAGTATCTCAAATTGGGTAACCCAAGCAGCAAATCAAATTAAAACATGAGATGCGAGCTTTCCCGCCGTTGGGCCAGACACCATAGTGGAACTGGATGAATTATTCACATTTTCAGGCTCAAAAAAACGAAATTGATGTTGTAACGCAAGTTCATCGAGAAACACGCTGTTTTATGAGTTGGCTGGCTATGACTGAGCGCAGCACAGAAAATATGCAAGAAATTGTTGATGAAGCACCGATCACATTTCAATATTGTACCGATGGCTTTAGCACTGATGATGTACCAGTAGTTTAGTCTAAAAGTAGGGATGTTGTTCAAACCTGTAGTAAAACAGAGGGTATGAAAAAAAAAGAAGAACAACATCCCCCCGCAGTATACAAAACAGTCGAAGCAATCATAGCAACGCTAGCAAGCATCAACAAAG
>JAGWYZ010000172.1 GCA_018969115.1 Chloroflexota bacterium | reverse complement strand
ATGGTTTTGCTTATCATGGGAGTGCCCATAAAATGAGAGATCATGATATACGCACAAATGCGGAATAAATAAAAGTGGCCGAAATGTATGTTGATAGTCTGAATTTGCGGCGTATCGGACGCCAAATACACATTAATCATCAAACTGTAGCCAATTGGATAAACAAACTGACAAAAAAGAGCGACCCTGAGCAAGCCCCCATACCAGAATTAGGTGAGTGAGATACGGTTGAATTAGATGAGTTATGTCCCAGACTGGCATCATGCCCCATACCAAGAGTTTTGGCAAAAATACGCATATGCGCCCTATGGCATTGGGGCGCATTTATGTTTAGGGGCTGGTATAGCCGAAGTGCAATTTCCTCTAAATGTGGCAATGCTACTTAAACAATTCGATGTAACGTTAGACCCGCCTTCCTATCGGCTGAAACTCGCCAATAACCCAACACCACATCCATTAAAATTCAAAATCAAGCTGACCGGCATTCACCACTAACCATTAATCCACCGCCCTAAAACCCGCCGCAATGATGCTATGGGTGTCAAGCCCCACATATTCATACACCCTCGCCCGTGTACCACTCTGCCCAAATTTGTCCATCCCTAGCGAGATCACACGCTGACCAAACACACTGCCCAGCCACGCCAGTGCGTGTGAGGCCGCATCGTGCACCGTCAAAATCGGGGCAGTGCGTTGCTCTGCCGGTATTAATTCTTCGAGGATGTGCGCCTCGCCATATTTGGCATTTTTCCAACTTTCATAGGCGCCACGCGGGTTGGTCAAATTGATGACATTGACCGCCACCCCCTCGTGCTCT
Organism: Chloroflexota bacterium; assembly: GCA_018969115.1. Lineage (GTDB taxonomy): Bacteria > Chloroflexota > Anaerolineae > J036 > Brachytrichaceae > AQU-03. Next base: position 8,494 of record JAGWYZ010000172.1, on the reverse strand, counting down.
AAATAATCTGCTGCCGCCAGCACTTCTGGGATCATTGCCCCGCAAGTCACGAGGTGTAACAAAGGACGAGGGATGAAGGATGCAGGATGAAGGACTTCATCCTGCATCCCTCCCCCTTCAACCTTTAAGCGATAGCCCCCCGCCAATACCTTGCGGCGCAATTCGTCTTTGCCAAGCCGATTGAGCGCGGGTTTAAGCAAATTCTGGTCGATATTTTTGGTGCTCATACGCAAATAGGTGCTGCGCCCATTGCGCAGGCCATCGTCGTCGGTCAAGACCATTTGCCGCAAACCCTCCATCAACATCCATTCCACCTCTAGGCCAAAACACGGCTCATAATAATCGAGGTTGGGCAACTCGATGCCGAGTGAGGCCGTGACCGATGACTGATGCGCCCCGCCTTCGGGCGACAGCGTGGCCCCGCTGGGTGTGGCGGCAAAGATAAATTTTGATTCTGAATACAGCCCAAAAATAAGCGCATCGAGACCACGACAAACGAATGGATCATAGAGTGTGCCAATTGGCAACAACAATTGCCCATTTAACTCGTGCGACAAGCCTAATTGCGACAACATGGTATACAAATTCATCTCGGCAATGCCAAGCTCAACATGTTGGCCTTCGGGCCGCCCGCGCCAATTGATCGGGCGTGGGCGACCAGCCTCATAATCAACTGGGGTGTTAAACGAAAACGCGCCAACCTTGTTGATCCAGCCGCCTAGATTGGTGCTGGTGGCGACATCGGGGCTGGTGGTGATGACCCGTGGCGCGACTTTGCTCACATCGGCCAAGCGCATCATCACGCGCCCAAAGGCGTCTTGGGTGCTCGATTGGGTGGCGTGGCTCACGCCCAATTCGTTGGGGATGTCGTTGGGCGACAACGGCAATGGGCGCACCTGCCCACGCCGTGCCGTACGACCATAACCTACTGGCACGTTGCCGTTCATCTTTGCCAGTGCTGCGTCGTTAAATTGCCTAAACCCCAGCCGTTCGCGGACACGCTGACAAAATTCATATTCAGGCGAGCCGGGCGCAAACCCCAGCCAAGGTTCATTGGCCGCAATATTCATACTTTCACGCAGGCTGTGAATGAGGTCATCGCTGAGCAAGGCCGAGTGGTTGAATGGGTCACCCGCAATCGGCAAGCCCCAGCCTTTGATGGTATAGGCAAACAACACTACTGGCGCTTTGCCCTCTTCCAGCTTTTGGCCTGCCACGTCCAGTTGTGCAATCAATTCGGGTAAATCACAGCCACCCAAATTGCCCAGCAGCGACACCAGTTCTTCATCAGGTATCGGGGCTAAAAATTCGATCAACTCATCATTCTCAGTGCGCATGGCCGCCCCGCGAATGACCGACGCCTCGGAGCGAATGAGGCTTTGATACTCCTCATTGCTCATGTCGTCGATCCATTGGCGCAAATGTTGGCCGTTAGCGCGGGCAAAGGCCGTTTGCAGCCGTTGTCCATACTTGGCCTCAATTACATCCCAGCCACAGGCCGCAAAAATAGACTCAAGCCGTTTGGCGCGAATACCGGGCACCACGCGGTCTAGGCTTTGGCGGTTAAGATCGACGATCCACAACACATTATTCACCCCACGCATACTTTCTTCCAGCAACATCTCATACACATTGCCTTCGTCTAGCTCGGCATCGCCGCTGATGGTGATGAAGCGTTTGGCGGTGGTTTCGCCAAAATGACGCTGGGCATAATGTTGGGCAGTGGCGGCAAAGACCGGCGCGGCGCAGCCCAAGCCCATCGAGCCGTTGCTAAAATCCACCACCACTGGGTCTTTGCTGCGGCTGAGGTAAGACTGCAATTTGCCAAATTCGCGCAAGCCGGTCATGTAGCTTTTGGGCAAGGCATCCATCAAATACATGGCCGAGTGATAGGCTGGCGAGCCGTGTGGTTTAAATTGAAAGCGGTCATCATGGCGCAAAAAATGAAACAATAGCGCCGTTGTTAAGGTGACGGCACTGGCCGATGAAGCCTGATGCCCACCGATTTTGCTGCCATCGGGGTTGTGGCGAATTTTGTTGGCGTGATGCAACATATAGGTGCTCAACCACAAAATGCGCTGTTGAATGGTGTTTAGGATTTCAAGATTTGTCGTAGACATAATTTGGGGAAAGGATGAAGGATAAAGGGGAAAGGATAAAGGATGAAGGATGAAGGATGAACTAGGAATTTTCATCCTTCATCCTTCATCCTTCATCCTTTTTTAAAAACTGCGCTATTTTTTTACCGGCTTGGGTTAAATGGGCTTCGAGTTGGGGCGTGGCTTGGGCGATATTGCCAGTACGGCACAATTGCAAGATCAGCCGATGCTGGCGCTGGGCCTCGGCGTGATAATCGACGCTGGTCAGGTAATGCACGACATACCGTGCCACATTGCTGTGCAACATACGAATATGCTCTAACAAACGTGGCATGTTGGCTGGTCGATAGAGCATGGCGTGAAATTCCCAATTCAGCTCGCTCCAATTCAGCGCATCATGTGTATCATCCATAATTTCAATCAACCCTTCGGCTCGCACAAAGTCAGATTTGGTCATATTGGGGATGGCGCGGCGTATGGCCAGTGTTTCGAGCGCGGCACGCATCTCGTAAACTTCGGCAACCTCGCTGGCCGAAAATTCAGCCACCACCGCCCCGCGATTTTGATGTATCACCACCAGCCCCTCGGTTTTGAGTTGCACCAGCGCCTCGCGGGTGGGTATTTTGCTTACGCCCATTTGGGCTGCAATTTCGTCTTGGCGCAGTGGTTGCAGCGGCTTGAGTTTGCCGCTCAAGATGTCATATCGCAGCCTTTTGGCGATCAACTCGGCGGTGGTTGGGGCATCTAAATCGGTCATTAGTATAATCGTATACGATTATACACAAAAATCATAAAATGAGACATGGTAGATTGCACAACCGTAAGGCTGTTTAAAAGTCGCCTTCTTGTTTTCGCAAAAGCACAATCGTCTTAAATTAAGGCCTCAGCTTAACCCGTCATTCCCGCGAAAGCGGGAATCTATAACCAGACAGGCGTAATTTGACTGGTTTGCCGCATTTTTTTACCTGCATCGTTATGGATCTCCGCTTTCGCGGAGATGACGGGTTAAGTGTCATGCTGACTTTTGAACAGCTTTGGCTGTGGCTTAACCCGCCAATTTGGCGTGGCATTTTGCGGCTAAAATTGTCTTATGCCCACACTCGATTGGATCGGCAAACGCGCCGTCGTGACGCACCACACCAAAGCCCCGTTTCATTTGCTTAAACCCAGAGCCGATTTGTCTTTGGCCGCAAAACCCGACGCGACCGACCGGCAACACCTGATTGTGCAAGGCGACAATTTGTTGGGGCTAAAGGCGCTGTTGCCGCGCTATGCCGGGCAAGTCAAGTGCATTTATATTGACCCGCCCTATAACACCGGCAACGAGGGCTGGGTGTATAACGATGCGGTGAACAGCCCCGAAATGCGAGCATGGCTGGGTAAAACGGTGGGGGCCGAAGCCGAAGACCTGACCCGCCACGACAAATGGCTGTGTATGATGTATCCGCGTTTGGTCTTGTTGCGGCAATTTTTGCGTGAGGATGGCAGTTTATGGATGAGCATTGACGACAACGAAGTGCATCATGCCCGTATGTTGCTGGATGAGATTTTTGGAGCGCAAAATTTTGTGGCAAATGTGGTTTGGCAAAAGAAATATGCTGTTGCAAATGATCATAAGTCTATTGCGCCGATGCATGATCACATCTTGGTTTACCAAAAAACCTTACTTTTTAATCGAAATCTATTGCCACGATCAGACGATAAAGACCGCCAATATCGTTTTGAAGATGATCAAGGTATTTTCCGTCCAGATAACTATACATGTAATAAAACTGCCGAAGAAAGACCCAATTTGTATTACCCTGTTGTTAACCCTAATACAGGTGAAGAAATATGGCCTAAAAGAACTTCAGTTTGGCGCTATTCCATAGAAACACATCGAGCAAATGAGGCGCAAAATTTAATTTGGTGGGGCAAAGATGGCAAGGGGAAAGTGCCCGCATTTAAACGTTACCGTCATGCTTTACGCGGTGGCGGCGGTTCTGTGCCGCCGACTTGGTGGACATTTGAAGATGCAGGACATACAGACGAAGCAAAAAAAGAAATACGAAGTCTTGATGTTGCAAATGAAGCATTGGATTTTGTGACACCTAAGCCCACGCGCTTAATCAAGCGCATCCTCCAAATCGCTACTAACCAAGATGATCTTGTGCTCGACAGTTTTGCCGGTAGCGGAACCACCGCCCATGCCGTCATGGCCTTAAACGCCGAAGATGGCGGCCAGCGTAAATGTATTTTGGTCGAGATAGACGCGCATATTGCCCAAAACATCACCGCCGAGCGGGTGCGGCGCGTGATTGCGCGTGAGGGTTGGGGTGATGGGTTTGAATATTGTGAATTGGGCGAGACCTTGTTTGACCCCAGCGGCGATATCCGCAGTTCGGTCAGTTACGCCGATCTGGCAGAGCATGTGTTTTTTGTTGAAACAGGCCGGGTGCGCGGGCCAATAACGGCGACCACGCCGCCCCTAGTGGGCGTGGCAAACGACACGGCGGTGTATTTGTTGTATAACGGGGTGCTCAAAGACAAAGCCGTAAACAGCGGCAATGTGCTCACCCCAGCTTTGTTGGCGAGCCTGCCGCCGCATAACGGGCGCAAGGTCATTTATGGCACGGCCTGTCGGCTGAGTGTGGCGCGTTTGCAAGCCGAAAATATCACCTTCCGCCAAATTCCATACGATGTGAGGCAAGCCTAATGCAACTCAAGACCTATCAACAAAATACCTTGGCGGCGCTCAGCAGCTATTTTAAAGATTGTCTTGCCCTGCAAGATTACGACATGGCGTTTTATCGCCAAACCCGCCGCAGCTATTCACCTGTTTCGGCCTTGCCGGGCTTGCCCTATGTGTGTTTGCGTGTGCCAACCGGCGGCGGCAAAACCTTGCTGGCGGCACATTCGGTGGGCGTATGCGCCCGTGAATTTTTACAACATGATCGGGCGTTGGTGTTATGGCTGGCCCCATCCGAGACCATTGTGCAACAAACATTGCGGGCTTTGCGCCAACACGGGCATCCGTATCGGCAAGCCATCGAAAACGACATGGGTGCGGTCGAGGTGATGGACATCGCCCAAGCACAATCTGTGCGTCCGGCGGTGTTAAACAGTGCTACCGTCGTCATCGTATCCACCATTCAGGCATTTCGCAGCGAAAGCACCGAGGGGCGCAAAGTTTATGAAGACAGCGGCGCACTGATGGATCATTTTAGCGCCGCCGAAGCTGCCCAAATCGCCGAACTAGAACGCGAAACCGATGGACAATTGAGGCGCTCGTTGTGTAATGTGTTGCGTTTGCGCCGCCCCATCGTCATTGTCGATGAGGCGCATAATGCCCGCACGTCGCTGTCGTTCGACACCTTGGCACGGCTTTTGCCCGCCTGTATTCTCGAATTTACCGCCACGCCCGCCCGCGAACAAGACGCCTCGAATGTGCTGTATAGCGTTTCGGCTGCCGAACTTAATGCCGAAGACATGATCAAAATGCCCATTGCGTTAGAGACCCGTGATGAATGGCGTATCGTGTTGGCTGATGCGATCGATACACTCAAGAAATTAGACGCGCTGGCGCAGACAGAGCGGCAAAGCACCGGCGAATATGTGCGTCCGATCATGCTTATTCAGGCCGAACGCAATGTAAAGCAGGCCGAAGCAGTCACAGTTGATGTTATTCGGCAAACCTTGCTCGACGAATTTGGGGTTGCCGAAAACCAAATTGCGCGGGCTACTGGTGATTATGACGAATTGCCCGACGACATTCAGCGCGAACACTGCCCCATTCGTTATGTCATTACCCAACAAAAACTGCGCGAAGGTTGGGATTGTCCCTTTGCCTATGTGTTGTGTTCGGTGGCCGAGGTGCGTTCGGCCACCGCAGTCGAGCAAATTTTGGGGCGTATTTTGCGCTTGCCCAAAGCCAAACGCAAAATCAATGACGCGCTCAATCATGCCTATGCGTTTGTGGCCTCGCGCAATTTTGTGGCAGTTGCGGCGGCGCTCAAAGATGCACTGATCGAAAATGGCTTCGACAAGCAAGAAGTAGCAGATTTGGTTGTATCGCAATCATTGGGCACTTTGCCCATTTTCTCGTCTCCGCCCGATACAGACGTTGACTCAGCACCTGATCCGGCCTTGCCATTGCAAATTGCGGTCAATAGCCAACCCGATTTCAGCACCTTGCCATTTGGCCTTGCCAACAAAGTTAGCTACAACGCGGTCAATGGCACAGTCACCATCCGCGAAAATTTGAACGAGAGCGAATTGCAAGCCTTTAATTTAACCTTGCAATCGCCCACCGACCGCGCTGTGATTGCATATCAGGTTCGGCGGCAGCGTCAGCTTCGCCCACCGCCCCGCACCCAAACACCCGCCGAACGCGGCGAAGCCTTTGCTGTGCCGGTCTTGGCTTATCGGCAAGGCAATTTAATTGAGCCATTTGAAGAAACCCACCTGCGCGATATTCCCTTTGAGTTGGCAAAGTATGATGCGACATTGAGCGAGAACGACTTTACCCCCAGCACCTGCGGCGCGACCAAAGGCATTATTGGTATGCAAAAGGGACATGTGTATGTGCAATTTACCGAACAGTTGCATGAACAGATGGATCGGCTCAGCGGCGATTTTGATTATTCAAAAGCCGAGTTGGTGCAATGGCTCGACCGTAGTTTTGCCAAAGTGGGCGAACATGAGGATTTTGATCGTCAACACGGGGTGGCCTTTGCCAATGCCGCTGTCACCCATTTGCTCGATACGCGCCAATTGCCACTGAGCGAGTTGGTGCGCGACAAATTTAGTTTGTCGAAGTGCCTGTTAGCGCGTATCAAAAATCATCGACGCACGTTACATCGTAACGGGATACAGAATTTGCTGTTGTCAAATTTGCTCGTCAATGACGAGCATGTATTTCAGTTTGATCCCAACCCCAATAAATATGCTTATAACCAACTTTACACTGGGCATTATCAATTCAACAAGCATTATTATCCTAAAATTGATGACCTGACTGAATCTCAAGGTCGTGATTCAGAATATCAATGCGCGATTTTCATTGACCAACTGCCACAGGTGAAATATTGGGTGCGCAATTTGGTGCGCAAACCCAATTCATTTTCATTACAAACCAGCACAGGCCGGTTTTACCCCGATTTTGTTTGTCTGCTGCGCGATGGGCGAATATTGGTGGTTGAAAATAAAGGGGCACATTTGTGGGAAAACGCCAAAGAAGACCGTGAAATTGGCGAATTGTGGGCCAAACGTAGCGGCGGCAAGTGTTTATTTGTGATGGTACGTAACGGGAATTTTGCGGAGATTGTGAATTGCATGTAGGGTTATGGTTGCCTGCCTTCGCAGGCTAAAAATTTAGACCGCGAAGGCGGTCTTTGTGTGCCCAGCGCGGGATTTTAATCCCTGCGCTAGACGATAGGCAACCAGAGCCGCCGCTATCATACGACCTATACGCGATCTTTATTTTAGTTGTCTATTAGGTGTGGCTAAAAATGCCTGGTAGAACTTAGCAACCCGGTCGCCGGTGGCCGGGTTGTTGGCCTCGGTGCCATGGCAGGGAGTGAAAATATTAATATGACTTGGGTAATTTCAAGACATGGTTTGCCACATAGGCCAAAATCAGATTGTTATTGATCGGGGCAATCTGATACATCCGCGTTTCACGAAATTTACGCTCAATGTCATATTCAGCCACAAACCCGTTGCCACCATGCGTGTCGAGGCAGGCATTGGCTGCTGCCCAACTGGCCTCACTTGCCAATAACTTGGCCATATTGGCCTCGGCCCCGCACGGGGCATTCCGCTCAAATAGGTCACAGGCTTGATAGCGAATGGCATCGGCAGCCCTTATTTGGGCATAAGCGTGAGCGATTGGAAACTGCACCCCTTGATTTTTGCCGATGGGCGCACCAAAGCGCACACACGTATTGGCATAATCAACCGCCCGCTCGACAAACCAATAGCCATCGCCAATACACTCGGCAGCCAGCAAAATGCGCTCGGCGTTCCAGCCATCAATCACATATCGAAACCCTTGTCCCTCTGCGCCGATCAAACTGTCGGCAGGGATGCGCATCCCATGATAACGCACTTGGTTGGTGGCGTAGTTAAACATGGTGCGCACCGGTGTTACTTCCAGCGTATTGGGTTGCTGGGCGCGAATGTCACGCAGGTCGATCAAGAATAAGCTGATGCCCTGGGTGCGCTCGGCCACATTTGCGCGGGCAGTGGTCCGCGCCAGTAACATCAATAAATCGCTTTGCGCAATGCGGCTGGTCCAATTTTTATGCCCAGTCACAATATAACTGTCGCCTTCTCTTTGGGCAAAGGTGCGAATATTAGGCGTATCGCTGCCTGCCTCTGGCTCGGTGATTGAAAATGCTTGTAGCCTTAATTTG
>JAGWYZ010000171.1 GCA_018969115.1 Chloroflexota bacterium | reverse complement strand
GCATGTCATATTCCAATAAATTGGCGGCAGCGCTGCTCTCTAAATGGCGCAAATTTTCTTTGTGGCACAGGGTGCATAAAAAATCAAGAAAACGTTGCACATTGGTCTCATTATGGCTCATGCTTAGGTCAAAATCGGCCAACACTTTAAACAATTCGGCAAAATCTTCGTCGTAAGCATGCAACAAATGATAATATAACGAGCGCCCAATCAATACCACTTTTACATCTAACGGCAAGGGTTGTGGCTTGAGCGATTTGGTCGTAAATAAGCCAAGCTGCTCACCAAGTTCTTCGATGCTAATTTCGTGACTGCGCAAGGCCCGCTTGAGGCTATCCCAACTCACCCCACTGCGCAACAAATTATCGACCAATAACACCAAATAACCACCATTGGCGCGGTGCAACGCCCCAGCCTTGATCATGGTGAAGTCGGTATACAGCGCCCCCATCTGCGTCTCTTTTTCAATCCGCCCAAATAAATTAGGATAATTGGGATTTAGCTCAAGCACCACCGGTGCGCCAGTGTGCTCGCCATTGCTGACAAAAACATTCACCTCATATTTGCGAAATTGTTGCTCGCGCACCCAAGCCGGCATCGTTTGCGCTTCGGCGCCTTGCCCCTGAGTCGGTTGCGGCGTGCGAAAAAGATCAATATTGCTCAACACATCGGCCCGCAAACGCTGCAAATGGGTCAATACAGGTGCGGCCTCAGCATATGCCTCACATAGGTCATCGATCAAGCCACCCACCACATAATCGGCAGTTTGCGCATTCAACGCTTGCAGTTGGGCTTGAATTTGGCGGTCTAGCTCACGAATTTGTTTCAGCGAAGCCTGAATTTCAATTTGAATGGCATCATTACGGGTCTGCCACTGCGCCCGTTGCTCCGGCGACATCGCCTCAAATTCTTGTGGCGTAATAGGTCGCCCTTCGATTTGCGGAATGCTCACGATCCCATAAGGGGTAAATTGCAACCCCAATTCCACCGCATAAGCTTTGTTACGCAGCTCTGTAAGAATACCCGCCCGTTGCACATCAAACCTTTGGGTAATTTCGGCTTGCCGCGCAATAAAATCTTCCGACTCAAATGTGCGCGGAATATCACGCCGAATGGCCTCGATCAACGACTTAACCGACTGTTGAAATTTTCGGGCTTGACCAGATGGAAATTGCAGCGCATTGGGCTGGTATGAATCTTTAAAATTCTCGACATAACACCAATCGCTAGGTGAAGGGCGTTTGGTCGCCAGCGATTCTAAAAACGATCGCACAGCCGTCATCTTGCCAATGCCACGCTCACCCGCCACAAAAATATTAAAACCAGCCGAATGAATACCCAAGCCAAATTCGAGCGCTGCCACCGCACGGTCTTGCCCGATGATGCTTTCATGCGGGGCCAATTCATCGGTACTTTGAATACCCAATTGCGCAGGGTCGATACTCCGCCGTAAAGCTTGGGGAGATAGTGGAGATAGTGGAGATAGCATATTATATTCTAGCATGATGATCAGCCTCACCCCCTATCCAACTAGCCAATGCCGGCTACCCCATATGAATAGGGAAAAATAACCACAACTGCCCTATGCTTGGCAGCATGTTTAACAAAATACTTGTGCCCCTCGACGGTTCTATTTTTGCCGAGCAGGCATTGCCTAGTGCGCTTGAATTGGCCCGTGGCTCGGGCGGCAGTCTGATCTTGCTGCGAGTATCGGGCCACCCCAACACCCGTATCTATGTTGAAGGCACAGCCGTCTTCGGCTTGCCCAGCGATGACAGCGCCGCCCACTGTGAAGCGTATCTTGAACGCATGGCTGGCCCAATCCGCCAACAAGGCATCATGGTGCAAACGCGAGTGGTCGATGGCATGATCGCCGACGAGATATTAAGCGAAGCCACCACCCTTGGGGTCGAGGTCATCGTCATGACCTCGCATGGGCGCAGTGGCTTTGGGCGTTGGCTGATGGGCAGTGTGGCCGACCGCATCATGCAATATGCCAGTGTGCCAGTCATGATCGTGCGTCCGGTGCATCATCCATAGGCAGATCGGCTACTTTGGCATTAAAGGCAGGGCTGTGAACGCTGTACAACATCTCACTTAATAGCTTGGCACTTTCGCAAAGGTGACGGGTCAGCATCGCATTCGCCTTATGTTATATACTCGGCACGGGTAAAAATTGAAGAAATGCCGATTTCACTCCCTCCATCAAGCGATGCTTGATGGAGGGAGTGAAATCGGCTAAAACCTCAGTTTCGTTTATGCGTGAATTTGTTTGCGTATCATATTTCCCCGCCAAACCGATTAGATCGCCGAGGGCTGAATCGCCATGAATATTAATGAAAGGCTGGCACAAGCACGCCAAGCTGTGCCTCAATTGCGCCCAGCCCAAGCCGCCCAAGCCACCCAACATGGGGCGCTAATGATCGATATTCGCACCCCCACCGAGCGCCAACTCGAAGGCGTGGTGCCCGGCAGTTTACATTTGCCGCGCACGGTTTTAGAGTGGTGTGTTGATCCAGCCTCCGGCTATGGCAATCCGGCCATACAGGGCACAGATCATGCCCTCATCATCATGTGCAGCGAAGGCTATAGCTCGTGTTTGGCGGCCCAATCATTACAAGAATTGGGCTATACACACGTAAGCAATTTAGAAGAGGGTTATCGTGGTTGGAAGGCTTATGGGCTGCCCACCCAAGCCCCATCTCGCCCACCCGAACAAGAGTTAAGCGGCAGAAACCCGCCCGAACCCCCGACCCCATTTGTGCTGCATAAGCCGCCCCTACGCTATTGGCTTTATCGGCTATTTTTACGGCTTTTTGCCTAATGTTGAGATGACACAAACACAAAAAACCAACTGGGCATTGGCGCTCATTGCCCTCGCCACTGGCATTATTGCCGCGATCAATGTCGGCAAAGCCCCCATCGCCCTGCCCTATATTCGTGCCGATCTGCAAATCTCGCTCACCCAAGCCGGTTGGTTTGCCTCGACCTTTAATATGATGGCGATGACGACGGGCATATTTTTTGGCTTGTTGGTGCGACAAATTGGGGCCTTACGCGCCTGTTTGTTTGGGCATGGCTTGATTGTGTTGGGCGCGGCCTTGGGTGCGCTGTCGGGCAATTTGGTGGTATTGTTTTTGTCACGCTTCATCGAAGGGGTAGGCTTCATCAGTATTGTAGTGTCGGCCCCTACCCTCATTAGCGCCACCAGCACCCTACAAGACCGCCGCCTCTTGCTCAGTTCGTGGAGCGCCTATATGCCACTTGGGGTGACGCTGGCCTCGCTATTCGCCCCCATCATCTTAGCCTTGGGCAATTGGCGCGAAATATGGTGGTTAAGCGCCGTTTTAGTCAGCCTTTCTGCCCTTGTATTGGCCTTGGCCTATCGCAATACGCCCATTAGCACCACACAGTCGGCCCAACCCTCGCCTGCCTCGGCCATGCAAAGCCTACGCGAGGTGTTGCAGGTGCGGGCAGCATGGCTATGTGCCGCCACCTTCGGCCTCTACACCATTCAGTTTTGGGCAGTTTATACTTGGCTGCCCACCTTTTTGCGCGAAGAACGCAAGTTTGACCCCAGCACCATCGCCCTATTATCGGGTTTGTTTATGTTGGTGCACATGCCCGGCACCATTTTTACCGGCAAATTGTTGCAAAGAGGCTTCAAACGTAGCCAACTGATCATTTTTACCCAGGCCATGCTGGTGCTGTCTGCACTCGGCATTTTTAATGCAGCATTGCCCGATGTGGTCCGTTATGGTTTTTGTTTGCTGCTGGCCTTCGTAGGCGGTCTCATTCCGGCCTCGGTACTATCTTCTACCACCGTTTTGGCCCACAACCCAGTGCAAATTGCGCTCATGCAAGGCTTATTTATCCAAGGCTCAAATATTGGGCAATTTATCAGCCCGCTGCTCATCTCGGCCATCGTGGTCGCCACTGGCTCGTGGGAAAACAGCATTTATGTTACGGTGCCGACGGCTCTTGTGGGCGTGTTGGTGGGGTTAGGCTTGAGGGGAATGCAGGAGGAAGGGTGAAAAATAAGCAACAAAGTCTGATCGGTCAAGCGATGTGGTGCTGGTCGTTTTCGTTTTGCCATGCAGTTCTAATACCCATAAACATGCCAATTTTATTGCCCCTAATGATTCGTTAAAGTAATGTTTTCTCAATTCACACGACTTTGCTACCAAGAGATGTTGGGATCTCATGCCGATGCTGGCGGCAAAGGCTTTATCTGGATTAGCCATTTGAGTTTTTCTATCTTAATTGATCTATGTGCGATGTTAATCAGATGTTCGCGGACAGCGATCAACGACTTCAAGATACAAACTACCCTCACCATTTAAGACAAAACCCACATGCGCTATAGTACTAGGTTGCAACCCATATCATGCAACGACTTCTCAGCTTTTTGCGGCCCCATTGGCAACTGGTAGCAGCGCTAATCGGCTTAAACCTACTCATCGCCGTCCTATTGGTTATCAGCCCCATTGTCATTAAACAAGTGGTAGATGAAGTCATTGCCAAACAAAACTTGGCCGGTCTGCCGACGTATCTCGGCATTATTGTAGCAGTGGCGGCACTACGGGCGGCGGCGTTGTTGGGCTATCAAGTTGGGCGCGAGCGTTTGGGCCAAACCGTTATCACCGATATTCGCACCGCGCTCTATCGCAAATTGTTAGCGCTGCATTGGGGTTATTATGACAATGAACGTACCGGCAGCCTAATGTCACGCATGATCGGCGATGTCGAAAGCACGCGCATATTTTTGTCAGGTATCCTTATCGATTCGGTCAACCAAGTCACCACCATTGTGCTTTTATTGGCCGGCTTTGCCCAACAAGACCTCACACTGGCGCTGATCGCAGCAGTACCGACATGTATCTACGGCATCACACTCTATCTGTTATTTGCCGAACGCCGCGAGATTCAACTCAAAATTCACCAACAAAGTGCCGTTGTGAATGCGACCTTGCAAGACAGCCTAAGTGGGGTAAAAGTGGTTAAAGCCTTTGCCCAAGAACCGCAAGAATTTAAGAAATTTGACCGCGACATCAAATTACTGGCCGAGTTAAACATTCGTTCAAACCGTGTATGGAATCTGCGCAACCCGTGGGTGTCGGGCATGACGCGGCTCATGCAATTGACGCTCATTTTGGTCGGCGGACTACGGGTGATGAATGGCGAAATTTCACTCGGCACCTTGGTGGCGGCCCTGGCATTTGCCAACCTGATGATGGTGCCGGTGCAGCAACTGGGCCAACAAATGACCGCCCTTGGCCAAACCGCGTCGGCGGCAATGCGCATCTTTCAAACCCTCGACGAACCCATTGCCATAAAATCGCCAGCCATGCCTTTGGCGGCGGGCGATGAATTACGCGGCGACATCCGCTTTGAGAACGTCAGTTTTAAATACCCCAAAACCAACAGCTATGTCTTGAAACACATCAATTTGCATGTGCCAGCCGGCACCTCGTTGGCCTTGGTTGGCGCAACCGGTGCTGGCAAAAGCACACTGGCCAACCTCATCCCACGTTTTTACGACCCCATTACCGGCAGCCTAAAAATAGACAATATCGATGTGCGCGAAATGGATTTAAGCGAATTGCGTCGACATATCGGTATCGTCAGCCAAGATCCCTTGCTATTTTCGGCCAGCATCGCCGAAAATATAGCCTTTGGTCGGGTTGATGCTACCCAAGCCACTATCGAGCGTGCGGCGAAACTGGCACAGGCGCACACCTTCATTACCGCCCTACCCAAAGGCTATGCCACCGTCATTGGTGAGCGTGGGGTTGGCTTGTCAGGCGGGCAAAAACAACGGCTTGCCATTGCGCGTGCTATTTTGCTCGACCCACGTATCCTCATCCTCGATGACTCGATGAGCGCAGTCGATGCCGAAACCGAGCGATTATTGCAACTCGCCTTTGCCGAAGTGATGCGCGGACGCAGCACCTTGCTCATTGCCCACCGCCTCAGCACCGTATCGCAGGCGGATCAAATTATGGTACTGCGCAATGGCCAAATTGTCGAACAAGGCAGCCACAATCAATTATTTGCTGCCAGTGGCTATTATCGCGAAATCTTAGAGATGCAACGCATGAGCACGGAGTCAATTACATAATGTTACGTCGTTTCACCACCCACAAAGATTTTGCGCAAACACCTCCAGACCAAGTGTTAAAACGCTTGTTTGGCTATTTGCGCCCATATCGCCGCCGCATGTTGTTCGCCCTCAGCATTTACGTCATGTGCGTCACCCTTACCAACCTTAATCCATTTGTTGACCGTATTCTTATTGATCAATATATTGCGGTGGAGCGGCGTGAAGGATTCTATCTCATATTGTTATTGGCATTGGCAATGCACATCCTCAATCAATTAGGGGCTGGCCTCCGCCAAATTTTAGTTGGGCGCACCAACCAACACATTCTTTACGACTTGCGCTGCCAGTTGTTCAACCACATTCAACGTCTATCGTTTTCGTTTTTCGAGAGTGTACCAGTGGGCAGCATCATGACGCGCTTCATCAGCGACCTCACCACCCTAAATGACTTTTTAGCGTGGCAAATGGCGATTTTGGTATACGATGTGTCATTGGGCTTAATCAGCATCACCCTGATGTTTTTGATCGATGCCCATTTGGCGCTGGTGGCCTTGCTAACTTTGCCGGTGCTGGTGGCCTTGGGGGTCTATCTGCGCCCACGCATACGCGATGCTTACGAAGAGATGCGCGAGGCGGGCAGCCGCCTCAATGTATTTTTGGCTGAAAATATTTCAGGCATGCGCGTCATTCAGGCATTTGTGCGGCAAAATGTTAACCTGAGCGAGTTTGGCCACAAAAATAGCGACGTGGTGGCGCGTTATATGCACACCATGCGGCTACAAGCCTGGTTTATGCCGGTGGTCGAATTGACCCGCGCTGCCGGTTTGGTGGCAGTATTGTATGTGGCAGCGCAAGAAGTTGGCTTGCGACCCTCGCTGACTGTAGGCACATTGGTGGCGTTTACGGCCTATATCAACAATTTGTGGGGGCCAATCAACACCATCACCAATATGTTTGTCATTTTGCAAAGTGCGCTCACCTCCGCTAACCGAGCTTTTACCATTCTCGACACCCAAGCCGATATTGCCGATACCCCCGATGCCAAAGCGCTGGCATCGGTGCATGGCGATATTTTGTTCGATAACGTTAGCTTTGGTTACGACCCGGCCCACCCCGTGCTACGTGATATTCATTTACATATCCCCCCCGGCCAAATGGTGGCCTTGGTTGGGCAAACCGGCAGCGGCAAAACCACCATCGCCAGCCTTGTTTGCCGCTTTTACGATGTGACTGCTGGGCGTATTTTGGTCGATAACATCGACATCCGAACGGTGCAACAACGTTCACTGCGTCAACATATCGGGGTAGTGCTGCAAGATCCATTTATCTTTTCCGATACCATCGCCAATAACATCCGTTATGCCCGCCCGAATGCCAGCATGGATGAGGTGATCACCGCCGCCACTTTTGCCAACGCCCACGACTTTATTTTGCAGCAAGAAGATGGCTATGACACCATCTGTGGCGAACGTGGGGCGCAGTTTTCGCAAGGTCAACGTCAATTGATCAGCATTGCCCGCGCCATTCTGGCCAATCCTCGTATTCTTATTCTTGACGAAGCCACTAGCGCAGTTGACACCCAAACTGAAATGCTTATTCAACAAGCGCTTGAACGCCTGATGCAAGGTCGCACCGCTATCGTCATTGCCCATCGCCTATCCACCATTCGGCGGGCCGACCAAATTGTGGTGCTCAAACAAGGGACAATTGCCGAAACCGGTACGCATACAACATTGATCGATCGTCCTAATGGCTATTACGCAGCGCTGTGCAAAGCGCAAGGGCGTTAGGGATTGGACATTGTGCGCAATAGCAACACCGTCACTGTGCTATGACGAATCACATACTCGGCCACACTGCCTAATAACAAGCGCGATAGCCCACTACGCCCATGGGTGCCCATCGCAATCAAATCAACCTCATGCTGCTTGGCGACCTTTAAAATGCTTTCCGCTGGGTCGCCAAATTCGACGATCGTTTCAGTATTGATCCCTTGGGCGCGGAGGGTGGCGGCGGCAAGGTCTAAAACGCTTTGGGCAGCCGCTTGCTCACGCGCTAGTTGTTGGGTATAGGGGTCAACTTGCGGGTTACTTGAACCCACCAACACATCCGTTAAAGCATGGGTAATCCGCACCATACCAGCGCGTTGGGCTTCTTCCTTTGGTTCTTGCATGGCGCATAACAACATCACTGTCGCATTGGTATTCATCGCCATTTTGCCAATAATGGGCAGCATGGCAGCAGCCAACACAGACCCATCTAACGGAAGTAATATTTTTGTATACATAGTGTTCGCCTACCTATTTTTCATGTTCAATTTAGTGCAGCTTCCTCAATGATGAAGCGTAAAATCGCAAATCTCCCCCTCCCGGCCTCCCCCGCAAGCGAGGAAGGGGTAACACCCCCCTCCCGTATACGGGAGGGGTTGGGGGAGGGGCGATTGAGTGGTGCCGCTACGCCATGATTTTGGGCGATTTCATGTCATTGCACAATAGCCAAGCGAATAGCCCGAAGCATCTATCTGACTAGTGGTTAGTTAAGCTAATTTTCAGAATCTTGACTTTGATGTCAAGTTGTAAAAGATTTCATTCGAACGGCGATCAATCGCCATTCTACGTAACAACGCCCGCTACGCGGGCTGACAAATTAGCCCGCGTAGCGGGCGTTGTTATGTAGCGCGGGCATTGATCACCGTGCGGACGCGATACGCCGCATTTTGTCATTTGCAAGATTCTGTAGGGGCACAATGATCGTAAAACCGTCATTTCGGAATTTAAAGACACAGGGCGCTCACGCGATGCGTCCAACAATATAAATGAACTAGCTTGTCACCCCGACGCGAAGCGAGGGGTCTTTGCATAACATACAGTTGTAGCGTATCTTAAGCAAAGATTCCTCCTCGTGCCTCGTCGGAATGACAAGTATGATATACAATAAATCCAAGTTCATGAGCACGAAGTGAGGGATCCCTGTTGCCGAAACCGACACAAGTGTAACAATGGCAGACCAAAACCTCAACTAACCTGACAATGTATTTGCCGAGTTTAATCTTCAGGAGTTCCTCGCTGCGCGTCGGGATGACGGGTTACGGTTTTTCTATTATTGAAAAAACTTACAGCACAGTCACAAACTGGTCATGCAAATTAAAGCCCCCCAGACCCCCACTCAGAACCACCCCATAGACTTGTGTAAGCGCAGAGACCAGAGTGCCAGAGGCCAGAGCAACAGCGTTCAGAGGTTGGAAAGATGGGGGACACACACACGAAA
>JAGWYZ010000170.1 GCA_018969115.1 Chloroflexota bacterium | reverse complement strand
GAGGTTTCTTTCACGCTCGCTTTTGCTTGCCTTGGCTTCGAAGTGGGCTTTATTTGCCACTTACTGGGGTCGTTTTGTTAAATCTTTTTTAGACTAAACTACTGTGTACTCAACTATCATCAAGGCCGGCATCTCATTGAACCTGGCAAATCTCAAACCTATTCGATCGAGGGTGGCAATGCTGATTTACGTCATTATCTTGCAAGACTAGCTAAACGCTCACAATGTTTTTCTCGTTCGCTGCAAGTGCTCAAAAATACAATCAAATTATTTGTCTATTGTTGGAATCGACGTCAATTATTTCATTGTGCCTATCCTACATATTCGCGCCCACTGATAGATTTTTTGCATCCTTTTGAATTTTGACACTCCCAAGAAATGGGTATCTCAGACATCTGCCCTGACCCTAATTTGAGCCGCGCAGCGTGATGATGGCCAATCATTGTTATCACAAACTGCTTTTTTGCACCCAAAGGCTTGGCCGGCTGGTTGTATTGGTATAGCATATACCCATCACAATGAAGAACCAGTTAACAGCTGTGACATATTGGATGGCCATTTGCAACCAATCAATGACACCTTCAACCATGAGCCATAAATAGGCCTGTACTAACCTTCTATGTCAGGGCCAGCGCCGATTTCAACCTGTCGGCTGCTGCCCAGCCAGACAATGCGGCTCCTTCAATTCGTGGGCCGGCAAACGCATCGCCAGCCAGCAGCAACGGTGGCCGCTCATGCAGGATTAGACACCCTTCCTGTTCGCCAGCGATGGGTTTACTGTAGCGCCAGCCGTGCACCTGAAATTCAGTGACGCCCGAGCCCAGCCACGGCTGGGCGGCTTCAAGCAATTCTTTCCCACTCGCCTGCCGGTCATGGTCCCAACGCGCTAGACTAAAAGCTGGAGTAGCATGTAAAGTGACTGCTGGCGTTACAGAAATGCCTTTTATCTGATTGTCGACCATCAAGGCGATCGGCCCCTCAGTAGGTGACAGACTGCCCGGCGGGGGAAGACCCGAGGGCCGCTCGAGCAAGGCCATAACTGCCAGACAACATTCGTACTCGATGCTTTCAAGACGCAATTTTGTGGCTTCAGATACATCAAGCTCCGCAAGATCAAGCAGTGCCAGCGCTTGAGGCACGGGTGCAGTAAGCACAACGGAATTAGCGAAGACTGAGTCACCGTTATCCAACGCCGCAACCCAACCTTGCGAAGCGCAACGCAACGAAACAACTCTCTTCTCGAGCAACACAGTGAGTTCGCGTGCGAGGTATTTGGGCAGTGCTGTCATGCTAGGTTTGCCGCGCCAGCGAGCATGTCCAGCAGATTCGTCATTAGTGCTGCGATACCATTCTTCGATCACGCCCACTCTAAGCCATTGCTCGATTGCTGCTGCAAAGCGGGGATCTCTAGACGTCATAAACTGCGCCCCATGGTCAAACGTTGCCAGCCCAATTCGCCGACTTGCAAGACGTCCACCTACACCACGTCCTTTTTCGATCACAAGTACATCATGACCGGCTTGCTGCAAGTCACCGGCTGCAATGAGCCCGGCCATGCCTGCGCCAACGACTAATACGTCAACGTTGTGTCGAATGTTCTGCCTACTGTGTTCCACTGATCTTTTCGGGTATGGTTAGCTTATACGAGTGTTCTCAGCCTTTGCTACGCAGTGTAGACCGGCCTCCATCCACGCTGATCGTCTGTCCAGTGATCCAGTCTGCTTGCTGAGAAAGTAGGAAGGTGGCCAATGAGGCAATATCCTCAGGGGTGCCAATCCGTCCCAATGCATGCATCCCAGCAATAGCCGTACTGGCCTGTTCATTCGTCAGCAGACTTTCGCCAAGCCGGGTGCGGGTCAGCGAAGGCGCAATAGCATTGACCCGTATTTTGGGCGCAAGTTCAGCCGCGAGAGACAGGGTTAGACCCTCTACCGCTCCCTTCGCCATACTAATTGACGCATGAAATGTAAAGCCTTGCACAGCCGCCACGCTCGAAAATAACACGACTGAAGCCCGACCCTCACTCTTCTTAAGTGCTGGTAGGCTGGCTTGAATGGCCAGCGCAGCGCCCATAGCATTGACCCGAAAGTCGTTTAAGAAATCAGCTTCAGTCAGGCGCCCAAGACTACGCAGATTGATTGTACCAACCGCATACACCAAACCATCTAACACTGCTCCGGCATCTTGGGCTACTTTGCTAAAAAGACTGCTGTCATTGACATCGCCCAAGGTAGACGTTACGCCAAGTTCTTGTGCGACTGCTGCCAAGCGCGCTTCATTTCGTCCGACTAAATGCAGATCAACTCCACGGCTACGCAGGCTGCGACCGATCGCTGCACCGATGCCACCAGAACCGCCATAGATTAATACTTTTTGTGCCAGAGTAACCACCTTTCCTAAGATTTCATTGTAGCATGATGCTCATGTTCGCTGACATTCAATAAACTTTATCTGGGATAACGAAACCTTAAAACACAAAATTCAAGGTTAATGAATATCAAATATCAAGCAAATGAAACTGAGTTATAAATCAAGGATATGTTATTTTAATGAATTAAAACGAAGCGGCACCCAATTTTTAGCCATGACACGTTTACTTTTAGACAAATTTGAGATATTACTGCCTTATTTTGAAAAAGCATATCAAGAAATCTATCCGACGAACTTAAATTGGCAAGGCACATATCGCATACGACGCGCCAGAGCTGGTGGTAAAGGGCGCTTACCCACGTTGAGAGACAGATTATATTTTATCTTGATCTAACAAAAGACGAACCTGCTTTAAACCCCACTTAGCATTATGTTCGATAGGGCAGCCACGCAGTAATTATTGGATTCATCATTTAATAATTGCATTACAAAATGCTTTAGAGCTATGTAGAACACAGCCAAAACGGGAGAACAGTGAATTTGCAGATACACAAACAAGTGAATATGCTGAATCCTATGCAGTAGATGAGATTGATCGCCCAATCGCACGTCTGCAAGATAGAACAGAGGAAAAAGTGCATTACGCCCACAAACATAAACAAACTACAGATAAAAATATATTGCTGGTTAACTTAGAAGATAATTGGGGAGAGTTTTTAAGCAAAACTGAAGTCAGAAGCCGACATGACAAGAGACTCGCCGATGAGACTAAAATCGTTTACTCTGAAGGCGCGTAAGCTGTAAAGGATATCGGCTTTCAAGGATATGAACCAATCATATATACCTATCAATCGACTAAAAAAACCTAAGGGCAAGATCTTAGATGATGTAACAAAGCGAATCAACCGGTTTATCTCGCAAGTTTGAATCAAAGTTGAACGCGCTATCCGCAGGGGTAAAATGCCGACGAATTCTAAAGGATATTTTACGAATACGCTTAAATTAATTTTGTGCTGCTGCAATAGAAATTGGTTTTAGTTTACATAATTTACAAATTCACTTACGCAACCCTTTTCCTAAGCGACTTTTAAGTGAAATCTAATCGCAGATAACCTCTAATATTTTCGTGTCTTGGCAAAGGGTTCCACTTTATTCGATAGCTGCACCCAGCATCGCCCCAGCATGATAACCCTAACATGGTTATTCATCCACTTGTCACCAACGTGTTCATAATGACACGACTGAGCCAGTTTATCATGAGCTGATTGCTTGGCTCACTCACACCCTGCATTAATGCTAAAATTTCGTTCATTGGTTTAGTTCACTTTAATTTTATGACGGTTCCCTTTTATTTTGGCAAAGGTATTGATTATTACGATCAAATCATTTTTTAGGGATTTGCAATCAATAGACTCAACAAAGAAAATTTAAAACTTTACAAAACAAGGGGAACAAACGCAAATAATGGCAGTATTGATTTCATAATGAAGGCATTGGGCAGGTTTTTTCAAGTTACTGAGACTCTCAACTTTAAAAAATATTTTCTTGACATTGATAAAATTCAGAAATATCCAATAACATTTGTCGTTAAATCATCTGAATCAATATATAACATCCTTATCAAAATTCGAAGAAATGCAGAAAAGTAATATTTAGTAAAAGCAATAGTGAGTAGGTGTATGAGTTTTATTGAAGAAATCATCAATATTTCTGCAATTATTAATAGATTTCAAGAGGCAGTAAATCGGGGGCAGCTCGATAAAGTTTTAGATGAAATTGTTTTTCAGAGTAAAGTAGAGTTTAATTACAAAAATATAAATGAATCAGAACCAGATAAATAATAAATATTTTTGCAGTTTTAATTTAAACTATGGCATCCCCACAACGTAATTCTTCTGATGATTGGGATTTCAACGCAGATGATTCAGACACAACTTGGGAAGTAAAACACCCAAATACCAAAGGTAGGGCATCATTGGCAAACGATGGCAGAGCTGTTGCCAGCGAATTAAGTCGATTTTTAAACGTATTGTGGCGTAATGCCCGTGTGCGGCGCTTTTTGCTGCTCAGCCTCATTTCAATTATTGGGCTGTGTGCCATGGCCTGTGTCGGTTTAGCCTATTATTTGGGCGGAAATCTCTTTCAACCCGGGCCTAGCTCCCAAGCCACCAGCGCCGCCAAACCAACCACAGCGGTCAGTATTTTGGCCAATAATCAGCCGGTGCCACCCGCCACTCCCAACCGGCTAAAAGTGCGCAACACTGAATTCAGTGTCAACCCGCTGGTGGTAGATGCCAAAGGTCAATGGCAATACGACAAAAATGCCAAAGGTGCAGCATTTTGGGCCGCTGGCACATTGGTCAATTATGTCATTGGGTTACATGCCTCACCCGAAAATAAAGCCATTTTTGATAGACTTACCCCTAATGATTTGATCGAATTGACGACTGGGGCTGGCACATTGCGTTATCGGCTGAACCGCTTGCAAACAATCAAAGCCGACGACCTTGCCTTGCTGCGCGACCAATCTGGCCCCCAAGTGACGCTTATGTTGATGGGTGATAACGGCGATCAACGCCGCATTGGCATTGCCAAATATAGCGACGAAGGTGTGCCTAATGCGCTCAGCCCGATGCGCTTGCCCATATATTTGCCCGAGGCACGGGTGCGCACCACCGGCGACAAATTTATTCAAGGTGCAACAGTTGGGCAACCCGGCAAAAATTTTTATCAGGTCAATTTTGAATTGACCAATACCAGCACCCGCACTTTAGACGCGGCACAATTTGTCACCCAATTAATTGACCCTAACGGGGTTAAATTTCAATTGTCGCGGGCAGCGGCTACCACCAGTGGTGCCCCGGGCTGGCTGCAAGGCCAAATTGGCCCAGGTGTGACCTTAAATGCCAGCGCTGGGTTTGAAGTGCCCGACAGCCTTGCTGGCCCCAAATTAGAATGGACATTTGCACTCGACAGCAATAATGGCACGCCGGTTGCACGGGTGACGATTCCATTCCGCCCAACCACACCCGCAGCGCCTGCAGCGCCCCCCATTGTGGCCGATGTCTCCATTCTCAATGCTAGTTTTTCGCCCGAAGGCAACGAATTACGCGTCGTGGGAACCCTGCGCAATGCTAGTGGGCAGCCGTTAGCAGTGACCCTGCGTGACATTACCCTTATTAGCGGCAATAACGCTAGCGCCATTATCAATACATTACCGGCTGCACCTTGGAATGTGCAACCCGGCGAAACCTTGGCTTTTCAATTGACATTTAACCGCCCCGCTGGTGGGGCACTGGCAATCTTGACCATCTTGGGCCAAAGCTTTGAGATTGGTGGGGTATAAGCGCTTCACCTCAATAGTTGTGAGTAAATTGCCAGTAATCCCCAAAACTATAATGTCATAATCACTATATGAGCTTTAGTGGTATTCACAAAGCCATGGCTACTAAAGCCCGTACAGTGATTCTGACAAAAAAAGAAACCCTACACCGCATCGATGTAATCGATAAGTTGTGGGGTGTGTGGAGTCACCAGTAGCACTTAGCGAAGAGCCAGTGTTTAGACAAAAATATCCAAGCATCTACGATTGTTTAGAAGAAGGCAAAATGGGTTTAAAAAAGATTCAGGCAACACTACGGAAATATATCCCTGCCGATGCTGAAAGAATCTATTGTCTTTTTTACCTAACATCTGTCATTTCGAAATCCTTAGACACAATTCTAAAGGTTCGCGTCCAGCAAGATGGAGAAGATAGCTTGTCACCGCGATGCAAAGCGAGGGGACTTGGCAGAAAATCAGTGCGACATCCAAGTGATGCAAAGATTCATCCGCGTAGTTTACCCTGAGCTTGTCAAAGGATCGAAACAATAAGTATGATATACAATAAATTAAAGCTTGTGGGCAGCGAAGCAAGAAATAACGGCTCTGCTATCATCTTGACCCCTACAGAAAATCGGAGATGGTTTTACAGGCTAATTTCGGCATTTATTTCGACTGAGTAGCTAAAATAAAACAACCAATCCCGAGACACGTTTTGTATATAATACATATTAAGCAGTTAGCCATATCGTTTAAAAAATTTATGTCACAATTTGCTGTTATTGCCATAGGGGGAAACACGATTATAAAAAATGATAAATGCCCTAATATCCCCGATGAATATGCGGCAGTCGGTGAAACATGCCAACATATTGTTAAGCTCATCAAACAAGGCTGGGACGTTGCGATTGTGCATGGCAATGGGCCGCAAGTGGGCTTCAATTTACGCCGCAGCGAATTAGCCGCCCAAGAGCTATTTGAAATACCACTTGATGTATGTGTTACCTTTACCCAAGGTTCAATTGGCTATTATTTTCAGCAAAACCTATTTAATTTACTGCAACGTGAAGGCATCACCAAACCGGTGTTAACCCTCGTGACCCAAGTCGAAGTCACTGCCGATGACCCAGCCTTCAAACAACCCACCAAGCCAATTGGCTCATTTTTAACCCATGAGCAAGCCCTCAACTATCAAGCCCAAGGTTGGCCGATTATGGAAGACAGCGGGCGCGGCTGGCGGCGGGTGGTGGCATCGCCGCAGCCCTTGCGAATTTTGGAAGAAGCAAGCATTGGGCAATTGCTGCGCTCAGGGGCGGTTGTCATCGCCGTTGGCGGCGGGGGCGTGCCGGTCTTGCGTGGGGCAAATGGCGATGTGCGCGGCACATTTGCCATCATCGACAAAGATTTTGCCAGTGCTTTGCTGGCGAGCCATCTTAATGCTGAATGGTTGGTGATTACCACCAGCGTGCCCCAAGTGGCGCTCAATTTTGGCAAGCCCGACCAAATTTGGCTCGATCAACTTTCGCTCGCCCAAGCCAAACATTACCTTGCCGAAGGGCATTTTGGCAAAGGCAGCATGGCCCCAAAAGTGCAAGCCGTGATAGACTATCTGGAGTGTGGCGGTCAACATGCCGTCATCACCGATATTAATCATATTAGCCAAGCCATGACTGGGCAAGCCGGAACCCATTTTTTAAAGTAGAAAGTGCTGAGTGCTGAGAAAAAACTCAGCACTCAGCACTCAGCACTTCCCAATGACACACCACCAAATACGCCGCGGGGCCTATTACGATTCTGTTGTATTGATGCAGCTACAACGTGCTTTAAGCGCCTTGCCCGGTATTCAAGATGCTGGGGTTGTGATGGCCACGCCTGCTAACCTCGAATTGCTCAGTGCCAATGGCTTTGCACTTGCCGATATTGTCACTACCCCAGACGATTTGCTCATTATGGTGCGGGCCGAGAGCGATGCCGTCGCCACAAAGGCCCTCGACCAAATCGATGCGTTATTAGCACGCAAGCGTGCTTTGTCTGTCGATGCCGATTATCAACATAAAAGCCTTGCAGCGGCGGCCCAAGCCATGCCCACTGCCAATTGGGTTTTGGTCAGCGTGCCCGGTCGCTTTGCCGCCCAAGTGGCGCACGAAGCGCTTGACCTCGGCAAACACGTGTTTTTATATAGCAACAATGTGTCATTGGCTGACGAGGTCGCCTTAAAGCAAAGCGCCCGCGCCAAAGGGTTATTGGTGATGGGGCCGGATTGTGGCACGGCCATCATCAATGGCATTGGGCTTGGGTTTGCCAATCGTGTGCGGCATGTTGGCGTGGATGATGCCACTGGCATCGGCATTGTTGGGGCATCGGGCACTGGGTTACAAGCCGTCACCAGCGAAATTCATCGGCTCGGCGGCAGCATCACCCATGCCATTGGCACGGGTGGGCGCGACCTCAAGGCCGAAGTCGGCGGCATTACGGCGCTGCAAGCGCTCGATATGCTGGCGCATGACCCCGCCACCGCCGTCATTGCATTCATCTCTAAGCCGCCTTCGCCCGAAGTGGCAGCGCGTTTACTCGATGCCACCCGTACTATTGCCAAGCCCGTCATCATTCATTTTATCGGCTACCCAGCGCCCGCCCAACAATTGGACAATTTATATTTTGCCCACAATTTGCGCGAAACGGCAGCGTTGGCAATAAGAATTAAGAGCCAAGAATCAAGCACTAAGAGTCAAGCGTCAAGAATCGAGAATCAAGATTTGGCATCCTCCAGTCTTGATTCTTGGTTCTTGGCTCTTGGGCTTCTCTTTGTGCGCGGCCTTTTTAGCGGTGGCACATTGGCTTATGAAAGCTTATTGGCGTTACAGGTAGTGCTAACCCCTATTTATAGTAATTCGCCTATTCGCCCCGAACAAGCCTTGCCCGATGCGCGGCATAGCGTCGGGCATTGCATCATCGATATGGGCGAAGACGAGTTTACCCAAGGGCGTTTACACCCGATGATGGACTATGACCTGCGCCTGCGCCGCATTCGCCAAGAAGCAGCTGACCCCAATGTTGGCCTTATTTTGTTAGATGTAGTTTTGGGTGAAGGCAGCCACCCTGACCCCGCATCTGAATTAGCGCCGGTGATTGCCGAGGTAAAAGCAAAGCGCCCAACCCTCGAAGTTGTCATTATTATGATTGGCACCGATAACGATGCTCAAGGCCAACAGTCCCAAATTGCCCGCCTCAGCGATGCTGGCGCGCGGGTGTTTCACAGCGTCGATGCCGCAGTTGGATTTGTGGCGCAGGCCTACCCATCGCATTTTAAGAACGAATACCCACCCATTGCGCTCTCATCATTAACCGCCTCGCCCAATGGATTGACGGCCATCAATGTTGGCTTAAGCTCGTTTTACGACAGTTTGCGCACCCAAGGGGCCAGCGTTGCTCATGTCGATTGGCGACCACCCGCCGCTGGCAATGAACGTTTGGCTGGCATTTTGGCGCGAATGAAGCGAAAGTCGTAACTGCCAACCTTTCTGTTTACACTTTGAGATAATGACCCGTTGTGAATGTGTTTATGAAGGATATGATGCCCCGCTGGCGCAAGGTTTGGCGCGATTTGTGGGGCAACAAGGCCCGCACCTTGCTAGTGGTGATGTCAATTGCAGTCGGGGTGTTCTCGGTTGGCATGATGGCCGGCTCGCG
>JAGWYZ010000003.1 GCA_018969115.1 Chloroflexota bacterium | reverse complement strand
ACGCATACGGCCTCAGCAATTGCTGAGGCCGTATGCGTTTTCAAATGCTTTAAACGCGCTTAAGCCGCAATCGTAATTTAAGCCAAGCCAAACGCAAATCACCCCGCATGGTTTGCCAGGCGGTTTGGGCACGCGCCTCATCTTGGGCTTTGGCATTATCGTCACGTTCTGGGTTCAGGGCAAAGCGGTCTAACACATACAGCTCAGTGATCTGCGAGGCCGAATCTTTAGCACGTGGGGCCAACACAGCTAACTTTTGCGCTTGCTCATTAGGCGTAAGCGTAGCCCCTAGCCCCAGCCAACTGGCCCAACGGCTGAGCATGGCGTAAGCCCGCGCCACCGGTTTAAGGTGATTAAACCCATAACTTTCAGCGATGCGCAACGCCAACAACAGCAACCCAATCAACAATAACAACCCGATGACATAAGGGGCAATACGCAGCATATAGTTCCACATTAACAATAAGGTGGCTAATAACGCCGTGAGTGCCTTCATTAACCAAGGCGGCACAATTGATGCCGCTGGCGGCGTGTCATTGGGTGCAGGCGTGGCATTGGCGACGACAGCCGTCGGCGTTGGGGTGGGCGTAGCGGCATTGGGTCGTGGGGTTGGTGTGCCCGGCGTGCCCGATGTGGCTTGCGGCGATGGGGTAGGCGTGGGCGGTAAGCGGGTGGCAGTAGGCTGTGGGGTAGGGGTCGCGGTAGCAATCGCCCGCCGCACAATGGGTTGTTGACCAGCGGTCGGTTCAAATTCGACCCAGCCGTAATCAGGAAAATACACTTCGACCCACGCATGGCTATCACGCGCCCGCACCAAATAATCCATCGAAGCCAACCCATTAAGCGGTTGATCAAGTGTATCGGCCTGCGGCTCACCTTGAGCATAGCCCGTTGCCATACGGGCCGGTATCCCCAACGAGCGTAACATCACAACCATCGCGGTTGAGTAATAGGTGCAATAAGCGCGACGCGTCTCGAATAGCACATAATGCGCCGCCTCAACCCCGGGCGGCGGCGCTTGTGCCCCCTCATCATACAAAATGTTGTCACGCAGCCAACGTTCAATTTTTAGCGCTTTGTCAACATTTGTGCGATCATTTTGGGTGAGGTTACGGGCCAAATTGCGCACCTCTGACGAAATATTATTGGGCAATTGCAAATAACGCTGGGTGATTTGGCGCGGCTGTTGCACTGGCGCTTGGCGCAGACGTTCAATCTCGGCCACGCTAACAGACCCCATCGAAGCAAAACGATTGCCGCTCAACATCGGGGTATTGAGCCGCAATTGCACAATTTCATAGGTGTTATTGCTAACAGGGGCATAGTTTGCCATTGCTACCACATTGCCCCACAATGGCTGCCCCACCGTATAAAGCACATTGGTGCCGCGATACAACGAAAACTGCCCATCGACCCGCGTGCGGCTAAAGTAAAGCGTTTGGGTGATGGGGGCGCTAAGCGGCTGCACCTCAAGCGAATCTGAAACCGTGTTTAACCATGTTTGCCCATCATAATTATCAAACGACTGTGCCCGCCAATAATGGCGCAAATCGGCGCGGGCATTGACGGTCATGACTGGGTCTTCGGGCAAATCACGCGGGCCGCTTAGGGTTAATTGGTTTTCAAATGAATCGACCGGACGCACATTGAAATTACGCACCGCCGAAAACATGCGTCCAAAACGGGCTTGCATCTCGGTGTAAGGCTGGGTCATTTGCCCAAAAAATTCTTGCGCCGTTTTCGATTCAACAATATCGGGCAATTGCGAGGCACTCAGCAATACCACTGCGCCGATGATGACGCTGGCAAGTGTAAAACTACGCCGCAATTCGGTTGAAAAACGAATATGTTCATTGAGCCAAACCATTTCGCGCTCGGCCAAGTAGGTATAAACCAACATCAACAATGCACCAATCAAAAACACCGCCAAATAACTTTGCATCGGCACATCGCCACCATAATAATAGGTATTGACAAACAACAAAAAGCCAGCAGGCAAAATTACTAGCCACACCTGCTGATGTCGATACGTGTTCCATGCAGCAAAATAGGCGATCACCCAAGCCAAAATACACACCAACAAAAAGAAGATTAAACGATCGTTACTGCTGCCATTGTTTAACAATTCATAAAGCCATGCATTAATTTTGTCAAACAATTGCAAAATGCGCCCACGCCAAGGCAAATCAAGGTTGACATAATCGCTACGGCCCGCCGCCACCCCAATCGTAAACAAGCCATACATCAGGCTTGTGAGATGGGCGGTCCAACTGGGGAAATTGCTATATGACAAAGCCACGCCGCTAGCTAAGGCCAACAATCCCACCCAACCCGCTGCTCGTAGCCCCGGAATCCACTCGGCGGCAGCGACGGCATTGGTGACGGCCAACAACATGGCGGCTAAAACAAATAGGATGAGAAATTCAGCGCGACGCATGGTAAGTGGGTGATTTTAATAAGTTTAGCTTATTGCCATGTGATATTGATGTAAACCCAATGAAAAAATCGCTGCGCCAAAAGTTGAATTTTTCAATATAGCCTACAACACCAATGCCATTAAAGCCTGCCAATTAGGCGCAAATGGGGGCGGGTAATGGGTGATGACGCGTGTTGGGTGATACTCACCTTTGGTCACAAACATCCGCAATGCCTCGGCCCACGCTGGTGCGTCATCTGGGTCTAAAAATACCGCATGGTCATAACCCGACAATGTCTCTTTGGCATAAGGCAAATCGGCGGCAAAGATGGGTTTGCCATATCGCTGAAATTCCGACATCGGCAAACCCCATGTCTCACTTTTAGATGGAAAAACCATCGCTGCCGCATCGATATATTGGATCTCGACTTGCTGCCTACTTTGAAAACCGACCCATGCCACATTCGGCAAATCAGCATATTTTGCCGCCAACATACTGGCATAGGTATTCATCTTAGGTGCAACAGTCAAAATAAGCCGTAATGGTGTATCCACTAGCAAACGCATCGCCGCTAAAATCACCTCATAATTTTTGTAAGTGCGTGGAAAAGTTGGGTATATTAAGTTAAGCGTTGAGGATTGCACCTTGAGGATTGAGGGTTGTGCTGGCCGGTTAACCATCGTTTGCGGGGGCGCAACAATAATTCTGGCAGGGTCACACGCATAAAATTGCACAAAGGCTTCACGCATCCATTGTTGCTGCACAACAATATGCCTGTTTTTATGTAAATTGGTTTGATAATTAAACGTATAAAACCATTGAAAAAGCTTGAGTTTAAGATCATAACGAGCACTGATGCTGCCACGATAAAACGGCATTGGGTTGTGACAATACACCACACGCTGCCTTGCACGCACATTGGGCGACACATCATGCAACGAAACCCACGTATCAACCGATTGATTTAGCGACCAAAACCAAAAATAAACATACTCATAAAACAAGCGAATGCCCCAACTTTGGCGTGAACGTGGTTTCTCAATAAAAGTTACACTAGCCTGCTGCAAGTCTCGGTATAAATCAGCACGATAACAAAACATCGTCACCCGAATCTCACCACGTTGAAAGGCTGGGGTTTGACATAACTGCAACAAAAAATCACGCGCAATCGTCAACATACCCGATTGATAAATATTGATGGCCGATAGAACAATGTGGCGAGAAGTCATAAAAGATTAAAGAAACAAGAACCAAGCGCTAAGAACTAAGAACCAAGTACAGAACATAGAGTTTAAATCAAAGTTTACGCACGTCTAAACTCTTTAATCTTTAATCTCGCTTCTTGGTTCCTGCTTCTTGGCTTTCAACCGCAATTGCCATAAAGGCGCGCGCAAAAGCCAACAAACGTTGATGATGCATGTCTGGGTTGAAGGCGG
Source organism: Chloroflexota bacterium (assembly GCA_018969115.1). Lineage (GTDB taxonomy): Bacteria > Chloroflexota > Anaerolineae > J036 > Brachytrichaceae > AQU-03. Next base: position 40,737 of record JAGWYZ010000003.1, on the reverse strand, counting down.
CGCGTTGGCACTGCCAGGCTGGTTCAGTATCAAAATGTTGACGAATGGCGCAAACACAATCGGCCACATCCCCCGCCCGAAAATAGAGTGCACCCGGCACATCTTGCTCAAGATGCACCGGAAAATCGGTAGCAATGACCCGCTGACCCAAGGCCCGCGCATCTTCTAACACTGTGCTCCAGCCCTCAAATACCGATGGTTGCATAATGGCCGAGGCCCCGCGCATCAACATGATTTGATCATAACGTGGAATCATGCCCACCATATGCACCAGCGATTCGATACCCCATTCGCGTAATTTGGCCTGTAACGAAGGAAAATAAGTCGGATTGCGATAGTCTTGGGTTGGGCCAGTACACACCAAATGAATCGGCTGCCCAACTTGAGCCAATTGATAAAGTGCCTCGAACAAGGTCGCATGACCTTTATGCGCCCAAAATTGATTACAAACAATCAAATAACGCGCTGGCAACTGATATTTAGCCACAATAGATGCAGGATCGTCGGCCCAATTTGGCTCTGGCACAGTGGCAAAGCGCAGCAAATGTTGCTGCGCAGCAATATGCCCAAAGTAATATTTGGCATCATTTTGGGCATGTTGGCTGCTAAAAATGACCTGTTGTTGAGGATGCTTCAGGATCGCCGCAAAACGGCGATCGCGTCCGCGTATCTCAGCAGGTGAAAACAAATGAGGCATCCCCCGATGTTGAAAATCAGGAATCCACGCAACTGGGCCGGGCACAAGCCGATGCGCCGCACCAAACACCGGAAATGTGATGACAGCCCCAACTCGCCGCGCTGCCATTGCCAAGCGAAACGAACGCTCACCCAATACCCATTGCGATAGCCGCCAACCGTGATTTGCCAGCAACGACTCGAAGCGATTGCGGCGTTGCACAAACATGGGTTGGTAAGCAACAGACGTGTTGACAATGTTTTTTAAGGCTCCGAAGGACTTTGCATCACGCTCATACAACAAAGTAATATGCGGGCGCTGGTCTGACGACAACATCGACAAAGCCTTGGCAAGATTATGCGTATACATCACCCCACCAGCCCATTCTTCGGCAGCAACTAAAGCGATGTGAATCGGCGAAGTCAACATGACACGCCCTCCATATAAAACACGCCACAAAAGGCAAAACACCAATGACAAACTAGGCTTTTTAAGCAAAACTTATCTGTTTTATGAGCAATATGTTGAACTCTAATGCTAATGTTATTCACAATTTTGTCGACTTGTCCCCAACAATATAGGGAGTTATCCACATTTTTGTGGATAACGTCTAAAAATGTGGTACTGCAAGTCGGTTGCATATCTCTATGATGAAAATTGTTGCAAACATGATTTATTAATTGCATGACATATTTATAGCCTAGCATTAACCATTGCAAAAAGTTGCGGATATTGTATAAAAACCCAGAGATCAGTTCGTTACAAAGTGGCTAATGCACTATTCAACATTGATTGCAAACGCACTCGCCAACGCTCACGCCCAATTCGCACATGATTATTGCTGACAACACAAGCCACCACCTCATTTTCAGGGTCAATGAGCAACTGGCAGCCACTCGCACCGCCATGCCCAAAACTACTGTTTGAAGCCAAATCACACAACATACTGGGTACTGCCGGTGTTTGTAACATAAAGCCCAACCCCCAAGGCATAAATGTATTTGGGCCAAGCCCATCTACCGCAACGTGTTTGCCAAATACCCCGCCGGTTTGATCGCTGGTCATGGCCCGCACCGTAAGTGGTGAATGGATGCGTGGCCCGCCCGGGGCAAAATGTTGCCCAAATTGAATGAGGTCACGCACAGTTGCCACTGTGCCAAACGCAGGGTGCGCCAATGACAAAGCATAAGGCGAGTTATACATCGCACCCGCGCTGCCCTCGGCCATCACATTTGCCACTTTGGCAATACGCCCATATTCGCTGGGCGGCGGCGGCATAAATGTATTGCTCAACTTCATTGGCCCAATCACCCATTTTTGCACTAAATCGGCAAACGATTTACCCATAACGACCTCGGCCATATGCCCCGCCAATAAGGTGTTGTAATCGGCATAAACCATTGATGTGCCCGCCTTAAATTGCAAAGGCGCACTAAATGCCTCTTCGACTAAAGCCGCACGTGGGGTTTGGGCAATTAACCTTGCCTCCATCTCGGGTGATTCATAAATTAGCCCAGAGGTATGGGTGAGCAAATGGCGCAATCGCACTTCTTCGCGCCCCTCGCCAGTGAACTGGGGAATAACGTGGCTAACTAGCGTATTAAGCGTTAAGTGTCCTTGCTCAACAATCCGCATCACCATTGCAACGCTATAAAGTTTTGAGATCGACGCTAAAGGCCACAATACATCTGGCGAAGCTGGTAAATTGGGCGCAGCCCAACCCGCATAATGCTCAATCACCATTTGCCCATGTTGTGCTACAGCCACTGCACCGCCAGAAAAACCGCCCTCGCGAATGTATCGATCAATGAGAGGAATATAAGATGGGGTATTCATTTAATTGGATGTGACTATACCAATAAAATGCATATGAAAATGCATATGCCCCAAAACTTACTTAAATTGCCCAATGCCTTCATCAGTTTGCGATTGCCTGCTTGTGAAATTTACAGGCGGCATATGGCATTTTGGGAAATGTCTCCAATGATCTAAAGGATGTTTTTTACCATCAAAAGGTATCATCGCAATAATTCGAGGTAAACCCCAAATATATAGTGCTTTTGGCAAAAAATAGTTTTATTTCCCCCGATTTTTTGAGATGACACGTCAAAAGACCGATAAAAACCTGATAGGTTCATGGATGTGATAAAACAAGTGAAAAGAAATTGGCCATTGGTCATATTGAATTTGTTGATGGGTTCAACGCTGCAACCGCGACCCCAGTAGCCGTCATTACCCAACCTATACTTGCAACTACCGCTACGCAAATCATCGAAGCGTCGATTTAACTCGAACACCCCCATTCCGCCAGCCATTATTGCAAATTACCAACGGCAATTACCACGGCGACAGCAACGCAAGCCTTGACAACATCACTGACCCTATTGCCCCCAGCACCGACACAGGCTCCAGTTGCGGCAGCGCCGCCAATGGCTTTGGGGTGGCAAGTCATTCAGGGGGGATTGCAGATGGCGTACCTTTTGGGGCAACCCAAATGCACGTGTGGTCTTACATGATTATTCAGATTTTCTCTGAGAGGGTATTTCTTCAATCAATTTCCACTTTTTTTAGCAGATGAAATCACGTAATTTCATCAAATCAGAGAGCATACTTAGACAAAATGAATGCCAAAATCACTACCTCAAGGTTGTTATGGGGTGGCTTTGCCACCCCATAACAACCTTGAGGTAGTGATTTTAGTGAAAAATTGTTTTAAGGAACAGTGTCTGATATGCATGTGCTAGTCACATGTTAACGACCCTACCGACATTGATCGAAACCTGTATTGAGACGGGTAGAGTTAAAGTTGCCTTTCCACAACACCCTAAGCTGTGACGAAGGCAGCATTCGGGCTGCCGAGGCAGGCGGCATTTACTTTCAACCCATTTTCGACATTTCAATTAATGGGGGTGCACCCAAGCGCATTTGTGGTATCCCTTCATACGAAATGTTTGTTGCCGCACTTGAAGGCCGTAGGCCGTTATAGCTGCTACAATTAAGCAAGCTATGGCTGATGATACGCCAATAAAAATTGTTTCTTCAAATCGCCGTGCCTCTTTTGATTATGAGTTAGGTGAACGGTTCGAGGCAGGTATGTCTCTTAGCGGCGCTGAAATCAAATCGATTCGCACTGGCAAAATGGATGTGCGTGATGCATTTGTGTTGATTCGCCAAGGCAATGCTTGGCTGATCAACGCTTATATTCCCCAATATGAAATGGCAACGGGGTTTAACAAAATCAGCGAAGAACGGCGCGAACGATTGCTATTGCTACACCGTCGTGAGATTAGCAATATCACCAAAGGTATTGAGCAAAAAGGCTTTACAGCCATCGCCACCAAAGTCTATCTTAAGCGTGGGCGCGCCAAAGTTGAGATTGCTTTAGCCCGTGGCAAAAAGAATTATGACAAACGTGAAAGCATCGCCAAACGCGATTCTCAACGCGACATTGATCGTGCCTTGCGCGACCGTTAAAAATTATCCTATTTGATGAATATTCCTGCTCACACCAAACCCCTTCATCAATTGTTAACCGCCATCCCCGGTTTACAACTGTCTGCCGAATTACAACAAGCAACAACCAAAATTACCAGTATCACCGATGATTCACGGCAAGTGCAGCCCGGTAGCATTTTTGTAGCCTATCACGGGGTGCAAACTGATGGACACAAATATATTGCTGGAGCCTTACAACGCGGGGCCGCAGTCATTATTTGTGAATATATGCCCACATTAACCGCAGAAACGACCACGCCGATTGTTCTTGTGCCCAATGGGCGTGAGGCTTTTGCTTGGTTATGCACGGCATGGCACGATTTCCCATCGCGCAGCATGACACTTATTGGCGTGACCGGAACCGATGGCAAAACCACCACTAGCACGCTGATTTACAACATTCTCAAGGCTGCCCCTGCCGTTTATGGCTACAAAGTTGGGCTAATTAGCACGGTAAATGCAGTTATTGGTGATGAAACCTTTGACACTGGTTTACACACCACCACCCCCGATGCCGATGAAATTCAGCATTATTTGGCGCAAATGCGTGATGCCGGCACCACACATTGTGTACTCGAAGTCACATCGCATGGCTTAGCCCATCATCGCGTCGATGGCTGCGAGTTTGACTTAGCCCTCATCACCAATATCACGCATGATCATTTAGATTTGCATGGCTCGCGTGAAGCATACCGCGCCGCAAAAGCAAGATTATTTGAGAACTTGGCATTAAAAGGGTTTAAAACCCAAACAAAAAAACAGGCGATATTAAATGCCGATGACGCTTATTCATTTGATTATTTACGCGAATTGGTTGCCTCCCCAATCACCTACTCAAGCCAAAATTCACCTCATTGCACGATAGGGGCCAGCAGTGTAACCCACACCCCAGATGGCATGGTCATCACGGCAGAAACACCAGTTGGCCCAATCAAATTACACAGCACATTTATTGGCGATTACAACGTTGCCAATATTTTGGCTGCTGTTAGTGCAGGGTTGGCGCTTAATCTACCACCAGCAATCATTGCAGCTGGGGTAACCGCAACCGTTGGCGTGCCCGGGCGTATGGAGCGCATTCATTTGGGTCAGCCATTTACCGCGATTGTTGATTTTGCCCACACCCCCAACGCGCTTGAAAACGTATTGAAGGCTTTACGAAGGGTGACACGGCGACGGCTCATTGTCGTATTTGGCTGTGCGGGTGAGCGCGATGCCCAAAAACGGCCAATGATGGCACGCGTTGCGGCCACATTGGCCGACATTGCTATTTTTACGGCCGAAGATCCACGCCGCGAATCGCTTGATCAGATTTTGCTTGAAATGCAAGCTGGGGTTCCTAGCACCGCTGCTGCCACTATTTTGCGTATCCATGATCGCGGTGATGCCATTCAAACCGCTTGCCTAATTGCGCAAACCGGCGATGTTGTGGTGGCTTGTGGCAAAGGACACGAGCAATCGCTGTGTTTTGCCACAACCGAAGTGCCGTGGGATGACCGCGAAGCCCTGCAAAAAGCGATACGGCAATTGGCTAGATAAACATTGATGTATCTTATCGAGAATTAGGGGGGTCAACAAACAAAACGCTGAACTCACTATCACTGCATATTTGATGAGGGCGAAGTCTTCATCGAATATGTAGTGATAGTGAGTTCGGCGAAAATTTGTTTTAATTTCCCTCGTTTATTGAAAGGGTACGAATTATTTGGGCGCAACAACCGAAGGTGCAACCTTACGTGCAATAATAAACACGACAAACATTACAATCAAGAAGTTAATCAAGACTGAAATCATGTCTCCAATCTTAATGGCATTGAGCACTTTTTCGCCTTTTTCGTTAATAGTAGTACCCAAAGGGATCACAAGTGCGTTTGTAAGGTTTATTCCACCTAATATCACTCCAAGAATTGGGTTAATCAAGTTGGCAACAATTGCATCTATCAACTTACCAGAGGCGCCAGCAATGATGACACCGATAGCCAACGCGATGGCATTGGTCGCCTTAACAAATTTAATAAACTCTTGTATCATTTTTATTTCCTCATTTTAAAAGTTCTAAAAATTTTATTAAAACATATTTTTATCAAAGTGAGAACCTTTGTCAAGACACGAAAACATTAAATTTCAGGTGGATTATTGTCAGGTTTATTTGGAATGAGTGGCTGAAAATAGACCTCAGCTTGGGTTCTGCAGTCGAGTGATTGATGAGGGCGACGATGGTTGTAAAACACAAAATAAGTATCTAGGCCAGCCACTAACTCACTGGGCTTTCCATAATTATGCAAATAGGTGTTCTCATATTTCATGGTTTGCCATAATCATCCAACAAATATATTGTTTAAAGTCCAACCTTTGCCATCCATACTGATCTAAACCCCTAATTTCAACAGCAATTCCCAGTATTGCAGGCTGGTAAATTAACTGCCTTGATCGCTATTCATAATTTGAGGCTTCGCCCCCCAAGTGATATCTCCACTGTCTCAACAACAAGTGGCATTTTAAGCATCTCATTCACTTGCCATGCCAACACGTAACGCGAGTGCCAATCTAAGATTGCTACAAAATACATCCAACTTTTTTGCATTTGCATATACTTAATATCGATTCTCCGACCTGATTTACTGCCGTTATTGCTAAATTACGAAACAAATACAGGTAGATTTTGGCCTTTGCTACTGCGTGGCTCAAATTAGGACTAGGGCAAATGCCTGAGATACCCATTTCTTGCATATGGCTTTACACCGCTACGATTAATATCCCAACCCATACGTTGTATTTGGGCTGTAATTCTATGTGAGCCATAAAAGATGCGTTCATATATATTTTGTCTGTTTTAAGTTTAATCTTGCCCCCCTTCGTGACTTACTTCACGGGGTATGTAATACGTCCCATTTTGATTGCCCCCTAATAACTCACAGTGCATCTTAAAACTGATCTTGTCATTTTCAGGCTCCAATATCGTTAATCGATCAATTTGGCTCACTTCGGTTGATATTTCTTTTCAACTAGCTCATCTCACTGGTTAAACACTTAGTTTCGGCATATGATTGCCATTTTTCTATTTGATTCTGCTTTTTGACCTGTTCAATTTCACGTTGTCTATCTTCACATAAGCGCACCAAGCCATTAATCACAAATTGTTTCCATTGATTCAACTGGGTTGGCCCCATCTTTCATTCACTGCCAATTTGTGCTATTGTTTTTTCTTCTCCTCGTAGTAGCTCACGGGCTACTTCAGACTTACAGGTGGGTGTAAATTGTTTCTTCATTGTTGTTTTCACTCTACCTGAATTTAGCCCTTTTTCATGTCTGGTTTTCGAGGCCCACTATATATCGATCAAAATATCGATCAAACGAGGGTATTTCCTTCGGGCAGAATTTGAATAAATTGAGTGTAATTTTAGGCTAGGGCTTTGCCCATTTCATATCGTTTAACCTGACAAAAACTTGACAGTTTTGTAAAAAAGGCTTTTGGGACAATCAATCCCATCAATTTTTATTGACAAAGGCTTTTGTTGTTGGTATGATTGGTATACATACCTATCCGGTAGCGTGATGATTAAGTGGGCGAACAACCCACTTTTGTTTTTCTAACGGCAAGGAATATCGGGTAGCGAAAACAGGTTTGATAGGTATAAATTATGAAAAGCGATTTCATTTTGGCACTCAACCAAATTGTTTCAGAGCGCAGCTTGCCACGCGAGATCGTCACTGAAGTGTTGGAAAGTGCGTTATCGACAACATATCGCAAAAATGCCAACATCATGAATGGTCAACAAGTTGCGGTCAAAGTAGATATTGACAATGGGTCTATGCGCGTATTCGTCGAGAAAGAAGTCGTCGACTCACTTTATGATGAACGAACAGAGGTTCTAGAAGAAGAAATAAAGACCGATTACCCAGATGCTCAAATTGGTGATACAGTCATGGTTGACGTTACAGCCAAAGAACTGGGGCGGATTGCCGCCCAAAACGCCAAACAAATGATCGTGCAAAAATTGCGTGAAGCAGAGCGCGATTTCCAATATAACCAATTCTCTGAGCGTGAAGGTGAGATTGTGACCGGGGTGGTGCAAAGCATGGCCGGGGGTGGTTTGGTCATCAATTTGGGACGCGCAGAAGGACTTTTGCCTAAAAAAGATCAGATTTCTGGCGAAAGATATGAGCTACAACAGCGGGTACGCGCCTATGTATCTGAGGTTAAACGTGGGGTTAAAGGGATGCAAATTTATCTCTCACGCACGCACAAGGGCATGTTAAGGCGGTTACTTGAGCTTGAAATCCCCGAAATTCAAAAAGGATCAATCGAGATCAAAGCGATTGCCCGTGAAGCTGGCTCACGCTCAAAGGTGGCTGTGATTGCCAAAGAACACAATATTGATCCCGTCGGCGCGTGTATTGGACAACGCGGGGCGCGTATTCAAACAATTGTCAATGAATTACATAACGAGAAGATCGATATTATCGAATATAGCGATGATCCCGTTCAATTCATTAGCAAATCACTTAGCCCTGCCAAGCCAATGTCGGTGTATCCGGGCAGTATTGAGAGCAAAAGTGCAGCTGTTATTGTGCTCGATAATGAATTATCGCTTGCTATTGGACGCGAAGGTCAAAATGCTCGGCTAGCGGCCAAACTCACCAGTTGGCGTATCGATATCAAAAGCGTAACCGAAGCAATGGGCGATGCGCTAAATTTGCTAAACGAAAGCACAGCATTACAGGCTTACGTTGGGGTTGGCATGGTGCAAAATATGCCTGTGCTACGTGAGCTAATGGTTCGCCAACGTCTGATGCCTTCACCATTAAGCGGCGAAGAATTTCAAATGGTCAAGCGTTTGCTTGATGCGGTTCAATTGTTTACTCATGCTGGCAGCGGTGCTGTAAAACCAGTGGCAGCCGATGTAAGCAAATCGACAAATACCCGAGTGCCGCTGGTCGTTGCCCCCGGCGTACCGGCTGACACTTACGCAATTCCATTGAGTGTACTCGAATTATCACCACGGGTAGCCCAACATATCGCCGCCAGTGGGGTAGATTCGGTGGGTAAGCTCATGGAATATAGCTTGCGTGGCGACGAAAAGTTGCTCAGCATCGAAGGCATTGGCTCAAAAGCTTTGTCTGAAATCAAAGCCGCGCTCGATAAAGTGATCGGTCGACCTGTACCACCTGAGCCAGCCCCAATCGCAGCAACACCCGCCTCACAAAAAACAAAAACAGAACCTGCGCCAGAAGATGATCTGGACACTTTATATGGCAATTATGAGCCAGATGAAGATGATATTGTTGATGAAGAAGATGATACGCCACGCGGGCGGGCGGCGGCTGCCAAAAAGAAAGAAGCTGGTGGCAAAAAACCTGCCAAAGATCGCGTTCTTGTATTTGATGAAGCGTTGGGCCGGACCGTTATTCAACGCAACCGCAAACCCGGGCGTGTGCTCGATATTTTAGACGAGGAAGAATAAACATATAAGCTTTGCCAAAATCACGAACCCACCCTCAGCAAGGTAGCAAGTTAGTGATTTTGGCATTCTATAATATATGACAAGCAAAGGCACGAAGAAACCTAAACATGTGCCAATGCGCACGTGTATTGGAACCCAAACCCAACAGCCAAAACGGGAAATGATTCGTTTGGTGTGTCTACCGACGGGGCATATTGTGGTAGACCCGACAGGCAAATTAAATGGCAGCAGAGGGGCCTATATTAGCAAAAGTAAAACAGCTATCTTAAATGCTATTAAGCATAAACGCATCGAAAATCAATTTGAGCAACCCCTAAAACCTGAAGATGCCAAAGCTATTTTAGCCTTTTTTAACGAATTTCCTGATTAATTGGCTAGAGTTAGCTTAAATACTTTGCATAATTGCCATTCAAATCAAATTATAAAGAATTGTGAATTAGAATTGGGGGTTGGATGTGCCTGCATCGACGTGTTTCTCTAGTCAATTAACTGACAATTTATGAATCTAACAGATTAGGGAACCAAATCTATTAGACGACTAGACACCCTAGTCGCCTCTAGGAGTGCGTCGCCGAACGCAGGCTCAGTGCCTGCGTTTTTTATTTTTATATTAAGAGGAGTGTGTATATGGCGACAGTGACAAAAGATCCAGTGAGGACGGGAGATTCCCAACAATCGCGTCCGAGTGGGGGCAATAGCGGGAATAACAGACCACCCATCCAAAATCGAGGACCCAAAGGGCAATTTACCCGCCGATCAGATGGCGGAGCACAATCATCAGGCAATAATAATGGCCCACGCCCACCGCATAGTAATGGCCCACGCCCACCCTATAATAATGGCCCGCGCCCACCGATGGGTAGAGCCCCAGTTCAGCCTCCTCAGAAAAAAGTTTTAGAGTTGCCAGAATCCATTACGGTTCGAGAACTCGCAACGCTAATGAATGTTAGCCCAATTAACGTGATTCGTGAATTAATGAATAACGGGGTGATGGCTAATATCAATCAGCAACTTGATTATGATAGCTCGGCGATTGTTGCAGCTGCATTTAACATTGAAGCCAAGCCCAAGCAAATTATCGTTAGCAGCATTATGGATGAGATTGCGGCGACGGCAGTAGGTGTAGCAAGCGCACAAGTTGATCTTGATGGCAAAAAAGTTTCTGCAAAACCATCAACGTTACGACAACGCCTGTTAAGCAAAGAAGGCATCAATATGACCGATATGCGCCCACCAATTGTCACGGTGATGGGGCATGTCGATCACGGTAAGACATCATTGCTCGATGCAATTCGTAAATCGAATGTGGCATCAGGCGAAGCTGGCGGCATTACACAACACATCGGGGCGTATCAGGTTGAACATTTGGGTCGCAAAGTGACTTTTATCGACACGCCGGGTCACGAGGCTTTTACTGCCATGCGAGCACGCGGGGCACACATCACCGATATTGCTATTTTGGTTGTTGCGGCTGATGACGGTGTGATGCCACAAACACGCGAAGCTATTGCTCATGCTCGCGCCGCCCAAGTGCCCATTGTTGTGGCACTTAATAAAATTGACCGCCCCAATGCTGCGCCAGATCGCGTAAAAGCAGAATTGGCAGAAGCTGGTTTGACCCCAGACGATTGGGGTGGCGATACGATGGTAGTACCTGTATCAGCAAAACAACGTTCTGGGATCGAAGACCTAATTGAAGGCGTTTTGTTAACAGCAGAATCGCTCGATTCAATTCGGGCAAAATCAGATGCACCTGCCGTTGGCACGATTCTTGAAAGCAAACTCGACAAAGCCAAAGGCCCAACTGCGACCGTTTTAATTCAAAATGGCTCATTAAATTTGGGCGATGCCTTTGTCGCAGGTCAAGTATTTGGAAAGGTGCGTGCGATGTTTGATTTTCGTGGTCACCGGGTCAAAAAAGCCACCCCATCTACGCCTGTCAGTATCATTGGTTTGTCAGATGTACCAGCGGCTGGGGATGTGTTGGAAGTATTTTTGGATGAGCGTGCCGCCAAAGTGGTCGCGGCACAACGCAGCGCCAATAGTAAGGTTTCAAGTGGATCGGCTACACCACAGCGGGCGGTCACACTCGATCAATATTTTGCGCAAGCAAAGGCTGGTAAATCTAAGAAACTGACCTTAATTCTAAAAGCCAATAACCAAGGCTCGTTGCCACCCATTATTGAGTCGCTCAATCGGCTCAATCAGCCCAATGGCGAAGTTCGCCTTGACATTATTCAACAAGGCATTGGAAATATTACCGAAAGCGATGTCGATTTGGCGATGACTTCTGGTGGCGTGATTTTGGGCTTTGAAGTAGGCATGGATGGCATGGCCCGCCGCAAGGCCGAAGACAGTAAAGTCGACATTCGCCACTATGAGGTTATTTACAAACTCATTGAAGATGTTGAATTAGCGATGAAGGGTCTGCTACCGCCAAAGATTGTGCAACGGGTTATTGGCAGCGCAGAAGTAAAAACCACCTTTAAAATATCAAAATTGGGGGTAATCGCCGGTTGTGTGGTGCGCAATGGGGTTGTGCAACGTGGCGCCATGGCCAAAGTGATGCGCGGCGACAAGATTGAATACACAGGCAAAATTGCAACACTTAAGCGTTTAACTGAAGATGTTCGTGAAGTGAAGCTTGGACTTGAATGTGGTCTGAGTGTAGATGGATTTGAAACCTATAAAGGCGGCGATATTATCGAAGTCTATGTAGAAGAAGAACAAGCCAGATAGTTAGGGCATCCGATAAAGAGGCAACATCGAAATCTCTATAGCAATCTGTTGGGATTGGGCTTTAAATTCCAACAGATTGCTATAGAGATTTCGACAAAAATTTATTTCATCTACCCCACTTTTTGATAATGAGCAGAAAATATGAGCGTCGCATCAGCGACCTAGTCCGAACCCATCTGTGTACTCTTATTGAAACACAAATTAATGACCCCAGAGTGCAAGGCATCACCGTGACTGATGTAGAAGTTACGGCAGACACCCATTATGCTTATGTCTACTTTAGCGTTATCGGCGATGAAGCCACCAAAGACCGCGCTTTACAAGGCTTAATTAGTGCTGGTGGCTGGCTGAGCCGCGAATTGGGCTTGCGTTTGCGCACAAAAAACACCCCACGATTACAGTTTAAATATGATGAATCGCTAGAGCGTGGTGAGCGGATGCAACAATTGATCGATAAACTCAATGACCCTCTTGCACTCTAAACCCCATTTATCGGTTTAGTACGCAACAAAATACCCTACATAATGATGTCTTCTTTTGGTTATAAGCGCGCTTCTGAACAAGATTGGCAACAGGCTGAGCAACTTCTCAGGCAATCCAAGCACATTCTTGCCATTACCCATGTCTCACCAGATGGCGATGCCATTGGAAGCTTACTGGGTTTTACCCATGCGATGCGCACCATGGGCAAAACGGTGATACCAGCCTGCCAAGACAAACCACAACTTAAATTTGCTTATCTTTCTGGGCTTAATGAGATTCGCACCAAGGTGAATGGCAATTTTGATTTGGTGGTCGGGATAGACAGCAGTGACTTAAAACGACTGGGGAGCATTTATCAAAACGATTTGCATGGGCATTTGCCCATTTTGGTATTCGACCATCACATCACCAATAGCTATTATGGCAATGTTAATATTGTAATTGGCGAGGTGGCATCTGCGGCTGAAATAATTTTGCAATTGCTGCAACGTCTAAAAATTGCTATTTCACCCGAAATTGCAAGCCCATTATTAACTGGCTTGGTGAGCGACACACAAGCATTTCGTACCAGCAGCACCACTGCCGATAGCATGGCAGCGGCGATGATCTTGATGAAAGCCGGTGCACCATTGATGGAAATTATCAACAAAGCTGTCGTAACACAGCCCTTCGATAATATTCGCGTATTGGGCGAAGGGATTCGCAATACTAAGATGGAAGATGGCTTGGCCTACGCGACCATCTCACGTAAATTGCGCCAAGAATTGGGCTTAAAAGATGACCGAGGTGATGGTGGATTGGTCTCTGTGCTTATTAACACCCACGAAGCCAAAATTGCAGCGGTATTTACCGAAAACCCTGAAGGCAAAATTGAAGTAAGTATGCGCAGCCGCCCGGGATACGACGTATCGCAGGTGGCACTTGAGTTTGGCGGCGGCGGTCATGCCCCAGCCGCAGGCTGCACCTTGCCCGGCCCAATGCGCGATGTCGTCAATCAAGTGGTACCCCAACTACGGCGCGTTATTGCCGAGGCATAAATTTGAACGGCATTCTTTTAGTTGATAAACCGCAAAGGCTAACTTCGCATGATGTTGTTGCACGAGCACGTCGTACGCTCAATACTCGCGCCATTGGTCACAGCGGCACGCTCGACCCCTTGGCAACTGGCCTGCTTATTTTGTGCATCGGACCGGCTACCCGCCTAAGTGAATATTTACTTGGGCAAGATAAGCGTTATGTCGCCACCATCACCCTAGGCATAAGCACCAATACCGATGACAGCGATGGAGAAATTCTTGCGCAAAGACCCGTACCCAACACTAGCGCGGCCCAATTAACATACATTAAACAGCAATTTTCAGGGCTTATCTCGCAAATTCCCCCACAGTTTTCGGCCATTAAACGCAATGGACAACACGCTTATGTCTTAGCTCGCAAAGGTGAGCAGGTAGCGCTTGAGGCAAGACAAGTAACCGTTAGCGAATTAGAGCTAAGGATAGAAGGCGACTATTTACAAATGGCTGTGCGGTGTACGTCGGGGACCTATATTCGCTCATTGGCGCGTGATATTGGAGAACAACTCGGCTGTGGTGGGCATTTATCCATGTTGCGCCGCACGCATATTGGTCCATTTTCGGTTGATGAAGCAACACCTATCGATCAGATTTCACCGGCAAAACTGTTGCCAGCCGATCGTGCAGTCCAATCTTTTGCCAAGGTGCAATTAAGCAGTGCCACAACACCCCGTTTTTTGCTTGGGCAAAGCGTTTTAGCTTCGATCATAGGTGATTCGCCTCAAGCAAGATTTTGTCGCGTCTATGATACGTGGGATGCGTTTTTAGGGATTGGGCAATGGCTACCCGAAAATGGCGGAACAGTAAAGCCAGTTAAGGTTTTGACTGGGTAATACCTTTATCTGCGGTGCTTAGTGCGCGTTCCCAGACACGCATTTTGCGTAGGCCAAAATGCGTGTCTGGGAACGCGCACAAAGCAGTCGATATTTGGTGACTAGCCCGCCAATAATTGCTGGATGAGTGTATTATCAGTATGCTGTGGATTCACAAGAATACATGGTGCAGCGCGGGCAAGAAGTGACCAACCATCTGCCAAGGTGACGAGCACAGGGTCGATGCTACGTCGGCGCGGCTTAAGCGCCGCCCATAACGATAAACCACCCGCCACCTCGGCCCGCAATATCGCTCCAAATGCTGGCTCGGCGCTGCTAATGCCCGCCAAAGCCGCCATGGTGCCTTCAAGTTGCAATGCGGGGCCAGTATGCTCAAAAGAAGCAATAACAACCCCAGATAGCCTGATCAAAGTTGATGGGGCATTAGCCGATGGCATATACGCAATCGGGGGGATATCTAAATCAAGGTCACGCACAAATGTCACCGGCTGAGTACCAATCGATGTAATGCCCATGACCTCGGCGCGTGGCTCATAAATAAAGTTATCTTCAATCCAACCATACGCTGCCAATGATCGAATTTGGGTATTACGCTCGGTAAACACACTGCTCAAAATAAAAGCATATGGCTCTGTTATTAAAGGGATGCCAAAGCAAACGGGCACAGGCTGCATAGGTTGCACCTGCGCCCCATAGATGGGCGTGGGTATGGCAGTTGCGGCTGAGCCAACAATTAACACGCCCATATTTTCGGGGGTTACGATACGGGCGCTGAGGGTAAGCCACAGCAGGTCGGCATAAGTCATCATTATTGCTTTAATACACAATCTGCCGGCCTGTCAGTTTTTGAAAGATTTGCACCAAAAACCACAATGGAATTAACACCAACAAATTGATAAATGAGGTCAAAATAAATACGGCTGAAAGCCACTGCATGGTAGATACGACCCCAGTTTTCACATAACGCAACCAATCAAACCCAACGACAAACACTATTGTAGCAAAAATACAAGTTAAAAAAAGTAACACGGGGGGAAGTGTAACTGTATCTGAGCTAGATGGCAACATGGCATTAGCAACCACAAACATCAAATAAAACCATAAGTAGGCATCACCAACCTGTGTCGCCAACATCACTTGATTGCTAATTTGGCGAAAATCACCAGACACAATGGTTTTAGTCAAGCGCCCAATATCAAACACATACCAACCAATCATCGTTAGCACCACAATTCCGACCAGCATTGGGGCCAAGCCAATAAACGTCATCCGCACAATATCGGCACGATTCACCTCAACCGAGCCAAGGGTAATTGAGCCAGCCTTGCGTTGTGGCACTAATGTAAAACTACGCACTCGCACTCGCAGAATCAAAGCCATAACAGCATGGCTAATTTCATGTAAAGCCACCCCCGGTAACAATGGCAAGGCATAAAGAAAAGCAGCTGACTGGTAGTTATTGGTCAATAACAAGGCAAGCCCATGCATGGCGCGGTGAACCTGCCGCCCCAATAGTAACAACAATCCAAATGCAAAGAAAAATACAAGTGTCGTAATCAACATACTGATTGCACTATTCTACCAACGTTAACCGATTGCAGCCCTACGATCTGGCATAATGGCATAATCAAGCGCATCTCATATGCCTAATCGTCGCCCATTTATTCAAGAACAAAAGCACAGTCACCCAAACAATAAAGCACAGCCATCAAAATTGGCTGCTGGCTGTGCCGCAGCGGGAGCAGCCTTTGTAATCGTGCCGCTTTGTGCGTTGCTCATTATTGGCCCATTATTTATTTTGCCGATGGTACGTGGCACACAATCAGCCAGACCAAACACTGCGTTAGATAATGTCATTAATCGAATAATGGGGGGTACGCCAACCCCAACTTTGGCCGAGGTTCCTATTACGCTTATCAAAGCCACATCAACACTTCCCTCCAACGCAAACACAACTTCCATGCTAACGGCACAGCCATCTCCAACAACGATCACAGCAACAGCCACAACATCACCCGCAGCAACACCTTTGCCTACACCAACAGTTGCACCGACTGCGGCCCCTACCACTGCACCAACCGCAACTCGTGGGCCACTCACCATAGCCAAGGTGGCAGCAGTCATAAATGGGGACACGATTGATGTCACGATCGGTACTACGCGGCGACGATTACGCTATTTAGGCATCAGCGCACCCACTGGCACCCAATGCTATGCGGCAAATGCGACAACATTAAATCGTCAAATGGTTACTGGGCAAACGGTTACACTCGAGCAAAGCACCACAAATACTGATTCAGCTGGTAATTTATTGCGATTGGTCTACCTGAGCAACAACAAACTCATCAATGAAGAGTTATTGAGCAAAGGCGCAGCACGCATTCAACCAACAGCATTAAACACAACACTAACCGAACGACTAACAGCGGCCCAACAAACTGCAGTTAGCGCCCGCGCAGGCCTATGGTCAGCCTGTGCTCAAACACGCCCATGAGCAAATATCGCCCAATTATGATTATGGGCTGTACCAGTGATGCGGGGAAATCGTTTTTGAGCGCTGGTATCTGTCGATTATTTTCAAATCGTGGGGTGCGGGTTACCCCATTTAAAGCCCAAAATATGAGCAATAACGCCGCCGTTACCCCAGATGGCGGCGAAATAGGGCGGGCACAATATTTACAAGCCCTCGCAGCAAGAGTAACACCACAAGTAAGCATGAACCCGGTATTGCTCAAACCAAGCAGCGATACCTTTAGTCAGGTGATTGTCAATGGCAAATATGACCCTGAAATCACAAAAACCGTGTGGATGGAGCGAATGCCCAAATTATGGCCAATCGTTTGTAATGCACTACACAGCCTCATTCATGAATATGACTTGGTTATTATTGAGGGAGCAGGTAGCCCAGCGGAAATAAATTTACGGCAACGTGATATCGTCAACATGAGCGTCGCGCTTGAATGTCAGGCTGATGTTTATCTGGTTTCAGATATTGATCGCGGCGGCTCATTTGCACATCTTTTAGGCACTTTTATGTGTTTTAGCCCCAAAGAGCAAACTTTGGTCAAAGGTTTTGTGCTTAATAAATTCCGTGGAGATCCCAAATTGTTAGGAGATGCCATGGAATGGCTCGAAAAACAAACAGGTGTGCCAACTGTCGCGATTGTGCCAATGTTACCTCATCGGCTTGCTGAAGAAGATGCGCTGCATCACCATTCTTCATTGAAAAAAGATGGAAAAACCATTAATATTGCACTTATTGCTTATCCTTATGCCAGCAATTTCGATGAGTTTGACCCATTATTAGACGAAAAAGGCATAAATTTGGTTCCTGTCCGAGAACGTGAATCTTTAGATGACTACGATGCAATTATTCTTCCAGGCAGCAAAAATACAGCCGCAAGTTTGCATTATTTGCGTCACAGCGGTTTAGCTGCAGAGATCACACAGGCGGCACGGCGTGGCAAAATGATCTTAGGGATATGTGGTGGTATGCAATTATTGGGCCAAGAATTGCGCGACCCTCACAACTTAGAAGATGGAGACATGACCGGGTTAGGTTTGCTCGATGTTTCAACTGAATTGTTGCCACATAAAATCACGCAACAATGTACAGTACAGTGGGTAAATGGGGGAAAGTTACAAGGTTATGAAATTCATCATGGGCATACGATTGCAGGCAACCACGCAAAAGTACATTTATTAGGTTTAAGCAATAATTCAGCCAATATAATGAAAAAAGCAGAAAAATTGGATACATCAAATGCGCTAGGTTGGCAACAAGCGAATGTAATTGGCGTGTATTTACATGATTTGCTCAAAAATACAGCTTATCGCCAAACTTGGCTACAATCAATTGGCTGGCAGGGTCAGTCTGTCGATTGGGAGGCGATTATGGATGCAGAGTTAGATCATGTTGCGGCTCAAATTGAAGCAACAGGTTGGTTTAAAGACAAAAATCTAGGTTAATTTGTGTTAAAGCGTCATTTATGGTTATTGTTTTTATTCGCTGCAACAATTGCAGCGTTTTTTTTGTCTGTGTCTGTCGGGCCAGTGAGTATTCCGCTTAATAATGTGTTTCGCGTTTTTTTAGGCGGCGAGGCCGATATCGACACATGGTCTACAATTATTTTGACATTGCGCTTGCCCAAGGCGATTACAGCAGTCTTAGCAGGGGCCAGTTTAGCCGTTAGTGGGCTAAATATGCAAACTATTTTCCGCAATCCTTTGGCAGATCCATATGTGCTAGGCATCAGTTCAGGCGCAACATTGGGAGTAGCAATCTTGATATTGGGGACAGGCGTAGCAGGTAAAGCACTACTGCCGAGGCTAGACGTGATTGGGGGTGTCGGGCTTATTTTGGCTGCCAGCCTTGGCTCAGCTTTCGTTTTTATGCTAGTCATGCTCGCTTCACGCAATTTACGAAATATGGTTGCCTTACTCATCATTGGCCTCATGATGGGTTATGCAGTCAGCGCCTTAGTCAGCTTGATGATATACATGAGCGTGCCAGAGCAAGTGCAAGCATTTAGTGGTTGGTTACTCGGCAGTTTTGGTGGTGTAACATGGGATAACCTGACAACATTAACGGCTGCTGTCTGTTTAGGGCTAATTGTGTCATTTTTTTGTGCAAAACCGTTAAATGCACTCTTGCTGGGTGAAAATTATGCGAGCAGTATGGGAGTTAATGTGCGCAAAGCCCGTTGGTGGATTATCGCCAGTGCAAGTTTATTGGCCGGGTCTATCACTGCGTTTTGTGGGCCAATTGGTTTTCTGGGGGTGGCTGTTCCTCATTTCGCTCGTGCATTACTTAATACATCAGACCATCGCCGATTAATTCCAGCAGTCGCAATCTTAGGGGCATTGCTCGCACTTGTTTTTGACCTTTTAACCCAACTTCCAGGTATTTCGATTGTTTTGCCGCTAAATGCAGTTACATCATTAATTGGCGCACCACTCATTATTTGGGTGATTTTGCGAAAAAATCGATTTTCATAATGTTTCACGTGAAACATTGTCACTTGTGTTAGAAATCGGGTTTCTTACAGAAACCCGATTTCTTAATATCACTTTATTTTGTAAATTCATCTATAAATACGCCAAAGTAACGCATGCCTTCTTCATAGTTCTTAATAATGGCATTCTCGTTTGGCGAATGCACAAGCGCATTAGGATGCCCGATACCAGCGCAAACGACTGGCACGCCACCAATAAACGATGACAATGACCACATCGGTCCACTGCCGGCACTCAATAATTGTTTTACAGGTGTTTGTTTGTGCACAATTTCACTAGCGCGGGCACATGCACTCACAATTGGGGCATTTACATCGCTAATTTCAGCCCGATATCCGCCCAACAGTTTAATTTCAATATCATTAAACCCGTGTTTATCCAGATGTTTGCGTAACAAATCGACCACAATTTCAGGGGTCAGATTGGGCACAAGTCGAAAATCAATTTTAGCCATCGCTTTTGCAGGTAACACGGTTTTTGCCCCAACACCCTCCCAACCACTAGTAAGCCCACAAATAGTGGCAGTCGGTTGAAAATATAGACGTCTGACTGCGTCAAAACCCGTGACACCAGTAACAAAATCTAAAATTTGCCATTTCTCTTTCATCACCTGCTCTTCAAATGGCATCGCAAATAACACATCTAACTCATCTTCGGTCGGCTGTCTTACATGGTCATAATAACCATCAATCAGAATTCGTTCATCGCTATTCTTAATGGTACTTAATGCCCATGTCAAACGCCAAGCCGCATTCGGTGCTAACGCGGCTAACGATGAATGCAAATCATGGGAAACAGCCTTTGCGTGTAATTCGAGGTAACAAATCCCCTTAACACCCATCGTTAAAGTAAAACGCCCTTTATCATCAAAACCACCAAACTCCCAAATACAGCCATCCATCGGGCGACCATCCGGTTTTTTGAGCCAATCAATATGTTTTTCAACCCACCCATGCAAATGTGGGCTACTAATTTCTTCTTCGCCTTCGATCAACCATTTAATTTTGAATGGCAGTGGCCCTTGGGTTTTTAGCCAAGCTTCGATGGCATGAATACGTGTCACTAATTCGCCTTTGTCATCAGACGCACCACGTGCATAAATTTTGCCATTGCGTATGGTTGGCTCAAAGGGCGGTGATTCCCACAACTCAAGAGGCTCGGCTGGTTGCACATCATAGTGGTTGTAAATCAATAATTCCTTGTCGCCTTCGCCCAGTTCTGCCCACACCACGGGCGGCGCATCGCCTTCTGTGGGCACTACTTTTACACTAAAGCCAATGCCACTCAAACGGCGAGCAACCAATGCCGCCATATCTACGATCCCCTGCCCGGTTGCCGCAACACTAGGTTGCCGCAAAAAATCTTTATAGTCTTCTAACAAACGTTCACGATGTTCGATTAAATAGGCATCAAATGATTGGAATTCCATATACAAATGATACAGCAATCGTTTATTGATCTCAGATCTCTATCGATACAAAAATTTTCTTTTTTTGATTTTCGGCAGTAATGGACATGCTATAATTTTCAACTATGCGCCCATAGCTCAACTGGACAGAGCACTTGACTTCGGATCAAGGGGTTGTGGGTTCAAATCCTGCTGGGCGCGTAAAAACAGCCATAGTTGATTATACTTATGGCCGTTTTATTTTGCTGGTACAAAACAATCGCAACGTACCACTGACGAGCCGCTAGCTCGTAGTTGATGTTTCACGTGAAACAATATGGTGCACATATTCCGCCAAAGCCTCGCGCCAATGACGCATTCGATCCAAACCGATTGTTTTTAGGTGTGCATTTTCAAGCACCGAATAAGGTGGGCGAGTGGCTGGCGCATTAAATTGAGCACTCGTAATGGGTGATAATTGAGGTGAAACACCAGCCAACCTAAAAATTTCACCAGCAAATTCATACCACGAGCAACCGCCATCATTTGTAGCATGATACAGGCCATACTGGGTTGATTCAATTAAAAGGGCAATTTGTTGTGCCAAATCTTTGGTAAAAGTGGGGGTACAGATTTGATCTGCCACAACATTAATGGCTTTATTCTCACGAGCCAGCCGTAACATCGTGTTAACAAAATTGCCACCTTTGCCACTCGCCCCAGCAAAACCATATAAACCACAAGTTCTCACAATAAAGTGTTTATGCCATGCCGCGCGAATTAAGTGCTCGCCCACAAGTTTGCTAGAGCCATAGGCACTTAACGGATTTGGCAAATCTGTTTCAACATATGGCGCGTGTTTTAGGCCATCATAAACATAATCCGTGCTAACATGCAAAAATGCACAATTTAGCTCTCGGCTTAATCGTGCTATCTGATGTGCTACATGCCCATTTACCAATAAGGCTTGTGAGGCATCTCGTTCAATATCATCAACTCGATGAAATGCTGAGGTATTAATGATGATGTCAGGGCTAATACGGCGAATACATTCGTGCACAATGACCAAGTCTGTTACATCCATCCGTACTGTATTCTCAGATGTGTGTTTGGGGCTAAGTGCGACACGGGCTGAAGACCAAACTTGATGTTGCGAAAGTGCGTCACGCAGATCGCTCCCCAATTGCCCATTTGCACCAATTAATACAATTTTCATGATTATTTTGAATATAGATTGTACCAGCCACAAGCTATCTATAATGCCCCAATTTATGCGTATCAGGTCAATACAATTAGGACTCATCATTTTGTGTGCATGTGGCAACACACCTGATGACATCTTTATCGAAACCCCAAGTGTGCCAGCAACTCGTATTTCACGAGAAGCACGGGCGACACCACGCCCGAATAATACGGCAACACCAATCCCGCCAACCCAACCCCCAAGATTAACAACAACGCCCCGCACTACAGTGAGCATTGGCAAAATAAACATCAATACGGCCAATGCAGAAAAAATTGCCACTTTGCCGCGAATTGGAAATGTAACCGCGGACCGAATTGTGCAATATCGCCAACAAAAAGGAGTTTTTCGGCAGATTGAAGATCTAAAAGAAGTAAGTGGAATTGGAGACGTAATTTTCGATGCCATTAAAGAGCGCATTACGGTTTCAGATTAACGTTACAATTGTTTTACGTGAAAATAGCTGTAATTGCCGACATCCATTCCAACTTTAGGGCGCTCGAAGCTGTAGCAGAACATATTGATCGCTGGCAGGCAGATCAAGTTATTGTAGCCGGTGATGTGGTTAATCGTGGGCCAATGCCATTGCCATGCTTTCAATTTGTAAAAACAAAGCAGCAATCCCAAAAGTGGGAAGTGCTGCGAGGTAACCACGAAGATTATGTTTTAGAACATTTAACCGTAAAACGTGACATTAAAGGGGTTGAATTTGAAATCTACCGCATGTCTCATTGGACATTTGCTCAGTTAGGCGAAACGGTAACCGAATTGGGCAAACTACCTTTTCATTTAACACAAACTGCACCCGATGACAGCAAAATTCGCATCACTCATGCTTCCATGCGCCATATTCGTGACAGCATGATTGTAGATGCACCCGAAACTTTATTAATGTCACAAATTGGCTTGCCATTACCGGGTTTATTTTGTTCAGGGCATACGCATTTACCCTTTGTTCGCAAATTGCATAACACCTGTGTTGTAAATGTTGGATCGGTCGGCATGCCATTTGACCGCGATACTAGAGCTGGCTATGCCCAACTAACTTGGCACAACAGTGAATGGCAGGCTAAGATTGTGCGGGTTGAATATGATCGTGCTGCCACCCGCCGTGATTTTTATGAAAGTGGTTATTTAGATGAAGCCGGCGCACTTTCTCCACTCGTATTCGACGAATTTGAGAAGGGCTGCTCTCATTTATTTCGATGGAATGAAAATTATCGTGCCCCTGTGATGCGTGGAGAAATGAGCCTTGAAGAATCAGTAAAAGCCCATCTCAAATCACATGGGGGTTATTGAAATCTCATTTCCATAAACAAAGATTATATAAATTTTACCTCAAACTCATAAATATTTAAACTAAAAGCGTAGAGTTTGGTGATCGGAGAATATTTATGATTTTAGTTACAGGTGGAAACGGCTACGTCGCATCTTATACCATCACACAACTTAAAAAAAACACCACACAACCAATACGCGCCTTGATTCGCAATGAATCACAAAGTGCAAAGATTCGTGGGCAAGGAGCCGAACCTTTTATCGGTGATGTAACCGACCCAGAATCACTGAAACGAGCATGCGAAGGGGTTGATCAAATTATTCACCTAGCCGCCGTGAATCGAGACAAAGGCACAGTCACGATGCACCGAGTAAATGCGGAAGGCACAATCAACCTTGTAAACGCGGCAAAAAATGCTGGTGTCAAACACGTCGTTCAGGTGGTAGGCTTGGGCGCAGATGCAAATAGACCTTACCCACTTGCCAGCAGCCAAGGCATAGGGGTCAATTACTTGATGACAAGCGGCATGCCATATACAGTTCTTGAAGCCTCGGTCATTTTCGGGGCAGGTGATGAATTTTTAAATACCTTGGCTGGCTTAGCGCGAATACCGCCAGTGATGATTGTGCCTGGAGATGGGCAATCACGGTTTCAGCCAATTGCTGCACAAGATGTAGCGGCTTGTGCCGTCAAATCACTTAGTTTACCGGCAGCGCTTAATCAGCGATTGCAAATTTGCGGTTCAGAAATCTTTACACTTGAGCAAATTATCGATGCCATTATGGCTGAAATGGGCATTCATCGCCTCAAACTTAAGATGCCTGTGCCATTACTAAAAATAGCCGTAAACATTATGGATAAAACCCTGCCCAAACCCCCGGTTACGCCAAGTTTATTAGCACAAATTGGGGTAGATAACGTCGCTACAAATAATACGACCGAATCTATATTTGGGATCAAGCCAATCAAGCTAAAAGAAGGGATTGGTTTCGTACATGATATGACTGTAGGCAAACTAATTCGCAGGACATTAAACAAAAAGTAATCTGACCATATCTACCAACTCTAACATCTAAGAGATTTCATATAAACCTTATATGTGACATTAAACTTTTTTATCATTTGGAATTAATCTTTTATTATTACTTTTTATTTGTCGATTTATATATTTTTAAAAATCTATACAATTATTAAAAACGCAGAAAAGTGTTTACAAGCATAGAATTCATCAAGTAAATTTAAGGTTTCTAATAAACTTAGCCCTATACAAAGTGTCACTTTCAAGTAGAATATAAAAATGTTAAACACAACACTTTCGTAATTTTTGCAAAGATTTGTGTGTTTAATAAAAAGCACACAATAGTCCCCCTCCCCCCATACTATTGTGTGCTTTCCTTTATCTAAATCAGATATCAAGCAGCTATTGTCGGCGTTTTGCTTTAATGTAAAGCACCAAATGTCTCAAAATGCAAAATGGATTTTCAGTGCGGTGGCTGATATCAGTGTTTTGTGCGTTTTCATTAACGATTCACCCTAGCCTTGCGTTTCAGCCTAATGCCAAAACCAAGTTAAATTTACCTGTCGTTGTTATTTCAGCATTACACTACTGGGGCTATGAAAGTAATAATGATGAAGCTGTACAAATAACAAACACCACAGACTATGACATTACACTCGATAGCACATGGAGCTTAATTGACCAAAGCAATCATCGTCTAAAATTTCCACGTGCCATTCTGCCAGCTGGTCAACGCGCTTGGATTGCAAACGACCCAGAAGCTTTTCAACGTCAATTTGGTGACCCACCGGCTTTAAGTTATGACCAGATGAGTGGCACAAATTTACTTTTTTCCAACAGCGGTGGATCAATTAGGCTTTTGCAAGATGACACAGTGATTGACACGCTGGTATATGGCAATGGTGTCCCTCAATCTGGCTGGAATGGACCGACCTTACAACCTTATGTCATCCCACAATCTGTTGCCGCCGATGGTCAAATTTTGGCGCGCAAGCTGCCCTTGAGCGACAGCGATACAGCCCAAGACTGGCTCAGTGACCCAGTAAACCAACTCACTGGGCGCAAAATATTATTTCCCGGCTGGCAATTAGAGCGGTTTTCGCAACCTGAGCATGACATGGGAACTGTGGAAGTTGCAATTGCTCCCGATGCCAGCTACGACGCACTTGTCCCCATTTTAAATAGCGCCACCCAACATATTGATATTGAAAGTTATTCTTTTGAACATGCCAATTTAGCCGAAATATTGCGTGTAAAAGCCGATGCGGGAGTCAGAGTGCGTGTACTATTAGATGGCACACCCAGCGGCGGGCTAACCGATGAAACCCGTTATGCTTGTCAACGCATCAGTACCTCATCGAACCCCAATAGTGGGTGTTGGTTTATGCACTCAGATGATGCCATCAAAGCCCATGACCGCTATAAAGAACTACATGCCAAATTCATTATTGCTGATAACAAAACGTTGGTATTGGGGTCTGAAAACTTTGGGCAAAATGGCTACCCGACCGATGACAAAAGTGATGGTACGGTCGGGCATCGCGGCATTATTGCCATAACCCAAGCACCAGCATTGGTAAAGCGTGCTCGCGATATCTTCGAAGCCGATTTTCGCCCCAATCATCGTGACATCAGCCGTTGGTGTGCTACTTGCACGCCATTTGGTGGGCCAAGCAATCAATTTATGTTGAAACCGCCGGCAAATGGGATTAGTTATGTTGTGCGTTATCCACAAGCACTACAAGTTTCAACACCCGTTAGCCTTGAGTTGTCCACATCGCCCGAAAGCAACCTGAGAGATGGGGGAATCATTAAGCTAATGGAACAAGCTGGCGCGGGTGATGAAATTTTGGTACAACAGCTTGATGAGCCAACTTATTGGGGAGCGGTCAACAGTAATCCACAGGCCACTCCCAACCTAAGACTTAATGCAATACTGGGGGCTGCATCCCGTGGCGCATCGGTGCGGGTGTTATTAGACAGCTATTATGATCGAGCTGGGGCACGTAGCAATATTAGCACCACCTTGTATTTAAATACACTAGCCCGTCAGATGGGCTGGGATATACGTGCTGGTCGCGGCAACCCAACAGGGCATGGAATTCACAACAAATTATTTTTAATACGCATCGGTGAGCGCAAATTTGCACAAATAGGGTCATGGAATGGCAGTGAAGTGAGTGCAAAACGAAATCGTGAAATGACACTTTTAATTAAATCTTCTGAGGTTTATAGTTATTTACGCACTATGTTTATAAGTGATTTTTGGCAATCTCAAGCAATTTATTTGCCACTTAGCTTACATAATGTTACCCCAATTACCCCCGCTAATCATCTGTTAATTAGTGAAATAATGATTGACCCAATTGGGTTAGATGCTGGGCATGAATGGATCGAAATTTATAACCCAACAAATACGCCTATTAATTTAAGCCATTACAAAATTGGTGATGCTGAAACAGTAGGTAAAAACGGCAGCGATGGCATGTTTGAGTTTCCCACAGGTAGTGTTATTGCAGCGGGGGGCGTAGTCGTAGTCGCTCAAAATGCTTTAGCATTTTTTGAAGATTATGGTCAAAAACCCCAGTTTGAAATGGGGAAATATGACCCTGACGTGCCTGATCTCATGCCCTATTTGGCTTGGAGCAACGGCAGCATCAACCTCAGCAACACAGGGGATCAAGTCTTATTACTCAACCAAAACGATGGCATTGTGGATATCGTACAATGGTTATCCACAGCTTTGCCAGGAACAATCCCCTTCAGCACAACAGTAAATAGTGGGCAAACACTGCAACGCTGGCCTCCGCAGCTTGATACAGACGATTGTAATTTTGACTTTCGTCCCCAAGTTATCCCCAGTCCTGGAAAAATTCCATAAATTATTAACATAACAATATCAACACTGTGGATAAACATATCAACACGATGTGTATACAAGCGTGTTCTATGTGAATTTGGGCTATTTTTTGAGAATTTGTGAATTTTTATTTACACATGTTATATTCATGTGGATAACTGGGTTTTATTTTTTAACCTGCACATATACGTTAATATAATTTATATTACAGTGCATGTTCTGGTGTCAATGAGATACCCACATATCCACAGCCCCTACTGTTATTGCGAAAAGAAATAAAAAAAAAGAAAGCAATTTGCTTTAAAAAAACAGGATGGAATACCCGAATGATTTGAATAAAACGATTAGGTATTTTTGTTATGAGTAAGGTTAAATTTCAAACAAATAATCATTCGTGACTTCTTGGAAAGAATAAGGGGAATTTTTAAATACCTCTCAGATATACCTTCTAAAATCAAGATATTAATGAAACTTTTATTCAGAGGATGTGGTATGTTTTTAGTGGTTATTGCCATTTTATTTGGCATCGGTTTTCTATTTCGACGTGATTTGGTAGCAGCACTAAGCCCTATGCCAAAAATTGGATTACAAAATGGTAAATTATCGCCCTGCCCATCATCACCCAACTGTGTTTCTAGTGACGCGACGATGACGATTCACCAAATTGCCCCCATTGCATTAACGGGGCTTTCGGCACAGGCACAAGATAAATTGGTTAGCTTTCTCAAATCACTGCCCAATGTCACTCTTATTACCAATACACCCGGCTATATTCACGCCGAATTTCGCACACCGGGGATGAGTTTCATTGATGATGCCGAATTTGTGATTAGCGACGACGGTAGTGGGAATAGCCGCATTGATCTACGTTCGGCTTCGCGTTTAGGCTGGGGCGATGCTGGGGTAAACCGCCGCAACATGGAAATGGTGCGAGCGGGGCTTAAATAAGCCAAATTTGTAGTTTAGGAGGGTCTATGACCCTCCTTTTTTGCATACCAAGGCGGCACGCTTCCTTACTATCCGACATACAATTTAGTGATGAAAATAAAATCATTGGGCCGAACTGGCTTAAAAGTAACCGAGGTGTGTTTAGGCACGATGACCTTTGCAAACCAGTGTGATGAGGCGACATCATTCGATATCATGGATGTGGCAGATGAAGCTGGGGTCAATTTTTTTGATACCGCCGATGTTTACCCATTGGGTGGTGGGGCTGACAAAGTGGGCATGACCGAGATGTATGTTGGGAACTGGTTGAAGACGCGTCATGCACGTGATCGCATTGTACTGGCAACCAAGTGTTATGGCGCAATGGGAAAGCTACCCAATGACAGCGGTCTCAGCCGTAAACATATTATCAGCGCTTGTGATGCCAGTTTGCGCCGCTTACAAACCGATTATATCGACCTTTATCAAACGCATCAGCCTGACCCCAATACGCCTATCGATGAAACATTGCGGGCCTTAGATGACTTAGTGCGTACTGGCAAAGTGCGTTATATTGGCTGTTCAAACTACCCTGCCCATGCTTTATCTGATGCGTTATGGACCAGCCGATTAAACCATGTTGCGCGTTACGACAGCGTTCAACCCCGCTACAACCTACTTTTTCGTATGATTGAAGATGAAATTTTGCCGGTGTGTCGCACACATGGGGTTGGTGTGATTGTGTATAACCCACTCGCTGGTGGCATGTTAACAGGGCGTTATAACGGGCAGCGTCAAGTTCAAGCTGGGACACGTTTTGGTTTGGGCGAAGGGCGCGGAGAGATGTATCAGAAACGTTATTGGCATGATGAAATTTTTGATGAGGTGGATCGACTGAGCCAATTTTTTGCCAGCTGCGGCAAAAGCTTAACCCATGCTGCTATTGCGTGGGTGTTACAGCAACCCGATATTACCACTGCCATCATTGGGGCGAGCACCGCAGCCCAATTACGAGATAGCTTAAAGGGTGTGGGGATGACGCTTGATGCAGATGAACTTGCGGCCTGTAATGCAGTTTGGTTCAATTTGCCGCGTGAACGTGACCCCCAAATTGCTCGGCGCTAAAATACAAAAAATCACATAAAGATGTAATGTCGAAATCGTAAGGTGACCTTTGCTAACGTGGGCAATCCCACGTTAGCAAAGGTCACCTTACGATTTCGATGTAAGTTTATTTTACTTGTTTTATTTTCAAAACAGACAGATGGATTTACTTCAACACCATCGGCAAATACACCTTTTTTGGCATTGAGCGCACCGACAAATAACCCACATATTCTGTGGTCGGGGTTGGTGTTAGCCTTGCACTCGACGTTGGGATAGGCACAGCCTTTGTCCCTTGCGATGACAACACGACGGATTGGGTTGTTGGGTCGCACCTGTCAATTTGCAATAAAAGAATAGCACGTAACTAAGAAAGATGGTGCAGTGTTTCTTGGGCTTCACGCAGGGTCCAGCCAAATAATTTAGCGAGTGAGGTTGGGGTTGTTACGATTGCATTTTGCAGGTAACGTTGGGTGATTATTTGACGGGCTTGGCTGCGGCTGAGTTGTTGGGCTTGTTGTGGCACATCTGGCAACCAACGCTGAAGCACTTCATAAATAAATGCATATCGCCATGCACCAGCTTCGGCAACACCTACCGGCAGCACTTTTAGCCCGCACTGTAATTCATTTAAAGCACGGTCAAAACGCGATTTTTTCTCATCACCATAAAAACCTGAAACACGTTTAAGTTGAATGGCATGGGCAGCCCCATCTTTGAGCAGCGCTTCGTAAATCGTTTTTGCATCGGTGCTTAATTTGCCATCTCGATATTCTTGTAAATAATCGTCATCGTCACCCAAGTTTTCTGACAAAGCATAAAAACAGGGCAGTAGATCGAGCGAAATAAGCGTTGCTTTGCCGTGTATGTATTTGGCATAAAACCACCAACGCTTATCGAGTGATTGATCTTTGGTGTTCCAGGTTAGTGAAATGGTCGGGTCATCATGTTTAGCGGTCATGGCTTTGTTATAACCTGCGACAGCATGATACACATTCGGCATCTCGATCCCTTGCACCGGAAAAAGCATACAAATACCGACATCACTGACAAAGTTACGAATATCAGCATCATTTTGACAACGCAGCGTCGGAAGCCTGCGATAACGACGTTCACGCTCGGCGAATTGAGCCTCGCTTATTTCTACCGCTGCGCCATTTTTTGTCGATTTCATGTCTTTAAATTAACGCGCTGTCCAACCTAAATCGAGCATATGGGTTGCCCCGGTAATAATAGCGCCTTTATTGCTGGCAAGATACAACGCAAAATCGGCGATTTCGCTCGGCTCAATCAAACGTTTGATGGCTGCTGGCGCAAGCATCACCTTGTCAACTACATCATTTTCAGAAATATTGAGGGTGCGAGCCTGATCAGCAATTTGCTTTTCAACAATCGCAGTGCGCACATAAGCTGGGCAAATGGCATTAACCGTGATGCCCGCCTCGGCGACTTCGAGCGCCACCGTTTTGGTGAGGCCAATAATGCCGTGCTTGGCGCTAATATAGGCGCTTTTGAATGGGCTAGCGACCACGCCATGTAAACTGCTCACATTAATAATGCGCCCCCAGCCATTGGTTTTCATTGCTGGAATACAGGCTTTGGTTAATTGGAAGGGTGCAATTAGCATCACTTGAATCATCTGCGCCCATTTATCTTCGGGGAAGTCTTCAATTTTGTCGATATGTTGAAAACCGGCATTATTGACTAAAATATCGATGCGGCCCCCCAATGCAGCCAGCGATTGCTGAGCCAAGTTGCGCACAGCCTCACGGTCGCTTAAGTCGGCCTGTATAAAAACGCCGCCAATGGCATCAGCCACGGCTTTAGCATTAGGCGAAATATCATGCACAACGACTTTTGCCCCTTCTTGGGCAAATAATTCTGCAATAGCGCGGCCAATGCCGCTGCCAGCGCCGGTGACGAGTGTGGTTTTATGTTGTAGTTGCATTATGTTAACCTCATTAAAAAATCTTTGGCAATTTGAGTGTGAAATGGGAAGGCTAATTCTTCGGGTTGGCGCAAAATTGTAACCTCTTGTGTTTCATCATTGGGCACAAATGGTGGCAAATCGACCCATCGGCGGGCTTGGGCCTTGGAAAAAATAAGCACTTGGCCGTGCGCGGTGCTATGCACATTAATTAGCTGCAATTCGTCAGGGCTAATAACAAAACCCGTCTCTTCGAGCAATTCACGTGCCCCAGCCTGTTGCCATGTTTCGCCAAAATTAACATAGCCACCCGGCAAGGCCAGCCAACCGATTCGCGGCTCAATATTCCGCCGCACCACCAATACGCCATCATCTACCGGCAACATCACGACCGTAACTGGAATGGGGTTGATGTAGCTGATATTGTCACAGTTGGCGCAGGTGCGCGGCCAAGCTTGGCCCTCGCCAAAAGGCGCACCACAATAGCTGCAATGAGAATTTCGTTTTGCCATGTTTAATAAATTTTAAGGATAAATCAAATTAATCGGCATCATCATAAATCCAATTCGTGATATTGAATTGTTTATATGATTAGGCTCGTCTTAATTATGGTTGAGATTCGGATCTCGACACAATGATGAGAAAAACTAGTATCTATTTTATTCAAAGAGGGTTTAATTTATGCTAGCTAAAACATTGGGAAATAAGACATCGCTCATTCCATTACTCCTAGGAATTGGGGCCGGTCTCACTTTTCTTTTCACCGGAATTGCAAAATTAGGTACCCCACCAGTCGCATTTTTTACACAATTAGGCATTCCTGCGCCAGAAATCATGGCCTCATTCATCGCCATTCTCGAAACGGTTGGCGGGCTGATGCTGCTTTTGGGCTTTGGCACCCGTTTGGCGGCGGCTTTGTTAATTTGCGATATGCTTATCGCTATTTTTGCATCCAAAATGAGCGGGCCACAAGGCTTTTTGACATTGGGTTTACCAAACGGCTGGAACGCCTCTCGGCTTGAGTTGATGCTTCTTTTGGCATGTTTGTCACTTTTATTTAGTGGTCTCGGCTCACCATCGATTGAAAGAAATGTGATGAAGCGCGAATTGCTTTAATTTTTATATTCTTCCCATCCCACCCAGCACAAGCGTATGATCAAGCATCATACGCTTGTGTTTTTTTATTGTTATGCAATTTTCGTTGTCCAGATAACTCTTTTCCAAAAATCCGCTTATCCTTGACTTGCGCTAAAACCTCCGATTTTTAGCAGCTATTTCACTCGTCGTTTTGCCTATGTTGCATATACAATCAGCATATGGCATTGCATATCAATCGACAATTTCGTGAACAAAACCAACTCGAAGACCTAGCCTATAGCCAATTTGGCGATTTACCTCTGACTGATATTACCGAAGCCTACACCTTAGCAAAACGCATTAACAATGGCCGCTTACCCAGCGAGCAACTCTTGCCAGCCCAAATGTATGCCTTATCGGTATTAGATGATTGCGCCCGCGAAATATTGGCCGCCTACCGCACCGACATTGCGCCCCAACTGCACACCAACATGAGCGAATGGTTGCGAGCGCGTTTGGGCGAAGCCACATTTGCGCGCTTACTCACCGATTTTGTCCGCTCTTTTCCTCCACCTGTTGTTTATCGTGATGAATATGCCGCCGATACCTATTTAAATGGTGTTACAGACGGCGTTTCAAACCGCGAACATATGCTTGAAGCATTGGTGTTGGTGTGGTTAACCAACCAAAATAAGGCAGCGATTAAGCTAAAGGCCTTGTTTGATGACGCGGTTTTAAATGGCGAAGGGGTTAATTCACATTACCAACAACTGATTAAAGGGTTGCAACCGTTTTATGCCGAGCAACCCAAATTAGAAGCAGGCCCAACCCAGCACAATTTACTCGAATTATTAAATGCCCCGCTCAATGCCTCGCCCGATGATTTAATCGGTCAGCTTGATCATATTGCCCAACACTGGCCTAATCTTTCAGGGCGGCAACGCCTGAGCCAATTGGTTGACAATGCCCGAAAAGTCATTCATTTATTGCATGATGAAAATCGTTGGATCGCCAACGAACAAGCCAGTGCCGCCACAAACCAGCCAAATGTTCAACCTGACAGTTATGCGGTTGGTGGGCATGGTTTTTCGGCGGCCCAGCCCCCCCAATTCAACGACGAGCTGGCCGCTGAGCCAGAGCAATTCACCCCCGACCGTGCATGGATGCCACAAATGGTGTTGATGGCGAAAAATTCGTATGTTTGGCTCGACCAATTGAGCAAAAAATATCAACGCAATATTACGCAGCTCGACCAAATACCCGATGAGGAACTAGATCAGTTGCAGCGCTGGGGCATTACTGGCTTGTGGCTGATTGGCCTATGGGAGCGCAGCAAAGCCTCGCGCACAATTAAACAATGGATGGGCAATACCGATGCGGTCGCCTCGGCATATTCGCTACACGATTATCGCATTGCCGATGATTTGGGTGGGCCAGAGGCTTGTGCCAATTTGCGTGACCGTGCCGCCCAACGCGGTATTCGCCTCGCCAGCGACATGGTTCCCAATCATATGGGCATCGATTCGGCTTGGGTAGCCGATCACCCCGATTGGTTTTTGAGTGTTGATCAAGTGCCATACCCCAGCTACACCTTTGCGGGCCAAGATTTGTCGGCAGATAGCCGCGTTAGCGTGCATCTTGAAGACCATTATTGGAACCATAGTGACGCGGCGGTCGTTTTTAAATTGCACAACCACGCCACCAACCAAACCCAATATGTTTATCATGGCAATGACGGCACTTCAACCCCATGGAATGACACTGCTCAATTAAACTACCTTAAGCTCGAAGTGCGCGAAGCCGTCATTCAAACCATTTTGCATGTGGCACGGCAGTTTTCGGTCATTCGCTTCGATGCGGCCATGACCTTGGCAAAGCGCCATATTCAGCGTTTGTGGTTTCCCGGGCCGGGGGCCACCGGCTCAATTCCATCGCGCCAAAACCATGCCATGAGCAAAGCCGAATTTGACGCGCTGATGCCAAACGAATTTTGGCGCGATGTGGTTGACCGCTGCGCCACCGAAGCCCCCGACACGCTGCTTTTGGCCGAAGCGTTTTGGATGATGGAAGGCTATTTTGTGCGCACCTTGGGCATGCACCGTGTTTATAACAGCTCGTTTATGCACATGTTGCGCGACGAAAAGAACGCCGGATATCGCGCCGTGATCAAAGACACCATGGCCTTCGACCCACAAATTCTTAAGCGTTATGTCAGCTTTATGAATAACCCCGACGAAAAAACGGCGGTAGAGCAATTTGGACGTGGCGAAAAATATTTTGGCATTTGCGTCATGCTGGCCACTTTGCCCGGTTTGCCCATGTTTGGGCATGGGCAATTTGAGGGCTTTTCTGAAAAATATGGCATGGAATTTCGCCGCCCGATGTGGGACGAGCAAGTCGATACTGGATTGATGGAGCATCATGAGCGCGTGATTGCGCCTTTGCTCAAGCGCCGCGCCATGTTTGCCGAGGTCGATCATTTTGTGCTGTACGACTTTGTTGGCAACGATACCGCTCTCAATGAAGATGTCTTTGCTTATACCAACTGCACCATCGGCCCTCACCCCCATTTCCCTATACCAGAAGGAGAGGGGAGTGGGGGCATTGAACGAGCGCTCATCCTTTATAACAATCGCATGAGCCAAGCGACGGGTTGGGTGCAGATTGAAACCGAAATTAAACCCCAATTTGACCATGAAGATGCACCCCTCGAAAGCCGCAAAGCCCAAATCAGCAAACGCAAATCGCTCATCGAAGCGCTACGGCTAAATATTCAAGACAACGCCTTTAGCATTTTCCGCGATCAAATGAGTGGTCAGCAATTTATTCGCAGCAATAGCGAATTGCGCGATCGCGGTTTGTATGCTGAATTGGGCGGCTATAAATGCCATGTTTTTCTCGATTGGCAACAAGTGCTAGATACCGATGGCAGCTATGCCCGTTTAACGGCTCATTTAGGTGGCAAAGGGTGCGACGATATTGAAAAATTGAAAATTGAAAATGAAAAATTAAGAACGGAAGATGAGGTTTCTGAATTTAACACCCAATTTTCAACTTTAATTCACAGCACTCATGAGGCTGGTCTTAAGATCGGTGGGATTGGGGCGGTGTTAGATGGCTTGCTCAGTGCACCCAGTTATGTCAAATCAGTTAAACGCACGGTGTTGGTTGGCCCCATGCACACCAACAACAGCACCGAAATGGAGCGCTTCTTTTCGCTTAAAAATGGCGTAAAATATTTTTACTATTTTGCCGATCGTGACTTGTCGAGTTGTCCGGCTGAATTGGCACTACGGCTCAGTGCCATTGAGCGTGATTGGCAGGTGCGTATTTGCTATGCCCGCCGTGCATTTGGCGATGCAAATAACAGTGCTGAGCACGAGGTCTTGTTAGTCGATGCAACTGATTTACCGCGTTATAAACTCAACGACTTTAAATTTGGTGTGTGGGAACGTTTTGGTCTTGATTGCAACCGCTACCAAAACAACCCCGAATTTGATGAATATATGGCGCTGGCTGTGCCCAGCTTTTTGGCGTTGCAGGCCATTTTAGGGATTAAGGATGAAAGATTCTGGATGAAGGATTCTATAGAATCGTCTAATTCTCAAACCTCAATCCCTAATCCCCAATCCTTAATCTCAAAGCCCGTCATCATCGCCCACGAATTTATGGGCTTGCCGCTGTGGTATGCCGCCGAATTAAGCGCAAGAGGTGAATTTGCCAGCGCCTACGTTGCGCACGAGGTTGCCTCGGTTCGCGCCGCCGTTGAGGGCAATTCGGGGCACGATGTGCGCTTTTACAACATCATGCGCCAAGCCATGCGGCACGGCTTGCAAATGGAGCAGGTGTTGGGTGATTCATCGGGTTACTTTAAACACCCCATGACCCAAACCGCCGCTCAGTGCGATTACGTTTTGGCTGTCAGCGATGTCACCGCCGATGAATTGCGTTTTATGGATTGGCGTTTTAGAAACCGCAGCCAACGTGGCCAGCGCGAAATTGCTTTGGCCTATAACGGCGTGCCCAGCCAACGCTTTAATTTGGATGAACGGTATGCGGCCAGTGAAAAACTAAAAGACGCAGCCCATGCCTTGGCCGGTTTTCGCCCCAATTGGGTCTTTACCCATGTCACCCGTTTGGCCCAAAGCAAGGCTTTGTGGCGCGACATCGCCGTCATGCGTCATCTCGATTATCTATTGGCGCAACGTGGTGAAACTGCCGCCTTTTTAGTCGTATCATCAAACTTGGCGCAAGGCCGCTCAACCAACGATGCCCGACGGATGCATCAAGCCTACGGCTGGCCGCGCAACCATTACAGCGGTATGCCCGATTTGGTCGATCAAGAAATACCACTCTGGCATTCGATAATGAGTTTTAATGGCTACGCCCGCGCAGCACGCGCTGTGTTCGTCAATCAATTTGGTTTTAGCCACGACCGTTTGGGTGGGGCTATCCCCGAAGGGATTGAGTTTAGCGACTTACGCAGAGGCTCGGATGTCGAATTTGGACAAAGCATTTACGAGCCATTCGGCATCGCCCAAATCGAGCCGTTGACATTTGGGGCGCTATGCGTGATTAGCGATGTATGCGGTTGCAAAGGCATCATTGCATCTGGCAAAGTGCCAGACCAAAACTTGATTATCGCCAACTACACACAGTTGCCCTACACGCTTGACCTCAATAGCGCGGGATGGCTTGGACAATCGCAGCGTGATGATCTTGAGGCGCGGGCCGCTTGGGAAGTGGCGAATCAAATCATCGAACGTTTGCCGCGTAGCGACGCGGCGCGGCAAGCCTTGCTCGACAGCGGTTATGCCTTGGCCAAGGCTTCATCGTGGGATGTGGTGGCCCGCACCATGTTTTTGCCGGGGATTATTTAAATGCAAACACATCATGCTCGACGTGGGCTTTTAATGGTTATGTTTGCCGCTGTGCTATGGGGAACCGGCGGAGTTGCGGCCAAAACCATCTATGCCCTCAGCCCAACCAACCCAACCTCGGTGGCGTTTTTTCGCATGGCACTTTCGGTGCCATTATTGTTAGTGCTGTGCTGGGTTACGCTTGGGCGGCGAATGTGGGATGTGCAACGACAAGATTTGCCGCGTATGTTAATCGCGGGAGCGTTGGTGGCGCTCTACCAAGTGGCCTATTTTGCAGCCATCCCGCGGGTCGGGGTCGCCATTTCAACCTTGGTAGCCTTATGCAGCGCCCCCATTAGCGTGGCCGTCCTGTCTAGCCTTGTCACCCGCGAGCGCCCGCCAGCATTGGTGTTACTGGCTTTGGGGCTTGCCATCATAGGCACAGTGTTGCTGGTACAAGTGCCCGCCAATAATACCCAAAATGCCCAACAAAGCGACATGCTTGGCGGGGTGTTGCTGTCGGTGCTATCCGGCGGGTTATATGCCATCAATACCTTAGTTGGGCGCAAATTGGGCGGCGACCGGCGGGTGCATCCATTGCAAACCACCACCGCCGGTTTTGCCTTTGGCTCGGTGTTGCTTCTGGGGATTGGGTTGTCGGCAGGTTTGGTCGTGCAATATCCGGTTGAGGGGTGGCTCGGCCTTATTTATCTCGGCGTTTTTCCAACCGCCATTGCCTATGGGCTGTTTTATGCTGG
This sequence comes from Chloroflexota bacterium, assembly GCA_018969115.1. GTDB lineage: Bacteria > Chloroflexota > Anaerolineae > J036 > Brachytrichaceae > AQU-03. The sequence continues at coordinate 2,518 of JAGWYZ010000003.1, read as the reverse complement.
CATGCGTAGCATCAGCGCCACTCATGCTAGCATTGCCACGTTTATGGAACCGCTCACCGCTACGATTATCGCCACCTTGCTATTTAACGAACCACTCAATGATCGCACATTGCTTGGATCGTTATTTTTGATTGTGGCGATGGGCATCATCATTCGCAAACAATAATTAGCTTGGCAATCAGTGCAAAGTGCAAAGTCAAACTTGTTAGGCTACCCTTTTTACTTTTTACTTTCCACTTTGCACTCAGCACTCAGCACTTCTACCAGATTGTCCATGACAAGCGCAAGATTCGTTTCAAAATCGGCAGGGGCATCATGATTGGCGGTATCGGTAATGCCGCGCAGTTCGAGAAAACGCACATGGTTAAATTTGCAGGCGCGTGCCCCACCAACCCCTTCCCATGCAACCGCGATCCCACCTGTGCGTTCACGCAGATCGGCCCCACGAGTCACGTCTATTACATCTTCATCGCCGCTGGCAACCACGCCAAAATGTAGCTTGAAATTGACTGGGGCCAATAACCGCATCGTGGCAATACTTGTTGCGTCGCCAGCAAAACGTGGCAGGGGTCGACGCACAAACTTGAGGTTATAGTCATGTTCAACAGTCTCAGTCGCCACGACCACATCACCAACCTGCAAGCCTTCGGCCAAAGCTCCTGCCGCCCCAGCGCAAATCACCAGCAGATCTTTATCGTCAGGTTGATTTGCACTGAAGGCAACATGATCTAACACATGTTGGGTATGAATACCAAATTGGGTTTTGCCATGCCCACCCCGCACCAACATCACCCCAAGGCTGGGGTAATAATGGGCTGGCAATCGCCCAATTTGCCTAGCCTCAACCGGCAGCCTGCGCTTGGCGCAACCCGCCACAAAGCCGTCAAATTCTTCAGGCAACGGGGTGAGAACAATAATCATGGTTACTGAATATCTTGACGCACATAAGCGCCCCAGCCACCGGCTGGGTCTGCTGTGCCAGTAATATGACCATAGGCCGCGCCAACGCCGCTCATCAAATAACCGGTGTCGCCGCCGATACCGACAAAGGTAAAGCCCTCTTCAACCCGTGCCTTGGCTTGGGCAGCGTTGCCCATCAAAATACCGCAAGGCATCCCAACCCGTTTGCATGTGCTGAGCACTTTCCCCACCGCTGTGCGGAAACCGGGCGCGTCGCTCCAAAAGCTGGGGGCGTAACCATATGAAATGTGCAAGTCGTTCGGGCCAATGAACACCATATCGAGGCCCGGCACGGCCACAATTTCTTCGATGTTATCCACCGATGCTTGGGTTTCTACTTGAATGGCAACAGCGACTTCACGATTGGCCTTTTGGGTATATTCACCACGTGTGGCTGCAAAACCCAAATGTGGCATTAGGCCGCCATTGCCGCGCACGCCTTCGGGCGGATAACGCGAAAAGCTGACGATATCGCGCACTTCTTGAGCAGTGTTGACCATTGGGACAAGCACACCTTGAGCACCCGCGTCGAGCACTTGCTTGATTTGATCAACCGTGCCGGAAGCCACGCGAATAAATGGCGTGCATTTGCCTTGGCTGGCATCTGAGATGACCGAGGCTAATTGTGACATGGTTGAAAGATCAATCGGTGAATGTTCACCGTCAATCATCAGCCAATCCATCGTGCCTTGCATGGCCAAATAACGCGCCAACATATAGCTGCCGCTGGTAAACCACAAGCCCAAGCTGGGCTTCCCCTCTCGAATTTGATGAAGTGAATGATTTTTTCGCATGGGCGTGATTGTATATGACAAGGGGAGGGGGTGAGGGGATAACAGGGTGACAAAATTACCTTGTCACCCCCTCACCCGCCGGTCGCTTTGTCACAAATTGCGGTATGATTTTGACATGCTCGAAGCTGCCGACCGTGTCTTGATTTGTATGATCAATCGCCCACGCGACCTAGAAATTGTGCGTTGGGATCATTGGTATCGCATCCCTGTCAAACACGCGCCCAAAGAATATTTGGCCGATGTTTTGGCGTTTTATCTGACCGCACCATTTGGCGATGAAAAGTGGGCCATTCACGAATATGCGCGGGTGCGTGGGCATGAAATGGTGCGGCGCGTCGATCTTTTCCCCGACCAACCTAAACACCCCCGCGCCGAAGAGTTATATTATCAAATACAGCTTCACCCGCTGCAACGGTTGCCACGCCCGATTCCATCGCTCAAATGGCGACGTGTGACCTTCGTGCAAACCAGCGGCGATCGGCTGATGCACGCGCTTGAGATGAGTGAATTGGTAGAGACAAGTGCTAAAAGTCAGCGGTTCGTGACCTTGCTTGAAGATGATGCGACGGGTGAGTGAATCTTTCTCACAAGACGCAAAGTCGCAAGGTTTAAATTCTTTGTGCCTTTGCATTTTTGTAAGAGAGTGTTTCTTAAATCAAATTTCACTTTTTTGTCAGCTGAAATTACGTGGTTTTATCAAATCAGAGAGCATATTTAGACAAAACGAATGCCGAAATCACTATCTCAGCGTTGTTATGGGGCGG
>JAGWYZ010000169.1 GCA_018969115.1 Chloroflexota bacterium | reverse complement strand
GCCCCGGCCCCCAACAGCCACATAGTGATTTCGACATTACATCTTTTAGATTTACACCTGTTGATTAAGAAGATACCCGATTCAGTATAACAAAGGTGGTATCCTGACCCTATCGTATGAATACCAATCAAACTCAGCCTGTTTTTGAGCGCCATATTAAGCTTGAAACCAGCTTTAACACCCGCGATGCCGGTGGCTATGTCACCCACGATGGGCGGCGGGTTCGTCATGGCGTGTTATTTCGCAGCGACGGCCTCCATCGCTTATCGCCAGCCGCCCGCGAGCGATTGTTGGGGTTGGGGCTGCGCACCATGATCGATTTACGCACATTTGGTGAGATCGACGAACACCCCAACCCATTTGCCAGCTCACCCCACACCCAATATAAACATTTGCCTATTTTCGAGCAATATGAGCACGGCTTGCCGCCCTCGCTCGAAATTATGTATGAGCGCATGTTCGCCCGCAAACACGCCATTCGCAAAGTATTTGCCGCCTTGGCCCAGCCCAATGCTTTTCCAACCTTGGTGCATTGTGTGGCTGGCAAAGATCGCACCGGTGTAGTGATTGCACTATTGCACAGTTTATGTGGTGTGCCCGATGAACACATCGCCGCCGACTATGCCCTGACCCAACAACTGCTGATGCCATTAGTGCAGCGGCTTAAGGCCAAAGGGGTCGAAGATGGGCTAGACCCCGATCATTATGATAAATTGCTCAAAGCCGACCCCGTGCCATTTATGGCCGCATTTTCGGCGGCTCGCCATCACCACGGCGGCACCGAGGCATACCTCGCCTCAACTGGCATCACCGCCACTGAGCTTGATGGTATTAAGCATCAGTTGTTAGAGGCGTGACAGGATGACAAGGTGACAAGGTGAGGGGGTGAAAAGGTGAATTTGTCACCCCCTCACCTTGTCACCCTGTCATTATTATTTGCTTGCAAACTCTTCGGCCTTCAGCACCAGTGTTTTGTCGCCGATAAACAATGGCACGCGCTGATGCAATTGATCGGGCTGCATATCGAGAATGGGGCCAATGCCATTCGAGGCATAGCCACCAGCCGCTTGAGCAATAAAGCCGAGCGGGTTGGCCTCATACACAAGGCGTAATTTGCCATTTGGGTTTTTCTTGTCACCCGGGTAATAATAAACACCGCCTTCGAGCAAATTGCGGTGAAAATCGGCCACCAGCGAGCCAACATAGCGCAGCGACAATGACTTTTTGGGTGGGTTTACCCCTTCACCTTGCATCCAACGGGTATAGGCTTGCACCGGCTCATTCCATGAACGTTGGTTGGCTTGATTGACACTGTAATATTTGGGGGTGTGTGGGAAGCGAATATCGGGGTGTGACAAGATAAATTCACCCAAAGTTGGATGCAGGGTAAAACCGCTCACGCCATTGCCGGTGGTGTAAACCAACATCGTACTGGGACCATAAATGACATACCCCGCTGCCACCAATTCATTGCCACAACGCAACAAATCTTCAATATCGCCACGCCCACTCTCGGTTTTGCGTTTATAAATGCCAAAAATCGTGCCGACGCTGACATTGGTATCAATATTTGATGAGCCATCGAGTGGGTCAAACACCAACACATAGTTGCCATAGCCATATTGAGATGGAATATTGATCATTTCGTCTTCTTCTTCAGAGGCCATGGCACAAAAACGACCGGTAAAGCTGTTCATGCGAATGATGATGTCGTTGGCATACACATCCAGCTTTTGCTGAATTTCGCCCTGCACATTCATAATGCTGGTTGCGCCCATCATATTGGTTAGCCCCAAGCGGCGGGTTTCACGCGCAATCAATTTAGCGCACAAGGCAATGTCATACATGATTTGCGAAAATGTGCCGCTGGCACCCAATTCGCGTTCACGATCAATGAGGTGGCGTTCGATGGTTATGAGTTTGTCCATGAGTGAATTATAGAATTACGAATTACAAATTACGAATTACGAATTGCAAATGGCGCATGATGAATTATTTTCGCCAAAATTTAAGTTTAATTTTTTATTTTATCGCCGCTTGCCAAAATTTGTAATTTTCAATTCGTAATTCGTAATTACCTATTAAGGATGTAAATGCGTGGATGTAACCCGCGCAATGTCACTTTTAGCGACTCTTTTACCTGCCACAAGCCAGACAAATCTGTTAACACCGCTTCGATCAATTTAATTTCGTGGGTGATTAGCACAAAACGCGCATTGGGTTTGGCAACCCGTGCTGCCTCGCGCAATACCGCCGGATATAAATTGAGGTTGTCGCGGTGCGAGCCAAGCAAATTGCCAAACGGCAAATCTGCCAACAAAACATCGACCGATTGATCCGGCAGCGGCAATTGGCGTGCATCCCAATCCATCACTTGCAGCGCTTTGGCAAAGGCCGCTGCCTTAATATTTTGCTCGGCACAGTCACGCGCCAGTTGATTAATATCGCAGCCCATCATCTGGGCGGCCTCGCCCCATAACCCGCGCTCAATCAACAACGAGCCAGATCCGCACAATAAGTTTAATATCACATCACTTGGCTTGGGCTGTGTCAAAAGCGCCATCGCCTGCGCCACCGTCGCATTCAATGCCCCTTCGTAATTACATACCCGCCATGCCCGCGTCGCCAATGGGCGCGGCGTTAACCGCGTCAACACCTCCCATGCGGGGAAGTTGAGAGTTGAGCGTTGAGCGTTAAGGGTTGAGTGCTGAGTGCTGAGTGCTGAGTCAAGGCGTTTGCCTGTCACCTTTACGTCTGTATTCTGTATTCTTAACTCTTGACGCTTGACTCTTGGCTCTTGGCTCTTGCTTCTTATCCTCAGCAACAAATCGCCTTCTTCAAGGTTGGGTTGAAGGCCGGTTTGACGCACCAAATCCGCCAGCAATCGTTGCATCACCCCCGATTCAGCCCCCGCCGCCGCAATGTGAATGGTTTTGAACGTGTTACGCGGCCAAGCCACCAACACCGCATCAACTTGGGTCATGATTGCGCGAAAATGCTGATCACCCAACAAAGCCTTGGGGCGCGGAACCGCAAATGGTTGCACGGCGTAAATGGCTTGCGTCAGCTTTAACGCTTGCAAACGTCGTAAATTACCCGCATAGGTAAATTGCACTGCCCCGCGCCCGCGTGACACAATTTGCACCTCGCGCATTTGGCGCAACTCGTTTTCGGCAAGGGCTTCAATTCCTTCAACAATTTCAGCTTCAAATAAAGGCGGCATAGTAAATAAAAATTTAAAATTATAAAGAAGGTATTATCGTCTTGGCAATTTGTAAGGCTTTGTGATCGCTACACAACCCAGCCATTATTACAACATTAGGCTGAGTCTAAATTAGGCTGAGTCTAAGTCATGCAAACATTTGGTATTATTCATTTATTGAGTATGTTACATTGCTCACACATCAAAACCATAAATACTCAACTTAACAATGAATAAACAACTTACAAATACATGGATCGCCATCGCCGTGATCGGCTCATTGGCATTATTTCTGTTTGCCATCTCATTTGTAGGGTTTGGCGGCTCAAGCACACCCGCGCAAGCCTTGCCCCCCACACAGCCTGCCGGCTCTATCCCCGTACCCAAGCCATCGCAACCACAAATCGCTTCAGATAACGCGGCAGCCAAACCCGCCGCCCCAGCCCAACCCGCAGCACCTGCCGCCAGTGGGGCAACAGGTGCGCTCATCACTAGCCCCTCAGGCTTGCAATATTTAGATGAAAAAGTAGGCACTGGCGCACAACCCCAAGCTGGGCAAACGGTAGTAGTGCACTATAGTGGCACGCTCGAAAATGGCACTGAATTTGACAGCAGCTACAAACGTAACCAACCCGCCGAGTTTAAAATTGGGATTGGGCAAGTGATTAAAGGCTGGGATGAAGGTTTGTTGAGCATGAAAGTGGGCGGCAAGCGCAAATTGGTCATCCCTGCCAACTTGGCTTATGGCGCTCAAGGTCGCCCACCTGTCATTCCTGCCAACGCCAAATTAACCTTTATTGTCGAATTAATTGGGGTGAAATAGCGTCACATCTCATTAAAGATTGTGTCATATCTCAAAAAAGGGTAAAAATTGAGGAAATCGACATTTCCTCAATTTTTACCCTTTTTTGTATATATTTGTGTAATAGACAAACAAAATAAACATTACATATTTGTAGAGGCAGGTGTATGACCCGCCCCTACATCAAGATATCATGTTGTAACTTATAGGTAAAATTTATTTTGCTTGTCTATAAGCTCAGGATTATGCATCTTAATTTTCGCGGCAAACGTCTCAATCATAATGGATGCGATAAAATAAGTATGTTATGCCAATTTACGAGTATCGTTGTTTAGATTGCAAACGCAAGGTAAGCATCTTCTGGCGCAGTTTATCGGCGGTAGATGAGACAAAAGCCCGGTGCAGTCGTTGTGGTAGTCCCAAACTCACGCGAGTAATGTCACGCGCACGCATGGTGCGCGGCAGCAACAATAGTGCTGGTGCAGCCAATGAAGGCGGCCCCGATCTGCCCGAAGGCGCAGAAGAACGCATGATGCAAGAGCTACAAGGCATTGATGAGAATGACCCACGCTCGCTGGGGCGCTTTATGCGCCGCATGGCCGCCGAAACCGGCGAAAGCCTCGGCGAAGAATTTGAAGAAGTGGTCGGGCGGCTCGAAGCAGGTGAAGACCCAGACAAAATTGAAGAACGCATGGGCGATATGTTTGGCGATGAAGCCGGTGGCCCGGGCGGTATGGGTGGCATGGGCGGATATGACGATATGGGCATGGGCGGCATGGGCATGCCAAGCGCCCCCGCACCCGCTGCCGAAACCGACGCGCCAGCATCTGAAAAGAGTAGCGGCAAATCAAAAACCATCGGCATGGCGACGGGTAAAAACAAGCCAAAAGCCAAGTCTACAAAAAAGGTGGCAAAAACCACCAAAGCGGCTATCACTTAATCCGCGCCAACAATATTACACAGATTCAAGCTATGTCAAAAACACGAATCACCATCATTGGCTGCGGCAACCTTGGCATTGCGCTAGGGCTGGCCCTGCGCAATGTCATTAAAGATGCCGAAATTATTGGGCATGACAAAGACAACAGCACGGCAAAAAAAGCCGAATCGCTCAAGGCAGTTGATCGCACCCAGTGGAATTTACCATCTTCGGTCGAAGGCGCGCAATTGGTGCTGCTCGCCATCCCACAAGATGGCCTTGAAGCTACGCTCAAAGCCATTACCCAAGATGTAGCAGCCGGGGCGATTGTGTCAGATCTTTGCCCAGTCAAAAACACCGCCCTCAAATTTGCCAATTTGTTGCCAATGGATGTGGCTTATATCAGCAGTGACATTATTTTGAAACCAATGTTGCCCGGCGCAGTTGCCCCCGCCACGCCCAGCTTCAAAGGCGCGGCATGGACCATCACCCCACGCACAGGCACAAACCCAGATTTAGTGCACCAGTTTGCAAATGTAGTGAGTGCGCTTGAAGCCACCCCCATTTTTATGGATGCCGACGAACATGACGGGCTACGTCTGGCCGTAGATGCTCTGCCCGCTGCCGTCAGCTTTGCCATGATGTCGGTGGTGGCAGGTGATGTGGCTTGGCGTGAGCGCAAATGGTTAGCAGGCGAGGCATTTGATCGTTTAACCGCCCAACTCGAGCGCAGCACCCCAGCTGAAATTGCCACAGCTTTGATGCAACAACCGAGCGCCAGCACCCATTGGCTCAATCAAACTATGCGCCAACTGGTTGCCCTGCGTGATGCCATCGATACCGGCGATACGGCGCAAGTAACACAAATGCTGGCGCAAGCCCAAAATCATCGCAGCGACTGGCTAAATGATTGGCATCGCGGACGTTCAGATATACCCCCCAATGTCGAGGTAAAAAAGCCGTCTTTAATGGGTTCATTACTTGGTCAACGCTTAAGTGATCAGTTACAACGCAAACGTTGAGCTTACGTATTCTTAGCATCGCCCCTACCTCGTTTTTTAACGACTATGGCTGCCATGTGCGCATTTTAGAAGAAGCACGGGCGCTACAGGCATTGGGTCACGAAGTCACGGTTGTGACCTATTTCAAGGGCAACGATGTGCCGCGATTGCGTATTATTCGCACGTCGCCCACCCCATGGCATGCCAATTATGAGGTGGGCTCGTCACGCCATAAATTTGCCTTTGATGCGCTGCTGGGCATACGATTATTACGGGTATTAGCCCGCAATCGCTTTGATATTGTGCATGGGCATTTACACGAGGGGGCTTTGTTGGGCGGGGTCTTGGCCCGCCCTTGGGGTGTGCCGGTGTGTATGGATTATCAAGGCAGCCTGACTGACGAAATGCTGCATCATGGTTTTATGCGGGCCGATGGCAAACGCGAGCGCATGTGGCGTGTAGTTGAGCGCATCGCCGAACGCAGCACCCAAGCCATTTTCACCAGCACCATTCACGCCGCCACCACCTTGCGAGCGGCACACCCCGACCGTCGGGTCGAAGCCCTAACCGATGGTGTGAACACCAACGAAGTTGCACCCAATTTAATCTCGCCGTCTGAGCGCGCCCAATTACGCGCCCAATTTGGCATTGGTCCCGATGAACACGTGGTCATTTTCCTCGGTTTGTTGGCCCGTCACCAAGGCATTCAAAACCTAATCGATGCCGCCGCCATCCTCAAAACCCAAGGGCATAAACTGCGTTGGTTGGTCATGGGGTTCCCTGGAATTGATGTGTGGAAGACCCAAGCCCAAGCCAACGGCGTGACAGCAGAAATGATATTTGGCGGGCGCGTGGCTTACTTAGACATGCCGCGCATATTGGCCTTGGGTGATGTGGCAGCAGCACCTAAACTATCATTAACCGAAGGCAGCGGCAAAATCCTCAATTACATGGCGATGGGGCTACCGACAGTGGCCTTTGATACCCCCGCCCAGCGCGAGTTGTTGGGCGAATATGGCATCTATGCGCCGGTGGGCGACACAGCAGCCTTGGCAAATGGTATCGCCACCACAATTGCAAATGCCCCCCTGAGAGCCGAGTTAGGGCAAAAATTGCGGACACGCTCCCAACAATTTTTTAGTTGGGAGCAACGCGCCAAGTTGATGGTTGAGGTATATGAATGGTTGTGTAGGCAACATTCATCTAGAGAAACAACAAAATAATCCCTAGAGAAACGACATCATTACATCGCTTTTCATTTATCAATGCGAAAATTTACAAGAGGAACGACTATCTAGTGAAACGACTATATCGTTAAGTCATAACTTGTAGCTTCTCAATAATTAGGGGGGTTCCCCAGAGACACAATGCCGAAGTCACTATCACTTCATGTTTGACGAGGGCGCAACCCTCGTCAAACATGAAGTGATAGTGACTTCGGCGACAATTTATATAAAAAAACATGTGTGGAATTGTTGGATATATTGGCCCTCAAGCTGCTGTTCCGATCGTCATTAGCGGCCTTCGCAAATTAGAATACCGCGGCTACGATTCAGCCGGCATCGCAAAAATCAACCCTGATAGCGGCACATTTGAGATCGAACGTGCAGTTGGCAAATTGATAAACCTCGAGCGCAAGCTATCGAGCGAAGCCGATACCGATCACACCCTACATCACAGCTTAAATATCGCAATGGGACATACCCGCTGGGCCACACATGGCTCGGTCACCGAGCACAACGCCCACCCCCATGTCAGCATGAGCGGGCGCATCGCCATTGTGCAAAATGGCATTGTTGAAAATTTTCTTGAGCTAAAACACCAATTACAAGCCGAGGGTGTGGTATTCACCAGCGAAACCGACACCGAAGTGATTGTGCAATTGGTCGAAAAATTTATACATGGCGGTTGCAATTTTGAAAAAGCCGTGCATATGACTTTGACCCAATTGCGCGGCTCGTCAGCGGTGGTGTTGTTGAACTTAGCCGAGCCGGGCACCATGATCGCCGCCCGTTTGGGGAACGCCGGTGGTGTGGTCGTCGGCCTCGGCGATGGCGAAGTGTTGGTGGCATCGGATGTGCCAGGCGTATTGGAATGCACGCGCAAAGTCATCTTTTTAGATAGCCATGAGGTGGTGGTTGCAAAGGTGGGCGATGTAAAAGTGCGGCGCTTAAACGGTGATCGTGTGCAAAAAGAAGTGCATACCATCGCATGGGACCCGGTTGCTGCCGAAAAAGGCCAATATCGTCACTTTATGCAAAAAGAAATCTTCGAGCAGGCCCGCGCCATTACCGACACCATTCGCGGGCGGGTCGATTTTGAGCAAGGCATAGTCACACTCGAAGGGATGAAAACTGGCCCCACCCCGCGCAAAATTTTCTCCGTTGGCATGGGAACCAGCTCAATTTCAACCATGATCGGTAAATTTATGATTGAAAATTTGGCGCGTGTGCCAGTTGAGGTTGATTATGCCAGCGAATTTCGCTACCGTGACCCACTCATCACCCCCAATGATGTGGTGTTGGGCATTACCCAATCGGGCGAAACCGCCGACACCTTGGCTGCCATGCAAGAAGGGCGCGAAAAGGGTGCGAAAATATGGGCGATTGTCAACGCCATTGGTTCACAAGCCCAGCGCGTCGCCGATAGCAATATCACCATGCGTTCTGGCCCCGAGATCAGCGTCGCCAGCACCAAAGCCTTTACCACCTCGGTGGTCGATCAATATTTGTTGGCCTGTTGGCTGGCTCAACAAAATGCCAATAGCAGCGCTGCCGAGGCCCAGCATTTAGCCATTAGCGACCTCATGCATTTGCCGGGCTTGGTCAGCACCATGTTAGAAAAAAATAACATTTACGATGAGCTTGCCAATATCTTCCACACCCGCGAACATTTCTTGTTTCTAGGGCGCGGCATCAACTATCCGGTGGCGCTCGAAGGTGCGCTCAAAATGAAAGAGATCAGCTATATTCATGCCGAGGGCTACCCCGCTGGCGAAATGAAGCACGGCCCGATTGCGCTGATTGACGAAAATATGCCGGTCGTTTGTATTTGTGTGCGCGACAATGTGTATGAGAAGATGGTCTCACAAGTCGAACAAGTGCGGGCGCGGCATGGAACCGTCATTGCCATCGCCACTGAGGGCGACACTGACATTAGCAAGAAGGCCGATCATGTCATTTATGTGCCCGAAGCACCAGCGATGCTTTCGCCCGTGCTTACAGCCATCCCAATGCAACGTTTGGCTTATCATATGGCCTTGCGGCGTGGCTGCGATGTTGATCAGCCACGCAACCTGGCAAAAAGTGTGACTGTGGAATAAACATAGCTGTCCAGAAAAAACTTTGGGGGGTGGTTTTCGCCAATTTCACTATATCCTTGGTCAAGCTGTGCTTAACCAAGGATATAGTGAAATTGGCGTATCATATTTTCAAACAGCCTAAAGCACGCCGAATGGTGCACCTTGTTACAAATAGGTTTGCATCAGCGTTTCAACTTTAGTAAGAGGGATCTCACTAAAACACCCACAAACTGTGAGTTTTTGCAAAAATTTGGTATCTTCTCAATAAAATTAGGGGTAAATACA
>JAGWYZ010000472.1 GCA_018969115.1 Chloroflexota bacterium | reverse complement strand
CATTCGTTTTGTCTAAATATGCTCTCTGATTTGATAAAACCACGTAATTTCAGCTGACAAAAAAGTGAAATTTGATTTAAGAAACACTCTCTAAGAATAATCGCATCAGCCATATTTTTTACTCGACATAGCTTGCGCCAATGGCGAATTGATCAGGCGTTACGAATTCGCCCACTTTTTTCAAGAAGGCTTCTTTGGAGGCATAAAGTCGAGCGGCAATTAATTGCGCTGCCAAATTTTTGTCGATGCCCGGCAGTTGCTGCAAGGTGTCGGCATCGGCGGTGTTAAATTTGATCGGCACATAGACATATTTTTCATAGTCGGCGACTTGGGCGGCATTGACATATTTGCCGATCTCTTTGCGGAACTGCAAAATACTCACCCAAGGGCGGTATTCGTTAAACTCGCACACCATGTTATTGCCGACGTTTGGCACGGTCAAAAATGCGGCGGCATTTGAAGTATTGAGATTGAGCTTTTTGACGCTGGTTTGGCCGGTTGTTGCGGCTGCGGTTGCAGTGGGCTTAACTGTCGTCGCAGTTGGGGGCGCTTGCACTGGGGCGGCGGTTGGGGCGGGTGCTGGACTAGCGGCAGGCGGTCATTAAACCTAATGCCACAAGCGCAAATAAGCTGGCTTGGAAGATTGTTTTCATTTTTATGAATTGGCAAATTCGGCCTCTGAGGCTTCATCCATTTGGTTGCGCTTGCGTGAACGAATGCCACGCTCAATAAGCACAACGACCAGTGTCACCACAGAAACTGCCCCAAAATGGGCCAAAATTGAGCCTGTGTTAAACAATAAGTTATTAAGCACACTTTGTTGACCGCCGCGTCCGCCTTCGAAGCCGCGACCTTCGGGGCGCACCTGACCGGGTGCCCCCCCTCGACCTTGAGGCGGAAACCCATTTTGTGTGGCGGAATTGGCTGGCGCAATGGCAAAAATAGCCCCTACGACTGCCGTGATAACGACAATAATAGCGAGTGTTCGTAAAAGTTGAGTTAACATAATTTTCTTATCGTGTGTTTGTACGTTTTTATGAAGCGTAAAGACAGGTTTTCGCCGAAATCATGATGTGCCTGTCTCATACGAGACAGGCACATCATGATTTCGGCATTACTTCTTTTTATACCTTGGATGTGGCGGGTTTATTAAACGCTCGTGTTATTGGACGAATGACATAAGTGCGGAATGTATTGACAATCCATTGCCAATGTAGCCCGACATGAATACCCAGAATGACGACCCCTAAATTTGAAGATAGGCTATGTGCGCCACGCCAAAAGAAATTACGCGGGATTAAAATCCCCCATAAGGGCAAGGCCACTTCTGAAATCATGATGCCGCTTAACATAATCATGATCATGTCGATAAATACGGTAGTTTAGTCTAAAAGTAGGGATGTTGTTCAAATCTGTAGTAAAACAGAGGGTATGAAAAAAAAAGAAGAACAACATCCCCCCGCAGTATACAAAACAGTCGAAGCAATCATAGCAACGCTAGCAAGCATCAACAAA
>JAGWYZ010000471.1 GCA_018969115.1 Chloroflexota bacterium | reverse complement strand
CAGCAGCTTGCGCAACACCAGCGTAATCAGGGCGCGTTGGCTATTGGGCAAGGCTTGCAAGTTATCGCGCTGCAAATATTCCGACACCGCTTCATACAGCCGTTCCTCGCTGTGGTCTGGCGTAAACTCTTCTAACATCGGCAGCCGTTTGGTATACGACACATAGGCCGACACTTGTTTGCGCAAGGTGCGATGACAAAACGGCGAAATACGGTTTTTTAACGTATTAAAAATACGCCTGTCATTCAAATTGCCAAATTGCTCACGAAAACTACGCACATCGCCAAAAATATGATCGTCAATGAAACTCATCAAGCCATACAGCTCTAATAGCGAATTTTGCAACGGCGTTGCGGTTAACAACAGTTTGGGGCAGTTTGCTAAGGCACGTTTTAAGGTATTGGCGATGACATTTGCCGGTTTATACACATTGCGCAAACGGTGCGCCTCATCCAGCACCACCAAATCCCAACGCATCAATTGAATATCATGTGTTTTTGCACGTGCAAATTGATAAGAACAAATCACGATATCGGGCGCTTCAAACGGTGCTTTCGCGCCTTGTTTGCGCAAATCGTGATACGTTTTGCGCTCTAAAATGCGGCACGGCAGAAAAAACTTCTCGCTCAGCTCTTGTTGCCATTGCTTGCGCAAGTTGGCTGGGGTAATCACCAAAATTCGGCGTTTACGTTCCGCCCATTTTTGCGAGATCACCAGCCCCGCCTCAATCGTTTTGCCCAACCCGACTTCATCGGCCAACAAAGCCCCTTGGGTGAGCGGCGAATTAAAGGCAAACAACGCCGCCTCGACTTGATGTGGATTCAACTCAACTTGCGCATCTACCAAGGCCCCCGCTAGTTTTTCGGCGCTATTGGCCGCATGTCGGCGGGTCAGCTCATGCGCAAGATATTGTGAATGATAGTCGGTTAGGGGCATAATTTGCCTCGGTCAAGGTACATCCAGCAGAAATCAAACTCGTCTAAAACCGGCTTGGACAAAATGCTCGTCGGCGGTGACTACATGTTGGATTTGGCGTTGTTCCATCACAACAAACGAGATACAATCTGTCAATCCCCAGTCTTTGTCACTACGCGAGGCATAAAATTGGATGGCTTGATTGAGTAGAGAGCTTCGCACAGGCACAATTTCAATCTGTGCATCGCTGTTTAGTTGCTGAATGATTGCCGCTCCTAATGCTCTCAGGTTGCGTTTTGACATCGCATTTCCGATTTCGATAATGATGGCTTCGGTCAAGACCTTTTTAATTTTGCTTATCTTTGGGGTTACTTGAACTGCCCAGTCATGATATTGATCATTTGGGTTTATGAGTGCCAACACATAACTGGTATCAATAAAAACAGCCTTCATTCAGTTTTATCTGTGCCATACAAATAGTGATCGTGTTGTAGCGCAAAGTCAGCAGGCATAGCGTCTTGTAATGCTGGCGATTTCGACATTTCGAGAATAGCCGACAGTGCATCCGGTGGCGAAGTTGTTTCTAAGTATGCTTGCACCGC
>JAGWYZ010000470.1 GCA_018969115.1 Chloroflexota bacterium | reverse complement strand
ATGTATTGGATGATCCTTTATCCTGGACCGAACAAATCTGCGGTATTTTGTTTGTGTGGATTACGTTTCTGGGATCTGCCGTTCTCTATCGGCGTGTTTTGCACATTGCGATTGATATGCTTGTTGTACAATGTCCCCAACGTATCCAGACGCTTTTTTATTGGGTCAACGAAGCGCTGATGTTTTGTCTCGCGCTGTTGATGATCTGGTTTGGCACGCGCCACGCTCTCATGAATCTAAGCCAGACGTTCGGGGCGCTCGAAATCTCGCCGTCTTGGTTTTATGCAGCGCCACCTTTATCCGGCGTGATGATGGTGGTTTTCGGTTTCGAGAAAATACTGAACCCGAAAAAGCGTCAACCGCAAGGTGAATTGCATCTCTGAACCACTTTTCGCATTGAGGGATCTCTTATGTCAGCCGTTTTAATGGTTGTTTTTATCATCTTCATTGCCATCGGTCTGCCGATTGCTTTTGCCATGGCATTGGCCACAGTTGTCGCGATTGATTTTCATGGGGCGATGCCTTTTTCCTTGCTGACGCAGCGTTCAGCCATTGGCGCAAATTCCTTTTCCTTGTTGGCGATCCCCTTTTTCATTCTGGCAGGCAATCTGATGAATGTCGGGGGGATTACCGATAGAATCATTATCTTTGCCAATGCACTGGTGGGACGGTTCACCGGCGGATTGGGCTTGACCACGGTTTTATCCTGCATGGTCTTTTCAGGCGTTTCGGGGTCGGCGGTGGCTGATGCGACGGCCTTGGGAAAAGTTTTGATACCGGGGATGAAAAAGCAGGGTTACGAACCGGGCTTCGCGGCGGCTGTCACAGCCTCCGCCTCGGTAATGGGGCCGATCATTCCACCCTCTATTCCGCTGGTGATCTATGGATTGTCAGTCGGCAACGGGGTGTCGGTTGCAGCCCTCTTTCTTAGCGGTGTGGTGCCCGGTATTTTGTTGGGCGGGTTGTTGATGATCGTGACTTATATGATCGCCAAAAAGCGCAATTATCCTGTCAATGAAGCGGTGCCAATGCGGGAGGTGTGGCGCTCTGCGGCCAATGCAAGCTGGGCATTGGCTATGCCGTTTTTGATTTTGCTGGGTGTGACGGGCGGCATTGTCACCGTCACCGAAAGCGCAGCCTTTATAGTGCTCTATGCTTTGTTTGTCGGCATGGTTATTCATCGCGAATTGAAGTGGCAGGATCTAGGTCCGGTTTTGGTGCAAACGGGTCTTGATACGGCGGTGGTGATGATCATCATTGCTTTTGCGTCGGGCTTTGGCTGGCTGATGGCGATCAGTGGCCTGCCGAAAGATATTGCGCTATGGATCGGTAATTATTCGAAAGATCCTTTGGTGATTTTGATGCTCATCAACGGGCTTTTGCTCATTGTCGGCTGCTTCATGGAAGCCATTGCCGCCATGATTATTTTGATTCCGGTCTTGATCCCTATCGTTCAAGGAGCCGGCATTGATCTCGTCCATTTCGGCATTGTCATGGTTTTCAATCTGATGTTGGGCTTGTTGACCC
>JAGWYZ010000168.1 GCA_018969115.1 Chloroflexota bacterium | reverse complement strand
TTGAGGCGAAATAGTTTTATTTAAGGGTGAGAGGTTTCTTTCACGCTCGCTTTTGCTTGCCTTGGCTTCGAAGTGGGCTTTATTTGCCACTTACTGGGGTCGTTTTGTTAAATTTTTTTTAGCCTAAACTACTGTTTAAGAAACACTCTCTAAGGACAATCCTGTTTTCTTCAATCAGATCTCTATCTCTAAAATGGTGCAACCATGATAATTGGATAGATACCTCGGCGTTAATATTGATTTACGAGTGGTTTCGAGGATAGATTTAAATAACGGTAGAAGTGTTTGCGCTCGTCTCAAAATCAGCAGACCTGCTTGAGATTATCTCAACTTCTGAGCTCGCTAATGCCTATATGAAAGAAATTGGGTCAGATAAGCGGTGGATGTGGGAGATACAAGGGCAAGACGTGTGGTGGCTGTTATCGATAGTGGCCTTAACTCACAAAATGATCTTTACGTGGTTTTGACACCGCTGACAAAAATATAATTAGGTACAGCAGCACCAAGGCTGGGGCAGGCTTAGTTAATATTCAAGCTGCGGTTGATGGCACAAGCACTCAAAGCGCCAATACCATCAAGATTGTTAGCTGGTTAGTTTCAGGTTAGAGCACCACTACTTACAACCAAGTGAGTTTGAACAACGTAAGCTGTAACCCAATAAGCTGGAATAGCACCTGTTGGGGTCATAAAGGTGTACTTTTACCCTAACAACATATCCTTCCTTAAAGAGCATATTACTGCCTATACTTAAGAATGGATGGTTTTTTTGTGCTATGTCGGATGGATATATCCGCAATTGAGAGTAAATTCTTAGCATAGTGCGCGTCTCCAGACGCGTACTATGCGCACCACTGAGTTTATTCTAAAAATCTTCTTTCAGATTCATATGGCCGTCTAACCACGACAATTCATCTAGACCTTCTTCGGCGGCAGCGGCAATTTCTTCGTCTTTCGAATCAGCAGCCAAACGCAAGGCTGCACGTGCATCATCGTTGGCAATTTCGACCAAAGCTTCAATTGCAGCAAGACGCACATCCGGATCGGGGTCTGACGTAAGTTTGGCAAGCTCGGGCACGGCTTCGGCGGCCTCAATATTGCCACAGGCGTGGACCGCAGCAAGGCGTATTTCGTTTGAATCGCTATGTAATGCGGCACGGGCAATGTCTTGATAGGCGCCTTCAGCGCTATGGGCAATTGCGACTAAAGCCGCAATACACATTTCTTCATTGTCAGACACAGCCGCCGCGCGAATGAGTGGCATGGTATCTTCGTTGGTGACATAACCAATTGATTCGAGTAAGCGACAATACAAGACTGATTCAGCCGGGGCCTCTGATAAGGCATCCATTAATGCATCATAAACTTGATCACGGCGTCGCTTTTGAAATTTTTCTAGTTCACCCAATTCAAGAAAATTGCCGAGGACGGTAGCGGCAGCGGCCCGTACAAAATCGGATGGGTCATTGCGCAAAATTTTGGTGAGGGGATCAACTAAGCGTGGGTTATCGTCTTCATATAACCCTTCAAGCGCAGACAAGCGCACCAATTCTTCACGGTCGGTGATGGCATGATAAAACACGGCGCTGAAGTCATATTCAAACTCATTTTGCATGAGATCGCGCAGTTTATTGACCAACATTTGCCGACGTTCGGCGCTTACATCGTGCCAAGTGGCGCGTAGCTGGCCTGAGGAAAATTCGTCTAAATCGTTAAAAGCGGCTAAGGTTGCAATAGTTAAGGGGTCTGTACCCCGTAATAATGCCAATGCATCGCGAAATGTAATTGGCTTTGATCTTGTTTTGGGTTTCATGGATAAAAGTGCAAAGTACAAAGTGCAAAGCAAAAAATGCAAATTAAAACAGTCTAATACTTTTCAGATTGCACTTTGCACTTTTTTAGCGAATAGGGTTGAGTATATCGAACACAGTAATGATACAGAAGAGAACGAGCAGCACGGCCATGCCAGCGGCATGAATCCATTGTTCGCGGGCTGGATCAACGCGGCGGCCACGCAGCCACTCAATAATGATAAAGGTTAAGCGCCCGCCATCAAGAGCTGGGAAAGGCAAAAGATTGGTTAGCCCAATTAACAGGCTCAGAATGCCAGCAAACCAAATAAATGGAAATGGCCCTTGCATCGGCATTTGACGCACCAATGACACCCCAATACTGGTGATGCCGACCACGCCAGTTGGGCGGGCTTGCTCGAGCGACATTCGGCCTGAGATGATATTGATGGGGGCGAGAATCATAGTCTCAACTGCGCCAAAGAGATCACGCACAGCAAGGCCAAAAGCATCGGGGATGCTATAAGCGATGCGGCTCGATTTGGTGATTTTGTTGTCGAGGAAAATACCGAGCGGGGCAGTGTTATTGGGGTCGCTGGGCATAGTGCCTTTTAGCTCAGTGGGCTGCCCATTGCGCAAGACTAAGATATTAATCGGTTTGCCAATCGACTCACGTACTTGTTGAGAAAGTGGCGTGGGTGCGCTGCCGCGTCCTTGGGACTCGTTGGTCAGCTTGGTCACATCAACGCCATTCACCTGTTGAATGATGTCACTGGCTTGTAAGCCAATGGTTTGGGCGGGGCTATTTGCCTGCACTTGGGTAATGCGATATTCGATTTCGCTGGGCTGGGTAGCAAAAAACAAATAGGCCATAAACACGATGATGATGGCGGCTAAGAAATTCATCACTGGGCCAGCCAAAATGGTAATGAAACGCCAGCGGGCCGATGCTGCAGCAAATGCGCGTGGGTCGTTCATATTGTCGTCTACACCTTCGCCATATAAGCGTACAAAGGCTCCAAGCGGCAGCCAATTGAGGCTGTAGATGGTTTCACCTCGGGTAAATAGGGTGACGGCGCGTGGCGGGATGCCAAGGCCAAATTCTTCAACTTTGATGCCAGCCTTACGCGCGGCCCAAAAATGTCCTAATTCATGCACGATCATCAGCGGTCCCAACAAAATAATAAATGTGGGTATGCCGAGGGCGAGCGAAGAAAGTATATCCATATGTGTTTTGCTTATTTTACGGCCTAATCTTAGACCGTGTTGAATTTCAACATCTATTTGCCTAACGTTTTGTTGTAACCAACGCTGAGCAACAGTGCTGGAACCAATACTTGCAAAATTTTGTCGGGGGCGGGTTCATTTGTTGTGACCCAGCGAATGATGAGAGCATAAATTGCGCCCATCCATGCTAACGAAATAACTTCGACATCGACTGGCGCAATTTGCTGTTGGTCGATGGCTTCTTGCAAATAACGCCCAATTAGCCGTGCAAAGCGATCATTGACCAGCGTACGGACTTCTTCGAACGCCACGCCTAAGCCGACTGCCTGTATCAATAACACTTTGGCATAGCGGCGATATTTTTCGAAGGTTTGCAAACAGGTACTTAAGGCAATTTCGACCCGCTCCATGCCATGTGGCGCAAGTTCGATGGCCTCGATGACGCGGCGCTCAAGCAAGTTAGCAAATTCGTTCACCAAGCCAAGAAACAATTTTTCTTTGCTGGGAAAATGAAAATAAATTGCGCCTTTGGATGTGCCAGACTCATCTGCGATCTCATCCATTTTGGTGTCATGGTAGCCTTTGCGAGCAAAGGTTTCGAGTGCTGCATCGATTATTTTGCTGCGGGTGGCGTTGGTGGCGGGGTCTGTACTAATGGCTGGCTCGGACTGGTCGGCCTGTTTTTTTAGCAAGTTTAGCTTTAGTTTCATTTAAGGCTAGTTGATTTTAATGCACGAGGAGGAAGGAAAGATTGGGGATTGATCTGTCATAAACCAAGATCTATAAGTCATGAGTCACGAGTCATGGCAACTTATGACTGGTGAATTATCAATCTCTAATCCTTTATCCATTATCTTTGCTCTCCCTAATTCCAATACTTTACCAACATAAAACTAATGCTGTTCAAACGCCCATCGCCTATTCATTAGAACTAAACCGGAGGATAAGCATGAATTTAAATCAATACACTGAAAAAGCACAAGAGGCGTTCATATTGGCGCAGCGGGTGGCGCAAGAATATGGACAACAGACGATTGAACCTGAACATTTATTGTTTGCATTATTAACCCAAGATGGCGGGATTACACCGGCTATTTTGCGGGCGGCAAATGTGAATGCAATGCGGGTGCAAGATTTGGTTGAACGCGATTTGAAAGGCAAGCCCAAGGTACGCGGCACAACAGGTGATGTGACATTATCACGCGAGGTGAGTGCCATTGCCGAAAAAGCCGAAGCTGAGGCCAAGCAAATGCGCGATGATTTTGTGAGCGCTGAGCATTTATTATTGGCTTTGGCCGAGGTGCGCCCGCCGCGCCCATCGGCTGCGGCCCGTATTTTGAGCGAAAATGGCATTACCCGCGATACATTGTTAAAAGCGTTGGTGCAAGTGCGCGGCAACCAGCGCGTGAGCAGCCAAAACCCTGAAGCAACCTATGAGGCGCTCGAAAAATATGGGCGCGATTTGACCCAAGCGGCCCAACAAGGCAAGCTTGACCCTGTCATTGGGCGCGATGAGGAAATTCGGCGCGTCATTCAAATTCTCAGCCGCCGCACTAAAAATAACCCGGTGTTAATTGGTGAGCCGGGCGTAGGCAAAACTGCCATTGCCGAGGGCTTGGCCCAACGCATTGTACGGCGTGATGTGCCAGAAGGCCTAAAGGAAAAGCGCATTGTTAGCCTCGATATGGGCGCATTAATTGCAGGGGCCAAGTATCGTGGCGAATTTGAGGAGCGCTTGAAGGCTGTGTTGAAGGAAGTGACTTCGGCCAATGGCAAGGTCATTTTGTTTATTGACGAGTTGCATACAGTGGTGGGGGCCGGCAAGGCCGATGGGGCGATGGATGCGGGTAATTTGCTCAAGCCAATGTTGGCTCGTGGCGAATTGCATTGTGTTGGGGCCACCACTTTAGATGAATATCGCAAGCATATTGAAAAAGATGCTGCGCTTGAGCGGCGCTTTCAACCAGTGTTGGTGGATGAGCCAAGTGTGGAAGACACCATTAGCATTTTGCGTGGTCTAAAAGAGCGCTACGAGATTCATCATGGTGTGCGAATTCAAGACGCGGCGGTGATTGCGGCGGCGACACTCAGCGCCCGTTATATTGCTGACCGTCAATTGCCCGATAAGGCTATTGATTTGATTGACGAAGCCGCCAGCCGTATGAAGATGGAGATTGATAGCAAACCGACAGCCTTGGATGAGATTGACCGGCGTTTGTTGCAGCTTGAAATTGAACGTGAGGCGTTGAAAAAGGAAAGTGACGATGCCAGCAAAGATCGGCTTGCGAAGATTGAAGGCGAAATTGCCAGCGAGAAAGAAAAAGGCAATGCCCTGCGGACGCAATGGGAGAGTGAAAAACAGGCTATTCAGCAAGTGCGTGGGTTGCGCCAGAAAATTGAGCAAATTCAGGTGCAAATTGAGCAAGCCGAGCGTGATGCTGATCTTGGCACGGCAGCTAAACTGCGCTATGGTCAATTGCCAGAATTGCAAAATCAACTAAAAAAGCTAAACACGCAAACGGCTGAACGCGCCAATGAGCCGGTATTATTGCGCGAAGAAGTGGGGGCCGAAGAAATTGCGGCTGTGGTATCGCGATGGACTGGCGTGCCTGTGAGCAAGTTGGTCGAAGGCGAAATGCATAAATTGCTGCGTATGGAAGATCGGCTGCGTGAGCGGGTGATTGGGCAAGAGGCTGGGTTAAAGGCAGTGGCGAATGCGGTGCGTCGTGCCCGTGCCGGGCTGCAAGACCCAAATCGCCCGATTGGCTCATTTATCTTTCTTGGCCCAACTGGTGTTGGTAAAACTGAGACAGCGAAGGCGTTGGCTGAATTTTTGTTTGACGACGAGCAAGCCATGATTCGTATTGATATGAGTGAATATCAAGAGAAGCATACAGTGAGTCGCTTGATTGGCGCGCCACCGGGCTATGTGGGCTATGATGAGGGTGGGCAATTGAGCGAAGCCGTGCGCCGCCGCCCTTATTCGGTGGTGTTGTTTGATGAAATTGAGAAGGCACACCCAGAAGTGTTTAATGTATTGTTGCAGGTGTTAGATGATGGGCGTTTGACCGACGGTCAAGGCCGCACAGTAGACTTTAAGAATACGGTCATCATCATGACCAGCAATTTGTTAACAGGGAATGGGGCGTTTGGGTTAGAGACTGGCAAACTAGAGATACTAACCCGTGAAGAAATTGTGCGCGAGTTACAAAAATTTTTCCGACCAGAGTTCTTGAATCGGATTGACGAGATTGTGGTGTTTGAGCGTTTGACTGAGCGCCATATTTTGCAGATTGTGGATGTGCAGTTAAAAAAATTGCACAAATTGCTGGCCGACCGCAAAATCGGTTTTGTCATTACCGATGCTGCAAAGGCGTATTTGGCACAGGTCGGTTACGATCCAGCATTTGGGGCACGCCCACTCAAGCGAGCCATCCAATCTGAATTGCAAAATCCGTTATCGCTGGCCATTTTAGAGGGGCGCTATCGGGATGGCAGCACCATTACTGTTGATGTTGAAGATGATAGTTTGGTGTTAAAGTAGTTTTTGGGCAAAGTAGCAGAGTTACGGATTAAATTTTAATGCTGTAACCTGCAACTTTAATATAGGCTGTGCCATAGTAAATAAATGATAGTACTGCCAAAACCAACACGACGTATAAATCTAAATCTATCTCTTCAAAACCTAAATTGGCCAGAATGCCAGTCGTTAAATCGTTGATTTGGTATCATCACAAAAAATCGGGGGAAATAAAGCTTTTTTCGCCAAACACACTATATGGCCATTGAAGTTAGGGGCTTTACCCCTAACTTCAATGGTTATATAGTGTGTTTGGCATTACATCTTTGGGGTTTACCCCGAATTATTGAGGTGATACTTGATTTGTGAGTCAACCAATCAACCAATCGCAATTACTTTAGTTTTTGTAATATTTAAATCTTCTACCGCCGAACAAGGTTGTTCACCTTAAGACTATGCCAAGCGATTATTGACGCTTGGAACCCACACGATCCATGGCACTTGGCCGAATTTTTTGCCGATAGTTATGAAAGTGAGGATACTGGGCTTTAGGGCTGAAGCATGGGGCGCTGCGTTTTGTTGCTTACACAGCTTTGGGCTTGCCCGATATTAAGTTTACGCTTGAACAAGTGATTGTGCAAGCAGATCATATCGTATTGGTATGGCATGCATGGGGCACCACCCATAGTGCCGAAGTGATGAATATTTTGCCTACAGGGCCGTTAGTTAGTTATAGCGGTAAAACCGTCTTTACGTCAGCACAGGGCAAAATTATCCGCAGTTTACGAATGTGGGACATGGCTGGGATGCTGTGGCAAATGGGGCTTTTGTGCCAGAGTTACCAGAAATTTAATACAGGCGTTTGGTATAACTCTCTTCAATTGCCCTCTCAATATCGCGCAAGGTCATATCGGTGGGGCCAATTTGATCGGCCAACATACAGGCTTGCGAAGGCAATTGGCGCGGTGGCCATTGCTCAAATTGCCACAATTTTGAGCGTTTGAAGGCTTTGACGCATTGCAAATAACATTCCACTACCTCGATACCAATCGCAAGCTGTGGCACTTTGCCAAAAGCCTGCATTTGTGTCAACAGCGCTGGGTCGCGGGTTAGCCACGCACGTCCATTCACACGAAATGTTTCTTCGACACTTGGAATCATAAAGAGTAGAGCGATTGATTGTGTTTGTACGATATTGTATAAAGTGTCAGCACGACGATTGCCGGGGCGGTCTGGGATGACTAAGTGGGTATCATCAAGCACTTGCACAAAACCAGCCGGGTCACCGCGTGGCGATACATCGCATGAGCCATCACTGCCGGTTGTGCCGATGACCATAAAGGGTGATTGTGCAATAAATGCCCGCCCATGTTTGTCGAGCGCAGGCAATTGTTTGCGTTTTACCAATTCGCTTGGCTCGCCTAAAAAGTCGCGTAACTCAGCTTCTGAAGAAATGAGATTTTGAAACATTGGGGTATTTTAATCCCTGTGTAAGCAAAAAGCCAATGTCTGAATGACATCGGCTTGATTGTAAAAATGGCTAGGTGCTAGTAGCACTGAATAATGATGAAAAAATGATCTGTCTAAGCGATGATGAAACTGTTATGTCTAGTACTTTTTACCTGAACACAATCATACTGTGGTGATGGCGACCTCGCAACGGATGTTTGACCAGCCCTACTCTCGTCCCGTCTCAAGCGGCGGCTGCCAAGTGACAAAATCGTGCATGAAACGTGGGGCATATTGTACCAACAACTGCTCAACCCGTTCGGCGTTGGATGAGCTAACAATGAGACCAGCATGCCATTGTTTGTGCAAACGCCATACCACCTCGCTATCGCTATAGCCCGACATATCCGGATATTCTTGTTTTGCCAAACATTGAATCACACCTGAATAACCGGTGTGCATGGTCGGCAATTTGTATTCTTCGCTGCGCAAATGTGCCAGTTCAATTCGCGCCCATTCGCGCCAAGGGTTCATGCCGGTAGCATATTCGATCATGTCGGCAATATTGGCCCCACCGACACGTGCAGCGGCTTCAAGAAAAAGAAAATCATCTGAGCCATTTGGCTTTAAGAATTCAATATGATTGATGCCGCGCACCATACCCAAGCTTTCGATAACACGAGCATTCATTGCTAACAAAGCTTTAGCATCGGGGTGGTCGGGTGACATTGAGCGGGTGGTGAATACCCCGCCGCCATGCGATACCGCAAGGGGCGGCAAGCCATATTTATGCACTATTGAAAATTTAATTTTGTTATCCCAAACAATCGTATCCACATGAAAGACATCGCTAGGCACAAATTTTTCGAGCAAATAATGCGATTGATTGTCGCCCCACTGGTTAAGCCAGCGCCATACTTCACTCGCATTGGCACATTTTTTAATTCCCATTGAGCCAGCTTCATAACGCGGCTTTAAAAGCCAAGGTCCCGGCACCCTTTGCATAAATTCATTTAGGGTTGGGTGATGAAAAACTGCCGAAAATGCTGGCACGGCAACACCGCATTCACGTGCGCGTAAGCGCATTGCCAATTTATCACGAAACATGCGGGTAACACTTTCGCCCATGCCCGGCAGCCGCAGATGCTCGCGTAACGTGGCGGCTGTACTAACCTCATAATCATCTAATGGAATAATTTGATCGATTTTTTCCGTGCGGGCCAAATAGCTAACCGCATTTTGAATGTTTGCAATATCAAGCAAACTTGGCATGACATATTTTTCGTCAATAAGATCCATCGGCCAAGGGTCATTTTTGATTGCTTCGGGCACAATCATCAAAATACGGCAACCCTGCTGTTTCAATTCTTCGATTAAAAGCATACCTTTGAAATGGCTGGTAATACAGAGGATAGTAAGTGACATAGCCGTATTTTATACCTCTAATATGTCTTTGAATATGTCTTTGAACGGCTTATTCTAACGAGCTAACGACTTTTATCACTCACGATATCTTTTAGAGAGTGTTTCTTAAATCAAATTTCACTTTTTTGTCAGCTGAAATTACGTGGTTTTATCAAATCAGAGAGCATATTTAGACAAAACGAATGCCGAAATCACTATCTCAGCGTTGTTATGGGGCGGC
>JAGWYZ010000167.1 GCA_018969115.1 Chloroflexota bacterium | reverse complement strand
GTTTAACCCAGCGCTGGTCAACGCTGGAATTAATCCGCCTCGACTTGCCAGCAAATGACCGCCTTGCAGCGCCATTAGCCCCCGGTATAAGCCTAGGTTTGTTCCTATATTTTCTTTCTCCACGATTCGTTGCGTTAGCATTGCAGTATCATTCATGGCGGTGGTTATCGGCTTGTTTGTGTTTTTCATACCCCCAAACATACCCGATAACCATCGCTTTTAGCGAAAACTAGAGTAAAAATGGAGTCAGAGATAATGGAAAAAGAGATGAAAAGCCGATCCAATAACAGTCAAGAATTTAAAGACCTAGCCGTGAAATTAAGCCACGAAAGTGGCAAAACAGTGGCCGAAATCGCCCAAGATCTTGGGGGTGCACAAAGTGCGTTGTATGAATGGCGTGCGCAAGGAAGGAGCACACCCTCTACAACACCCCCACTGTGGGTATTAATGGAATTGAAGTAACTCCATTTTTAGGGGGTCACTTCACAACGCTGAGATAGTGAGTTCGGCGAAAAATTGTTTTAAGAAACACGCGCCAAGGGTCAAGATGATAGCGAAACAAGATTTTGATCGGAGCGCTGTCATCTTGACGACGCTCCTTAGGCACTATACTTGCGTTTTAGCGTAAATATTTACTCGAGTTATTTTGATCATGTTGCATATTGGGATCGACGCACGCCTCATTCATTATCGGCGCGGCATGGGCACGGTGGTTTATAGCCTTATAAATGAATGGGTTCGATTCATAACAACCCCCTGCGACGATGCGCCCATCCCATTTAGGCTGACCTTGTATGTCGATAGTGCCCGCGCTGTAACTGCTGCTGCGCCATTTGCAAATGACCATGTGTCTGTAAGACAGTTTGGGCCAGCCTTTTACCCATTATGGGAGCAATGGCTTTTGCCGCGCCAAGTGCTTAAAGATGAGGTTGATGTGTTGTATTGCCCCGCCAATACCGCACCCATTTTTTTGCCTGCGCCGATCAAACTTGCACTCACCATTCATGATGTCATGTATTTATTGCCACAAGGGCAATTGCCAACCTCACCCTCGTTATATCAACGTTTAGGGCGGCATTATCGACGCTGGGTTGTGCCAAAGGCTGCCCGCCGTGCCAACCTTATCGTCACCGATTCGCAATTTTCGCGGCGCGATATTTTGCAATATTTGGGCCGCAGTTTGTCAACATCGGCAGATGCAATTCAGGTGGTGACATTGGCGGCGGCGGCTGAATATGGCCCACAATTGCCAGAAAATGTAGCGTTGGGTTTGGCACAATTGAAGGTGAGGCCACCTTATATATTGGGGTTGGGGGCCATTGACCCACGCAAAAACACAACGCGGCTGATTGAAGCCTTTGCCCAACTAGAAAACCGCAGTCAAAAATTAGTCATTACTGGTCTCGACCCAGCCGCCCAAGCTTATTTTGGCAAATTGGCGCAGCAATATGGGCTGAACCTAGGCAATGATGTGATTTTGTTGGGCTTTGTCAGCGAGCGCGAATTGGCAGCTTTGTATGCTGGGGCAACCCTATTGTTATACCCCTCGCTTTACGAAGGGTTTGGCCTGCCCGTGTTAGAAGCGATGGCGTGTGGCACGCCCGTTATCACCTCAAACACCAGTTCAATCCCCGAAATTGCTGGCGAGGCCGCATTATTGATCGACCCGACCGACATAACGGCTATGAGCAATGCGATGCAACGTTTGATCGATGCGCCAAGCCTGCGCCAACAATTAATCAAATCAGGCTGGGTACGCGCATCGCAATTTAATTGGCAATTTAGCGCTAAATTAATGCTAACATTGCTATCTAAAGTAGTTGGCCTGTGAAGATTCTTTTTCTTGCACCCCGTTTCCCATATCCCCCTTACAAAGGGGATCAGGTGCGTGCATATCATCATTTGCGGCTATTGTCGCAGCGCCACCGTGTGACATTGCTTTCGTTTGATGACGCAGCGCCGCATACTGACGCCACCGATATTATTCAATCGTTTTGTGAGCGGGTGGTTACGGTTCCGTTTAAAACTATTAGCATGGTGGGTTGGTTTTTGCGCGGGGTGGCCTCCGGTTATCCATTTCAAACCGCACTGTTTCAATCCCGTGCCATGAAAAACGCGGTGCAAACCCTGCTCGCTCAGCATGAATTTGACGTAATTCATGTGCAATTGGCGCGTATGGCCCCTTATTTTGAGGCCAACCCACGAACCCCACGTGTCATCGATTTAGTTGATGCCCTTTCGGTCAATATGCAACGCCGGCATCAGCAAGAACGTGGGCCGATGTGGCTAGCAACTTGGTTAGAATGGCGCAATATGCAACGTTATGAGCGCTTTATTTGCCAACAATTTGAACGTGCAACGGTTGTCTCGTCGAGTGACCGCAGCGCAATTGGCAATTTTGAAAATTTGCATATTAATGCCAATGGGGTAGATCTAGACAAATTTCTATTTGCAGATCAAACCCAGCGCGAGCCAAATTCGTTGGTGTTTAGTGGCAATATGCGTTATTTTCCAAATGTTAATGGCGTTTGTTGGTTTATTCAACATGTTTTTCCGCGCATCAAACACCATTTACCCAATATGCGCTTTTATATTGTTGGCACAGACCCACACCCGCAAGTACTGCAATTAGCCCGGCACGACCCGCATATTATCGTAACAGGCCATGTCGATAGTGTCGCGGCGCATTTGAGCCGCGCCAGTATTGCGGTAATGCCTATGCAAGCGGGGTCAGGTATGCAATTTAAGGTCATTGAGGCGATGGCGTGTGGCACGCCAGCCGTCGCAACCCCTTTTGGGATTGGGGGCGTAGACGTACAACATGGTCAACATTTATTGATCGCAGACACACCCGACGATTTTGCGATGCAAGTACAGCGCTTGTTAACCGATGTGCATTTGCGAACTCATTTAGCAACCCAAGGACGGCATTTGGTTGAAACACATTACACCTGGGATCGCAGTATCGAAGCGCTAGAAGCAGTATATGAGATGGCGATCCGAGATAGGGCTTGACACAAGTTTGCAAGATCAAAATGCAAAACGCCATAGTGATATATACTAAAAAAATATGAGTGATGTGATGATTTCTCCCCCGATCGCCTCCTCGTCATCTTTATCTGCCTCAGCTACTACGGTTACACCAACAACCACAACAAGTATGACCGCCCAGAGCAATGGGCACCCCAATGGAAATGGTGTAAATGGGCATGGCGTTAAACCAAAGATTAAATATCCTGAAAGCGATGGTAAGCCAATGGCAGACAACACCAAACAATTTGAATATATTGTCAGTATTCATGCTGGCTTTAGCGCACTTTATAAAGATAATCCGAATGTTTTTATTGCCGGTGACCTATTATGGTATCCAGTCGAAGGCGATATCGGCATTCGTGCAGCGCCAGATATCATGTTGGCTTTTGGTCGCCCCAAAGGCCATCGTGGGTCTTATATTCAGCACGAAGAAAATGGGATTGCGCCACAAGTTGTCTTTCAAATTCTTTCACCCGGCAATCGCCGCAAATAAATGATCAAAAAACTGGATTTTTATGCCCAATATGGGGTTGAGGAATATTATGAATATAACCCTGATCGTGGCGATTTAACCGGCTGGTTGGGTAAAGATAAAAAATTTACGCTATTGATGAGATGGATGGCTGGGTTAGCCCCAAAACTGGTGTGAAATTTCATTTACAAGATGGCTTGCTTGAATTATTTTACCCTGATGGCAGCCGTTTTGAAACCTATCTAGAAGTTTTAGAACGTGCTGCACAAGAAAAAGCCCGTGCGATACAAGCCTCGGCTCGGGCCGAGCAAGAAGCTGCACGCGCAAATCAGGCAGAGGCACGCAATGTGGCTTTAGAGGCCGAATGGATGGCTTTGAGGCAAAGAATAGGAATAAAATAAATTGATCAAAACTTACACTTTTACACAACAAAATATTTCTCGGTTTGGCGAATACGCCGATATGCGAATGGCAGCCGATGCCTTGCCGAGCGGCGCTTATACTACTTTTCGCACCTATGACGGCAATCGGGTGTTGCGTTTAGAGCAACATTTGGCACGGCTCGAAGAATCAATCGCTTTAATGGGCCGCCCAAGCCACATTAACCGCGAGTTAGCGTATCAAACCATCCGTATGGCATTGCGTGATGCCAATTACCCTGAGGCACGACTGCGTTTGACTTTTGCGATCATTGAGCAAGCGCCAATGCCAATGGCACAGTTTTTTGCAACGATTGAGCCATTTACGCCCTATGCATCAACCCTATATGAAAACGGCGTAGCCTGTGTGACAATGCCGTTACGGCGCGAAAACCCCCATGCCAAAAGCACATCGTTTAATGTGACGGCCAGCACCATTTACAAAAACTTGCCAAATGCGGTGCACGAAGGGTTAATGGTTGCCGACGATGGCGCCATTTTAGAGGGACTAAGTAGCAATTTTTTTGCCATTATGCCGTCACTCATGCTACATAGTGAAGAAGCACGGGTGTTAATCGGGGTGACGCGCTCATTGGTTTTAGAGATAGCTCAAGGTCTTGTTTTTTCGCCTATTGCCGCTAATATAAAGGCGGTAACGCAAATTCAAGAGTGTTTTATTACCAGTGTTTCACGCGGGATTTTGCCAGTGGTTAAGATTGATGAGGTTATGATTGGCAATGGCACGCCGGGACCAATTACGCAGCAGTTGATACAACGCCTTGCAGTACTGATTGCACAAGAGGCAAAACCTGTATAGTTGTGTTCGATGATAAAGTTCTCATCAAATTTTCATTGAAGGGGTGTATTTTTCTTTACAGTTGTAGCGAATAGGGTATTTTGGGGGTAAAGCGTTGACAAATCGGCCAGTTTTTTTAATTTCGGTAGGTATGCTGTTGGCAGTTATTGTCATCGGTGTATTTTTGGCAATGTTGAATGGCGATGCTTTTGCCAGCGATGTACGATTACAACCCAACAGTGACATTGTTGTACGGCTTAATCGCATTGCTTCAAATGGCACCAATGCGACTAAAACTGATGGCGAAGCTGTTGTTTCAGTGACCCCAAATTCTGCTGCAAACGATTTAGTGGAATCCGGTTTGTTATTGCGTGAGCGGGTCGATAGTTTTCAAACACGGCTAGGCGAGGCGTTAGATCGAACACGCCGTACCCCCATCGCTATTGGCGCAACCGTAACCAATATGGCCATAAGCCAAAATACAAACCGCCGCGAAGTTACCGTTACACCCTTACCAATGGCGATGCCTGTACCCAGTATTGTTGCAATAACAGATATACCTGTGCCTCAACCAACGGTAACGGCGACTCGGCCCCTCCCCCAACAGCCACAAGAACCCTCGCCTGCGCCAGCGGCCCCAGCTACACCTGTGCCACCACGCCCAACGGCGTTGCCTCTGACACCTGAGCCTGTCACGGCATTGCCTGTGCCCACTCACGATTTTGCAACGCAGATCCCGCGTGAACGACCGACCCAATTCCCAGAGCCAACCCGTTTGCGCCCGACGCGCGAAGTGCCACGCGAGGCTACCCCTACGCTCATTGCACAACCCACACTTGCAATGCGTGATTGGCTGGCAACACGTATCGCCGAACCAAATCAGCCACCTGAACCTAACCGACCGCCCATCCCACCCGAAATTCGGCCAACACGCATCCCACAGCCAACCCCAACCCAACGCCACACGCGCACCCCCGAACCGATTCCAACCCGTCGCCAACGCCCATAATATTTATCTTTTTGTAAAGACATCTGGGGTATCCGATATACTCGCCCTGCATTGACCAAGAAACTTTTTTTTACGGTAGGCATTGGTATTTTGTTTGGGGCAATATGGATGTCGCTAACAACCCCAACCGCACAAACTAAATTAGCAGCACTGACGGGCGAAGAAAAAACATTGGCGCAAATACGCGCCTTATGGAATCAGGCCTTAGATTGGCCTCGCCCAGCTTTGCAGCTTGCGCCCGATGTACAAATTCAACATACTGGCCTTAGCCCATTTGGTATCAATACATTTTTAGAGCAAGAAGTTGAAATTGCCAAACGTGAGCGGGCCTTGCGTATGATCAAAGAAGCAGGTTTTGCATGGGTTCGGCAAGAGTTTGCATGGGCAGACCTCGAAATTCATGCTAAAGGTGATTTTGAAGACCGCCGTAACTCACCATTTCGTAGTGCATGGGATAAATATGACAATATTATCAACTTAACCGAGCAATACGGATTGCAAATGATTGCGCGACTCGATGCACCCCCACAATGGGCGCATGCTGGTTATAAAGACTTGGGTGATAAAGGTCCACCTGCCAAATTTGATGATTTTGCTGATTATGTTGGGGCAGTAGTGGCACGTTATAAAGGGCGTATTCGATATTATCAAATTTGGAATGAACCGAATATTTACCCAGAATGGGGTGAACAACGGGTAAACCCTGAAGATTATGCCAAATTGTTGTGCGCAGCCTATGATCGTGCCAAACAAATTGACCCGACCGTAGTGGTGATTTCAGCGGCATTGGCCCCCAACAATGAGCAAGCCGGCTACCCACCAGGCGGCATGAGTGACTTGATTTTTTTTCAGCGCATGTATAACGCTGGTGCAAGGCGTTGTTTTGATATCGCTTCGGCCCAAGGCTATGGTTTGTTTTCGGGGCCAACTGACCAACGCCTAAATTGGCGTGAGACCAATGTAGCGCGGCATGTGCTGATGCGTGACATTATGGTGCGCAATGGCGATGCCCATAAGCCTATTTGGCTGGCCGAGGTAAATTGGAATGCAACCCCAACTTGCGATGGTATTGCCGATTGCGAGCGGTTTGGGCGAGTGAGCCTTGAGCGACAAGCCAGTTATGTGCCGCAAACTTACGAGCGTGCCAAGCGTGAATGGCCCTGGGTGGGAGTGATGTCGGTGTGGTTTTTTAAACGTGCCAGCGACAACGAAAAAAATCAATCGTGGTATTACTTTCGCATGGTTGAGCCAGATTTTACGCCATTGCCGCTGTATCAGGCGATGAAAGATTATATTGTAAGCCGTGAGCCATGAGCCGTTCCCATACGCACTAATGCGTATCTCTACTATGTTCAAAAAATCGTATCACTTTTATAAAAAAGTGAATAACTTTTATAGCAAAAAACTGTAGAGAAAGGTAAAACAAAAAATAAAAAATTGAGCATTGAAAATCACAACAAAATACACAGAATGTCACAAGCAGATTACAGCGACCAAAAAATCTAAGCAATCATAAAGTGCAGCTCAATCTCCCGACTGCTTTCACTGGTGGTGAATTGGTTGAGTTTTTGTCAACGCAGGCCCTTCGCCTTCCTTTGCTATGAGCGCATTTACGCCTCAAAGAATGTCACGGCTTTTGAGCATCAGGAGTGATACGCATTACTAAGCATCAGCATCCTTTATGATTAGGTTATGTTCGCATCACCGCCCGCGCCCAATTTGCGCAACGCATATATTTTTCTTATTTTCAACGCCATTGCCTTTCAAATGGCATTAAGCAGTCCGATCGTACTTTTTGCACGCGATCTTGGGGCATCATCATTCGCCATTGGCATCTTAACTGGCGTATTGCCCATGATGATGGGCTTGCAATTGCCCTTTGCTCGCTATGCCGAGCGTGTTGGCTATCGCACCATTCATGTCTATGCCTATTTTACCCGCACAAGCGGCATTATTTGCTTTACCTTGCTGGCATGGTTCGCCGCCAACCAAATGATTACAACCACAATGGCGACGGTGTTGTTGGTGATTACCATGACCGTGTTATCTGTTTTTCGAGGCATCGCCTCTGGTACGTGGTTACCGTGGATCGCTATGATTGTGCCACGTGAAAACCGACTCGATTTTTTGAGTAATGAACGTATTTGTAATACTGGCGCGGCAGTGGGGGCGATGTTATTGGCCAGTGCCCTGCTGAGTGTGCGTAATAATTTAGCAAATTATGCCATTGTATTTGCCATTGGTGGGCTAACCTGCGGCATTAGTACCTATTTTTTGGCAAAAATGCCACAACCACGTTTGTCGAGCGAGCGGCTAAACGCGCCACCTTTGGCGTTGCGCAACGTCTTAGCCGATGCTGATTTCCGCCGATTTTTGACCTTTAACATCGCGGTACAGTTGGTATTAGGTGCTATGCCAGCCTTTGTTACTGTTTTTCTGCGCGAGGTATTAGCTATCGAGAGCAGTTGGATCTTAATCGCAACGGCTGGGGCTTTGTTGGCTGGTGTCATTGTCATTCAACGGGTGCGGTATCAATTTGACAAACACGGCAGTTTATATTATTTGCGCTTGGTATTGCGTTGGTGGTTTGGCAGTTTATTGGCATGGCTATGTTTATCGGTGTTGCCATTTGGGTCAGGAGCATGGTGGATTGGGCTATTTGCGACTGTCATGAGCTTGATTTTGATGGTGATTACTGGCGGATTTGGCTCACTTTTTGACCTCTCAATTTCACGATTGGTGATGAACCAAATTGGTGACCGCGAGGGTAGCCCGATGTTTTTTGCCATGCACGGTATGCTTGCCAACTTATCCGCCGCATTTTCGCCAATGGCATGGGGAGCGCTCATCGACAGTACACGTGGGGCATATGTCACGGTGATCGGGGTTACTGTCACCCATTTCACCTATTTTTTCGTCGGGCAATGGGTTTTACTCATTGTGGTATGGTGGGGGTTGAGGCAACTGCGTGAGCCGATACCTAAAAATTAATCTATTTTAGTGTTTTTTTTCAATAACCTGTGAAAGTTAAAACAAATTTTTGAGGAAATATAATTTCTATCTTGTTAGCAAAACGAATTATTCCTTGTTTTGATGTCGCCAATGGGCGGGTGGTGAAAGGTGTCAATTTCATTAATTTACGTGACGCTGGCGACCCAGTTGAGCAAGCCGGTATTTATAACGATGAACGCGCCGATGAGTTGGTTTTTCTCGATATTATGGCATCGCACGAGGGGCGTGGCACTTTGGTCGATATGGCGCGGCGTGTGGCCGATCATGTCTTCATCCCCTTCACTATCGGCGGCGGCATTCGCACCTCCGACGATTTTCGCACCTTGCTGTTAGCTGGAGCCGATAAATGCTCCATCAATAGCGCAGCGGTACGCCAACCCAACCTCATTAATGAAGCAGCTTGGCGTTTTGGTGCCCAATGCGTGGTTTTGGCTATCGATGCCCGCCGCGTGGGCGATTCATGGTTGGTTTATTTGAATGGCGGGCGTGTGCCGACTGAACTAGATGCTGTTTCGTGGGCGGTTGAAGCCGCGGGGCGCGGGGCAGGTGAAATATTATTGACCAGCATGGACACAGATGGGATGCAAACAGGCTACGATTTGCCGCTCATTCAGGCCATCAGCAGCGCCGTCAACATCCCGGTGATTGCGTCGGGTGGGGCCGGAAAATTAGAGCATTTCTATGAGGCCATTGATGCCGGAGCTAGCGCAGTCTTGGCGGCATCCGTGTTTCATTACAAAACATTTCGTGTGGCTGAAGTGAAACGCTACCTTGCTGCGCGGGGTGTTGCTGTTCGGCTTTGATCAGCAACATTGTTGCAGTCTTTTATCTTTGTTGGCTTAAACTGTATCATCTCAATAATTCGGGATGAACCCCAAAGATGTAAGACAGTGTTTCTTAAAACAATTTTTCGCCGAAATCACTATCTCAGCGTTGTTATGGGGCGGCTTTGCCGCCC
>JAGWYZ010000469.1 GCA_018969115.1 Chloroflexota bacterium | reverse complement strand
TAAATGTGGGCAGGCGCGTCATCCACATTTAAACGCACCAAGGGTGTGCGCATGATCGAACCAGCGATGCGCTGGCGTGCTGTCTGAATGTGGGCAAGGGTGATGGTGTTTGGCGTTAACATTAGCTTAATTGTGCATCAATATGTAACAGCGACCCCAACATCACATTGGCCCCATTTACACAATCTTCGAGCGAGGTAAACTCTTTGGGTGAATGGCTGATGCCACCGACACTGGGCACAAACAACATGACCGATGGGCAAATAGCCGCCATGCACATCGCATCATGCCCGGCCCCGCTCGGCAAATAACGGTGGCTCAAGCACAATTCGCCACAAGCCATCACCAAAGCCTGTTGCAATTGTTCATCACAAATCATCTCCTCTTTGATCGACATACGGGCATAGCTGCCGCCCAATGACTCGGTGATATTTTGTAAATCGTGTTCAGCGGCATCTAAAACACTGCCTTTAAGGCTGCGCATTTCGGCCACAACATCGACCCGCCCGGGGATGACGTTGGACGCGCCAGGTTTGACCGACATGCTGCCAATGGTGGCGACGATGCTATGCTTGAGCGCCAGATCACGCACGGCGTGAATGATGGGCGCAGCCTTGACCAAGGCATCATTGCGCAAATGCATGGGGGTGGTTCCGGCATGGTTGGCATCACCATCAAAGGCCAATAAATAGCGCCGAATACCGACAATGCCTTCGACGATGCCAATATCTTTGCCTTCGCCGATTAAGTTGCCCCCTTGCTCGATGTGCAACTCGAAATAAGCGGCAACGCTGCCCACCGCACGTTTGGCGGCCCTAGTCCCCGCGGGGTCAATCCCTGCCGCGCTCAAATGTGCGTGAACGGGGCGGCCATCCCATGCCGGTTTGTCGGCGTAGCCAGTGGGCAAGCCAATTGCCATTGCCAAGCTGCCAAAAGTGCCGCCGCCCATCGTCGCTTCTTCGGCGGTGAAATTGATCACCTCGATTGGATGTTGCAGCCGAATATTGGCCTCTTTGAGTGCCCGCACACAGGCCAAGGCAGCAGTTACGCCCAGTGTGCCATCATATTTGCCGCCTTCAGGCACGGTGTCGGTGTGTGAGCCTAAGGCAATGGGGGGCAAATTTTGGCTGCCAGCATACGTGCCGATGCTATTGCCAGCCGCATCTATCCGCACCGTTAGCCCCAATTCGCGCATTTGGGCATCAAACCAACGGCGGGCTTGCATATCGGCTTCGTTATAGGCCACGCGGTTCATGCCGCCGGTAGCGGCGTTGTGCCCAAATTGGTTTAGGGCATCGAGGTCAGATTGAAGTTGGGTCGGGTTAATTTTTAGCATGATGTTGTATCGAGTAGGGCGGGTTGTCTTTGAATATTTTACTTGAGCATTTTCAGTTGGGGTAAACCCTCAAGCTAAAATGCCAAAATCACGATACGCCTATCCCAATATGGGATAGATGTATCGTGATTTTGGCGAAAACTTGTTTTATTTAGCGCAAATTTCTAAAAGATGGAGGGCCGATTTCACTATCTCTTCTCCAAGCGCAGCTTG
>JAGWYZ010000166.1 GCA_018969115.1 Chloroflexota bacterium | reverse complement strand
AGATATACTATGATGTAACATATGCAACACATAACGAAGCCGCTCACTGACATTGCTCACATTATCGGTAACGCAATTACTCGGCTTTTTGATTTAATTACACGACCCATTGCCACAATTTTGGGCGTTAGCCCGCAACAGGTTTGGAAAGTTATTGGGCAAGCATTATTAGGCATTCTTTGCCTATGGCAAGGCTGGCAGATCATTAGCAATTGGCTATATGGGTCGAATGAAACTTCGCCCTTTAGTTTAGCCATCTTAACAATCACTGCCTATATATTATTAGCTTATTTGGCGTATCGCATCTTTAAAAGGCAAAAAACAACCCACGTAACTCCTATGCCAGAGGTACCCGCAGCACCGCCAATTTCTTCTATCAAGCGTGAACCCATCCACCGCCCCGTTTCTCCGCCTCAAACGACAGCCACAACCGAAGATATCAAGCTACTCATTCAAAAGCAAGTGCAAGTTGCGGTCGAGGCTGTTGTGCCTGCCGTCACAGCCCGGGTTTTAGAGACTCAACTATCGCCGCTCATTCAACACATGCAACAATTGATGACTGAATTACAAACAGTTAAAGCAAGCAATCTAAATGTGAAACCAGAAGCGGCTGCGCCAGCCATTGCCCGCAAATCGGCTTTTTTTCGTTTTGAATGTGAAACTGCCGACGTGATTCTGGTGCATATGGAGACATCACTATATTGGGAAATAGAACAAGGCAGCGAGTTTGCACGCGGCGAAAAAGAAATTGAAGAATTGGTAGTGCAGTCACTACAGTCAGCGCTCACCATGTCGATCAGCGGACGTACATTATCTGACATCAAAATATCATTACGCCAAGTGCAAGATTTGGTACGCGCCGATGCGACCAACTATTTAAAAAAATATGTAAAAGTGCATCGCCTTGACTTTTTGCTTAAACAAATGAGCCTACCCAAAGAAATTGTTGAACGGGTAACGCAACAACGAGCCTCGCAGGCCTATAGCAATACCGACCAAATGTCAGCAACAGGCATCACTCACATGCCAAGCCAACCGGCCTCCCGCACCACATGGCCCCCTATTGAGATCGAAGAGCAAGAGAAATAACCCCATATCCACACTCCCCCGCGAGAAATCTTTTAACACTACAGACCCATGCGAAGCCGAACTAAATTACATGCTGCCACCGACGGCCCGCTTCGATATGCCCAATATCATGAACCTCATTCATGATTGGTGCTATTTTATGCTGCATGCCCCACGACAAAACGGCAAAACGACGGCGCGACTCGCCCTCATGCATCAACTCAATGCCGAAGGGGAATTTTGGGTGCTGTATACCAATGTCGCGCCCAAAGCGACAAACCCAGTGTGTTGTTTTTAGGCGAAATTGATTCGCTGGTGGGGGATATGTTAATCTCGGTGTTGCGCCGATGGTGAGCTGGGTATGCCAATCGCCAACACAGTTCCCCGCAAACCATCATTTTGTGCGGTGTGCGTGACGTGCGTGACTATCGTAATGCGCACTCACCCTATTCTGAAGTGACGGCGTAGGTAGTATTTTTGGCGTTTTTACAGCGCGTGGTGAATGGCGGTGGCTATATTGCCGCGAATATGCGATTGGCACACAGCGAATGGATGTGCTGGTACGTTTTGGCACGCCACCAAAGGTGCAACGGCTAGCGATGGAGTTAAAAGTCTGGCGCAAAAGTCGCAAAAACCCAATCCCACAAAGGGCTGACGCAACTCGACACATACCTGACTGGCTTGGGTCTCGATACCAGCGGGTTAGTGATCTTTGACCAACGTGCCGGCCTGCCCGATATCGAAGATCGCACCAGCGCCGAGATCGTCACCAGCCCCACTGGGCGGCAAACCACGCTTATTCGCACTTAGCGCGAAAATTTAAAATTTAAAATAGAAAATTTAAAATTGGAGCTTGTCGCCTCCATTTTAAATTTTCTATTTTAAATTTTAAATTTCAACTTCTCACCACTCGCACAAGATGCGTTAACGCTCGGTCCATGCGTCCGCGAATATCATCGTCGATGGTATTGGTTTTAGCGATCACCGCATCTTTAATCGCCACCACCGGCGGGCCGATTTGAATAGCAAACACTTCGTAGATCATCGACAACGCCAAATCATTGGCGGCCATATAACTGCGTAGACCCCCTGCCGCGGCCAACACGACAAATGGCTTGTAACGCGGCAAATCACTATCGAGCGCATAATGCAAAAAGTCGCGCATGGTTCCCGAAATGCCAAAATTATAAATCGGTGTCGCCAATACCCAGCCATCTGCGACATTAAAACGCCGCACCAATTCCCTCAAGAAATCATCATTTTCAGATCGCGGGTATGGCAACAAATGATGATGCGCCAAGTCGATCATATCGACATCGACATCTGCTGCTGCCAAAAATTGAGCGGCCGATTGACACATCACACGGGTGCGCGAATTTTGCGAAAGGCTAGACGAAACAATCACTATTTTCTTTGTGGACATAAATTCATATTGTATCTGCCTCTGCCATGCCACCACGATCGCTATCCACTATCTCGGCTTTGGGTCTGGGGGTACGTCGACAATTGGCAAACCAAAATAAGCCTCAAACACTTGACGCGCCAACGGGGCTGCAAACGTCGAGCCTTCGCCAATATTCTCAAGCATCACCGTAACGGCTATTTGCGGATTATCGGCTGGGGCATAACCAGTAAACCATGCAAATGGCAAATCACGCACACCCGGCGCTTGTGCAGTGCCGGTTTTACCCGCCACTATCAATTTACGGGCTGTGCCGCGTTGGGCAACAGGCAATGGCAGCACAGCCCGTTGGGTTGCACTCACCGCCCGTGATGTCGATACTACACCCGTTGCGGTCACAGCCAATGGCCCAGCAAACAGTTTATCGCCAACATAATAATAATCAAAGCTGCGAAATTTATTTTCAGCCGTGCCAATTTTAGTATTGGTCGTCACGCCAATCATGCCTTGTTGGATCGCCCGTATGACTTCAGGGCTAATATTAATTTTGCTAGGGGCCGGTGGGCCAATTACTTGAGGTTTGCCACCTTCTATTTCTGATATTTTGCTCACCAGCCATGTTTTAAACAAAACACCATTGTTGGCGATCCCCCCTGTCATTTGCGCCACCTGAACTGGGGTCACCAACAAAAACCCTTGTCCAATAGCAAAGTTGACATTATCACCCGTCACCCAACCCTCGCCCCGTGCGGCTTTTTTCCAATCGGGGTTAGGCACAAGCCCAGCCGCCTCACCGCCAATATCTAACCCAGCCCGTACCCCAAAACCAAATTGCTTGGCATATTGCGATAATAAAAATGGGTTCTTCTCGTTTAAACGTTTGCCCAACGTATAAAAAACAGGGTTACATGAGGCACTCAAGCCTTCGGTCAAATTTAATGCACCATGCCCACCGCTTAGCCAGCACGTTTGCCGATAATTTGCACCGAGGCCGTCCCAATAGCCCGGATCAAAAAATCCTTCATCGGGGCGGGTTAGGTCTTCGGCTAAAGCCGCTGCAAAAGTCACTGGTTTAAATACAGAGCCGGGCGGGTAAGCTTGCACAGCACGATTCACCAAGGGGCGATTAGGGTCATTTAGTAATTTTCCGGCCTCACTACTAATTTGGGTCACGTCATTTAATGAATAGGCTGGGCCGCTGGCCATTGCCAGAATTGCCCCATCGCGCGGGTTTGTCACCACAATCGCGCCACGAGTTTTGCCAATAATGGCTTGCACTTGGGTTTGTAATACGGCTTGAATGGTCAGCGTAACATCTTTACCTTCGATCTTGTCACGTCGTGCGATTACCTGTGGGGAACCGCGTGTTGGTCGAAATTCAAGTTTGCCACCCGGTCGCCCACCCAACTCGTCATTCATCCCGACTTCAATCCCAGTCACACCCACCAATTCATCGCCAGAATAACCCAACCCTTGATAGTAAGGCAATGCTTGCGCCGAAATAGCGCCAACATACCCCACCACATGCGGCGCAACATTACCATCAGCATACGTGCGAGCTGGGGTTTGTTGCGCAACGAGTGCTGCATAACGACCAATTTGATCACTATTCCGAGTCAAACGCTCTTGGCTAACGATTGCAATCGGCACAAACCAATCGGGCTGGGCTTTTTGATATTTCGCTTTAATATCGGCAATGGGCAAATTGGTCAGCCGATTGAGCAATGCCAATATTTCGTTTTCTTGCTGGGGGGACACAATTTTGCCGGGCACCACCCCAAGTTGACTGCTAAAACCCTGCCCTGCCAACGCCACCCCATCTGCCGAAAAGATATTACCCCGTTGTGGGTCATCTCGATCAAGCACCAATGTGCCTGACACCAAACCTGTCATCATCGCATCACGGTTCCATTTCACACGCCAAGTCGCATTTTCAGCCTCAAGCATCAACGTGCCGGTCACACTTAGCGGCCCAAATAAACCTGTTTGCCACGCCCCTGTAATGCCGGCGGTAGCCGTGCTACCACTCACAATTAAACCGCCACGCAATTGGTAGGTGGCTGTAATGACAGTCGCGGTATCATGGGTGTTCAAATATTCGCGGCGCAGCCCGCTCACATCTTTCACTTTCCCCTTGGCTGAAGTAGAAAGCATATCAAATGCCCGCGCATAATCTTGTTTATTGATCACCTCAATAAAAGCCAAAGCAGCATTGGCGGCCAACAAGTTAGATGGCGGCGCAAGCGTTGCCCCCGGGACTGGGGTTCTGGTTGTAGATGTAGGCTGAGATAATGTTGGGCTACATGCGACAAGAACAACCGCCGTCAAGATAAGAAGTTGTCGTCTCACAACATGCATTCTAAATGAATTACGAATTACGAATTACGAATTTGAGCTATGAGCCTTGGGCCATGAGCTTTGAGCCGTGATTTATAGTTCATAAGCCGTTACTACAATTCAAGGCTCACGGCTCATGGCCCAAGGCTCATGACTCATTTGCGCACAAAAGAAAGGTAAGTTTTAAATAGAGATGATGGTGCACCGATGCTGAGGGTATAAGCATCAGCGCTACAAGTGCGGGGAGCTTCAGAGGTTACTTTTTGATTTGTAATGATGGCAGTTAATTTGACACAGGCAGAAGGATCAACATTTGGCACTGCGCCCGATTTTTTAGCGCTAACCACTTGAGAAGGTGTCAACACATTGAGGGCGCTCCCTGTATCGCAAACCACACTAAAACGCATTTCGCCTGTGGTTGAGTTATTTTGCAATGTCACAGCATAAGGGGCTATATTCAAGGGCAAATCCACCCAATTCATCGCATAATGGTTTTCAACTGTGCCACTATATGAGCCACCCAAAGTCGAAATTGTGCCATTTACAGCGCTGCCCGAACTAATTTTGGCTGCGCCTTTTTGTTGCACATAATTATTTGCCTCGCTAAAACAATAAGGATAAACATAATTACCGTCACACGGCTTGGTAAAACGCAACGTAATTGCCGCATCATGATAGGCATTTGCCAAAGTAGTGCCTTTGTTGACAAACCCTTGGTTAAAAGCGGTTAAACGACCGCCCTGCCCTTGGCTCAATACCGTCATAAAATCTTGCAGAACTTGCTCGGCCCCATTAGCAACGCCTGTGCCAAAACGCTCAGTCATGGCGCGCATCACCACCCAGTATTTATACGGCGAATCATTATAGGCCCCCAAACAAATATCTAATTTAGGCCACAAATAATTGTAATTATCATTGGCCTCATTCATGACCTCATCTTCCATCATGGTTGCCATTGATTCCGCGAAAGTCAAACCAGCATTCCCATTCAAGTCACTATCGATGCCGACACCATAATGAATAACATGCACAAATTCATGCGCGGTTGTGGCATTTAAGGCTTGTAAAGCCGAGGTTGGATAAAATTTTGAAAAGTCGCGGTTTAACACGAGACATGCAGCCTCAGCATCCGTTTCGCGCCAAGCGGTATTAGGGTTGTCACCCACGCGCCCAGCATGAGTCCCCAAATATGAAGCCAACCCATACAGGCCCTGCTGTTTCGTCAAATCAATCCGCACATGAATACGGTTGCCAGCTGCTGGCGCGGTTGCTATTGGGGGTTGGGGCCAACCGAATTTCACCACCTCGGTATCCCAAGCCCGTTCGAGTGACGTTGCATAATCCTGAATCGTCAAACCACCGCCAATGGTACTGTATTGAATGTGAAAATGGGGACTGTCAAATTCATTCGTCAATGCGCTAGTGTAATCATCACAAAAGCCATTCAGCAATTGCTCAATCCGCATATAAACATCGGTCGAAGCCAGCATTTGCCGAGATGGATCTGCATCGGCCCATTTAAGCTGGGCCAGTGTTGTTTGGCGCAAACGTGCCAAATGTGCCGTGCCATGCCACGTCGCCGTACTAATATATTCTCTCGGCAAACGATCATCCCCTCGCAATGCAAACGCCAAATACAAATCTGCAGTTTCAGCATCAATCCGCCCTGTCGCTACCGCCTGTTGTAGCCGTGCCGGGGTCGCATCGGGGCTATCCATCCATACGGGCACACTCGCTGGTTTTAAGGTACTCAAAGCAGGCACAGTGATCTGACCAGATATCTCTTGGGCATCAGTTGAGTTCAATGTCTGCAAAACAGGCTGTTGCACCAACTGCAATGCCGAGGCAGAAGCACCGAAAGACAATGACAAAAAAACAACCGCAATAGAAATATGATGATGTTTCGACACAGAAACATTATAATCCTTGCGTGATCTCCGATTTATCCACCCAATTACGCGCCCTGCCGGGCATCAGTCAATTATTACCCCAAGCCCAACAGTTCGTTGCAAGCGAGGGTCACGACCGCACCGTTAAGGCATTGCGTCAGGCCTTAGACGAAGCCCGCACCGCCATTCGCGCCGGTCTACCCACCCCATCGAACAGCGAATTACTAAGCAGCGCAGCC
The DNA here is from genome assembly GCA_018969115.1 of Chloroflexota bacterium. Lineage (GTDB taxonomy): Bacteria > Chloroflexota > Anaerolineae > J036 > Brachytrichaceae > AQU-03. The sequence continues at coordinate 2,878 of JAGWYZ010000166.1, read as the reverse complement.
AATCATTTGCTGGCTTCACAACTCACCTTATACGCCCCCAACGCCATCAATGCCACGGGTGTCATCATTCATACCAATTTGGGGCGCGCCCCATTAAGCCTAAACGCCCAGCGTGCTATGTTAGCCGCCATGAATGATTATTCGCCACTCGAATTTGATTTAGAGAGCGGCGAACGTGGCAAACGCGGCGATTTAGTACAAAAATTGTTATGTGAAATCACTGGGGCCGAAGCTGCACTGGTGGTGAATAATTGTGCCTTAGCCACTGTGCTTATGTTAAGCACGCTCGCCAAAGGCAAAGGCGTGGTCATTGCACGTGGGCAATTGGTCGAAATCGGTGGCGGGTTTCGCGTGCCCGACATCATGCAACAGAGCGGGGCACATTTGGTCGAAGTCGGCACAACCAACAAAGTGCGACGCAGCGATTACGAAACACCCATTACGTCGCCAGCGGCGGGTGCGCCGAGCATCGGGGCGATTTTACGGGTGCATCCCTCCAACTTTAAAATGATCGGGTTTACGCAAGAGGTGAAGGTTGATGAGCTGGTAGCTGCCGCGAAGTGCGGGAATAACATCTATGTGCTCGATGATTTAGGCAGCGGCGCACTCATCGACACCAGCCAATTCGGGCTAAGCCGCGAGCCAATGGTGCAAGACAGCGTGCAGGCTGGGGTGGCGGTGACAGCCTTCAGTGGTGATAAATTGCTGGGCGGGCCACAAGCTGGCATCATGCTTGGCAGCCGTGATGCCATTGAGCGCTGCCGCAAAAATCCAATGGCCCGCGCCTTTCGGGCCGACAAGCTCACTTTGGCTGGGTTGGGGGCCACATTAATGGCTTATGTGCGGGGCACAGCAAGCAGCGAAATTCCAGTTATTCGCATGATGGCAATGCCATTAGCCAAAATTGAAGCGCGTGCCAAACAATGCCTTAGCGCTATCACCCCTTGGTGCCAAGCCAATGGCATCGAAGCCACGCTCATTCATGGCGAATCAACCATTGGTGGCGGCAGTATGCCAGGCGAAACTTTGCCCACCTGCCTAATTGCGCTTCATTGCGACAAACCATCAACTTTAATGGCACAATTGCGCAGCCACGCCACGCCTATTATTGCGCGGTTGCGGGCTGGTCACATACTCATTGACCTGCGCACAGTATTAGATGATGTGCAATTGGTTGAATCGTTGATACAGAATGAATAAGGGCACGGCATACCGTGCCCCTACCTAAATATCTGGTTCCAACATTCGCTTTTTAGGCAAACATATTCAACAACAAAGTAGGCAGCAAACCTAAGGCAACAACAGCAACCGAAGCCAATGTCATCATCACCAGTGACGGCTTACTGACATAATATTGTTCATTATTCGCGGCCACGGTGGCATCTTCTTTCATGAACATATGCACAATGACACGCAAATAATAAAAAGCCGAAATAACACTGGTGATAACCCCCAACAACGCCAACCAATTTAAACCCGAAGATACAGCCGATTGAAACAGCAAATATTTGCCAGTAAAACCAGCCGTTAATGGCATGCCCATTAACGAAAACAATGCCAGCGCCATAACCCATGCTAAGGCAGGGTTGCGTTTTGCCAAACCCGTATAGCGTTCTAAACCATGATCTTCATCACGATTCATCGAGCCAATTTCGCTTAACACGCCAAATGCTGCCAAACTGGTGGCAGCATAAGTTGCCAAGTAGAAAATGACTGCATTGGCGCTTTGCCCAATATTGGCAACCGAAGCAATACCCGCCAATAAATAACCGGCATGGGCAATGCTCGAATAAGCCAACATGCGTTTTACACTGCGTTGGGCCAGCGCAAACAAATTGCCAAAAATCATGGTCAAAGCCGCTAAAATAGCAATGGCGCTGACCAAACTGCCCACAAATGCACCCGGTCCCAACAAAAACACCCGCACCAAAGCCGCAAACCCAGCGGCCTTGGTCGCGGTTGTCATGAATGCGGTTACAGTGGTGGGCGCACCATCATAAACATCGGGGGTCCACATATGAAAGGGAACCGCTGCAACCTTAAAACCCAAGCCAACCAACATTAGCCCCGCGCCAATCACCAGCAACAAGGGGGCTTGCCCGCGCTCAACTTGCTTCAGCATGGTGGCAATATCTAAAGTGCCAGTTGCGCCATACATCAAGGCAATGCCATACACCAAAAAGCCAGAAGCAAACGCCCCAAGCAAGAAATATTTCAATGATGATTCTTCACTATCAAGTCGTGGTCGGGCCACCCCACACAACACATATAAAGGAATAGAAAACATTTCGAGCGCGACAAAAATAGTCACCAAATTGGCAGCATGTGCCATCAGCATCATGCCACCAATTGAGAACAGCGTCAGCACAAAAAATTCGCCACGCATAATTTGATGCACTCGGTTATAGCGCAGGGTTAATAGGAAAACCCCGATACCGATCAGCGCAAAAACAATGTCTAGCAAAGCCGCATAACGATCGGTTAAGATCATGTTTGAAAAGCCATATAAAACATCGCCGGTACGGTTGAAATAGAGCAGCATTACTGCGGCAATAAGCGCACCCACGAGCAGAAACATGGCTATCCACGCTACGGTCTCTTTGCGATCATCAGCAATCTTTAAATCGACCAAAAGTAGCGCAGTCGCCCCTAAAAATACAATAAGCGGTGGCAAAATAAGCATTAGATCTTGCATAATTATTACAACCCCGTATTATCCACGCGAAATGATATTTTGCAAACAAATTCACAAACAAAACTGCAATTCCATATTTAAAACCTAAAATATCAAGGTTACTTCACATTGCTGTTATTTCTCAGTGCATTGAAATCAATCTGATGAATCCAAATTAAATATAATATATTAATTTCGGAAAAT
>JAGWYZ010000165.1 GCA_018969115.1 Chloroflexota bacterium | reverse complement strand
TTACCGATCAGCTTGAGCGTGATGGTCTGGTCGAACGCATCGAGATGCTGGGCGATCGTCGCTCGTGGTGTGTGCGTTTAACCGAGGCGGGGCGACAATCATTTCAGGTGATGGCTCGCACCCACGAGGCTTGGATTATTGACCTGATGAAAGGCTTAACGACAGCAGAACAACAACAGCTTTATAGCTTGCTCAGTAAATTAAAACAAGGGGTGAGTAGCAAGTGAAAAGTAAAAAATTGATAATGCCAAGTGCACTTTCCACTTTCCACTTTTCACTTGGCACTATCTTCAAAACTTATGGCTAAAAAAATATTCGTAAGCGGATGTTACGACATGCTACATAGCGGGCATATTGAGTTTTTTCAAAAGGCGGCAGCCTATGGCGAGCTATATGTAGCACTTGGCTCAGATAAAACCGTATTTACCCTGAAGGGGCGCGTGCCACAAAACGATGAAAATGAGCGCTTGTTTATGGTGAAATCGGTAAGCTGTGTCAAAGATGCCTTCGTCTCTCGTGGGTCTGGGCATCTTGACTTTGCCGAAGAACTGGCTGCCATGAAACCTGATATTTTTGTAGTAAATGAGGATGGCAATACCCCTTCTAAGCAAAAATTGTGTGCCGATTTGGGCATTCATTATGTGGTGTTACATCGTGAACCTCATACTGGCTTAACGGCACGCTCAACCACAGCCTTGCGCACCCTCGACCGTATGCCTTATCGTATTGATATTGCAGGGGGTTGGCTTGATCAGCCCTTTGTCTCAAAACGATATCCCGGGGCAGTCATCACGGTATCACTTGAGCCAACTGTCGAGTTTAATGAACGCAGCGGCATGGCCTCGAGCACCCGCCGCAAGGCTGTTGAATTGTGGGGCAGTCAATTGCCGGTGGGCAACCCACACAAGATCGCCAAAATTTTGTTTTGTTGCGATAACCCACCCGGCACGACTGAATTTTCGGGGGCACAAGATACGATTGGTCTGGTTTTTCCGGGTTTAGCCATCTCATATTACAATGGTGAATATTGGCCCAAATGCATCAATTCGGTACTTGACGAAGCTACGCTCGATTTTGTTGAGCGCATGTTCCATCTTATTCCGCTTGGCCCACGCGAATCGGGTTATAGCGTGCTGAGCAATACCAATATTACAGTTGAAGGAGCCAAGGCCTTGGCCGAAGCCACTGATCGCTGCTGGGATGCCATTCTGGCACACGATGCCCATGCTTTTGGTCGCGCTGTCCGCGATTCATTTGAAGCACAAATTGCAATGTTTCCGAATATGGTTAACCCATCTATTTTTGAATTAATTGAACAATATCGTGATATTGCCCTCGGCTGGAAAATTTCTGGTGCAGGTGGCGGCGGTTACCTTATTTTAGTATCCGAAAAACCCATTGCCAACGCCCTGCATGTTGTTGTGCGCCGTCCTGATTAGGGATGAGGAATTAATGAATATAAAAAAACAATTCTCTAACTATGTAGCCCAGCACTTTGGTTGGCAGGTGAATGGCAAAATCGCAACGATTACGCTAAACCGCCCAGAGAAGAAAAACCCATTGACATTTGAATCCTATGCCGAATTGCGCGATTTGTTTCGTGGGCTGAGCTGTGCCAGCGATGTTAAGGTAGTGGTGATTACAGGTGCAGGCGGCAATTTTTGCAGCGGCGGCGATGTGTACGAAATCATCGGCCCATTAACCCGCATGCGTATGCCCGAATTGCTTGAGTTTACCCGCATGACCGGCGATCTGGTAAAGGCCATGCGAGCTTGCCCGCAGCCAATTATCTCGGCGATTGATGGCATTTGTGCGGGTGCGGGTGCAATGGCGGCCTTGGCCTCTGATTTTCGCTATGGCACACCGATTGCCAAAACCGCTTTTTTGTTTACACGGGTCGGGCTTGCGGGTTGCGACATGGGGGCTTGCACCCTATTACCGCGTGTCATTGGGCAAGGACGGGCTTCAGAATTGCTCTATACCGGGCGCAGCATGAGCGCCGATGAAGGGCTGGCTTGGGGATTTTTTAACGCCCTTCATGCCTCGGCTGACGTATTGAGCAAGGCACAGGCAATGGCACAAATGTTGGCCGATGGCCCGACCTTTGCGCATGGCATGACAAAACAATTGTTACATCAAGAATGGAATATGAGTATTGATGCAGCCATTGAAGCTGAAGCCGAAGCACAGGCGATTTGTATGCAAACCAATGATTTTCGCCGCGCTTACGAGGCATTTTTGGCAAAACAAAGGCCCGTGTTTGAGGGAGATTAAATGAAACGAATCGGCTTAATTGGGTTTGGTTATATCGGTGCAGGCATTTATGACCGCATAATGACACAACTAGCCTTGGGTTTAGAGGTGGCGTTTGTGCATAATCGCACAGCGACAAAACTAACCCATGTGCCAACAGACCTCATTTTGACCGACTTAGCCGACTTTGCACGCTACAAAGCTGATCTAATCGTCGAGGTTGCGCACCCAGACATCACACGTCAATATGGGGCAGCATTTTTGGGTCAGGCCGATTATTTCATCCTCTCGGCTACGGCTTTGGCCGATGCCACCTTACAAGCGCATCTGCTTGAGACATGCAAACAACATAATACGCAATTAATCATTCCACACGGGGCCTTGATTGGGGTTGAAAATTTGGTCGAAAGCCGTAGCCGTTGGCAATCTGTCACGATTACGTTTCGCAAACACCCAAACAATATTGACTTTTCGCTTACAACAATTACCCCGACCCAAATAACCCAACCCACCATCATTTATGACGGCCCAGTGCGCAAGATAGCACAACTTTTTCCACGAAATGTAAATACGATGGTCACTTGTGCGTTGGCAACGGTGGGCTTAGATGTGTGCCGAGCGGTGCTGATTGCCGACCCATCGCTCAATCTAGCCATTGCCGAGGTTGAGGCCATTGGGCATGATGGGGCGCATATGATGACACGCAAATCTGTGCCAGTCATGGGGGTTTCTGGCAATGAAATGCTCGATTCCACTTTTTATTCTTTGTTGCAGGCCGCTCAGGTGCGCCCAGCGGGGATTGGTTTTGTATAAATGACAAATAACATAACGTCTTTACCATTTTTTGGCGAGGCACATCGCGCCCTTGCAACGGCCTTAGCTGGCTGGGCACGGGCTTCGCTTGCAGAAGATCATGCCTTGTCGGTAGACGACCAGTGCCGTGCCTTGGTGCGACAATTGGGTGATGCTGGCTGGCTGCGTTATTGCGTGCCGTCGGAGTATGGCGGGGCACTCGATACGCTTGACTCACGGGCTTTGTGTATTTTGCGCGAAACGTTGGCCTATCACGAAGGTTTGGCTGATTTTGCCTTTGCTATGCAAGGCTTGGGCAGTGGGGCAATCACATTGAGTGGCAGCGATGTACTAAAAGCCCAATATTTGCCCAACGTGGCAGCGGGCAAAGCCATTGCCGCCTTTGCCTTGTCTGAGCCACAGGCTGGCTCAGATGTAGCAGCAATGCAAACAACGGCGACCCGCGATGGTGACGACTATGTACTGAATGGCAGCAAAACGTGGATTAGCAACGGCGGTATCGCCGATTTTTATACCGTATTTGCCCGTAGCGAGAGCGCACCGGGTGCAAAAGGCATCAGCGCCTTTGTTGTGCCTGCCAATACGCCGGGGTTGCATATTGCTGAGCGAATTGAGGTGATTGCGCCGCACCCGCTAGCACTACTGCGGTTTCAAGACTGCCATGTTCCAATCAGCCATATGTTGGGCAAGCCCGGCGAAGGCTTTAAAGTAGCGATGCGCACGCTCGATATTTTTAGGGCATCGGTGGCAGCAGCGGCACTGGGGTTTGCGCGGCGGGCATTAGATGAGGCGGTAGCACATAGCAAAGCGCGGCGAATGTTTAATCAGACCTTGGCCGATTTTCAAATTACCCAGAGTAAATTAGCCGACATGGCAACGGCGATTGATGCGGCTGCCTTGCTGACATATCGGGCTGCGTGGATGCGCGATGTGCAAGACGCAAACACCACCAAAGAGGCGGCGATGGCAAAAATGAGTGCCACGGAATCGGCACAAATGGTGATAGACGCGACGGTGCAGATGTTTGGCGGGTTGGGTGTGATGCGCGGCAATATTGCCGAGAAGCTTTATCGTGAAATTCGGGCGTTACGTATTTATGAAGGCGCGACTGAGGTACAAAAACTCATTATTGCGCGGGCAGTTTTGGCAGCGTGACGGGCGAAGTGAGGATTAGGGATTGTCATGAGTCATGAGCCACAATTTCCGAGTCATGACTCGCGACTCAAAGCTCATGGCTTATTATTATGAATAACACTATCATTATCGGCGCGGGGGTGGCTGGGTTGGCAGCAGGGCAACGCTTGCGGCAATTGGGCCACGATGTGTTGATTCTTGAGGCACAAGGGCGAATTGGCGGGCGTATATTGACCGATTATTCAAACGGGGCGCTGGAGTTAGGTGCAGAGTTTGTGCATGGCGAAAAAGCCATGACATGGAATGTGATGCGAGACAAAGGACAGCCATTGCAAACACAAGATTATGTTGAGGTTGGGCAAAATGTACATCGCCATATTTACGCACTAAATGGGTATCTCATGGCTGGTGACAGCCCATTTGCCAATGAAGCAGAAACTTGGAAAGACAGTATTGATGTTCAGGCACATAACGATCAGTTGGATATGACGAGTGTGGCAGATTGGTTTGGGCAGCGTGCACCAATAGACAACGTGGCGGCAAAAATGGCGCAAGATCGTATTAGCCGTTATGAAGCTGCCGATGCCAGTCGGTTGAGTGTGAGCGCATTGCGGCATGAGCACCAACAAAATAGCGCCGGCTCCCGCAATTTTCGCATTATTAGCGGCTACGACCGCGTCATTCAGACTTTGGCACAAGGTTTAACGATTCGCTTAAACACGCCGGCATATCAAGTGAATTGGCAGGGCAGCAGCGCTGAGGTGGTGACGGCAGATCGGCAACGGCTGCAGGCGCAACATGTTGTGATCACGATTCCGCTTAGTTTGCTGCAAGCAGGTTTCATTCAATTCGACCCACCTTTGCCGGTTGCCAAGCGGCAAGCCATTCATTCGCTTGATATGGGGCATGGCTATAAATTGGCATTGCGTTTTCAGCAGGCCTTTTGGCCCGATATTGATTTTTTGAGCATGCTTGATACGGTGCAGACATGGTGGCCTTTGCATCATGCGCCAATGCCAACACTGATGAGTTTCACAGCTGGGCCAGCCGCATTGTGGCTGAGTGCGTTGGGTGAGGCAGGTGCCATTCAACAGGCTCTAACCAAATTAACGGCTGTATTCGGCGCGATAGTGCGTGAACAATTTGTTGGTGCGTTGGTAAAAGATTGGTCGCTCGACCCTTGGGCGCGTGGGGCTTATACCTATACGCCTGTTGGCGCAGCAAATGCGCGTGACGTGTTAGCCCAACCTGTTGGCCCACTGCATTTTGCGGGTGAGGCAACGTTAAGTAATGGGCATCATGCAACAGTGCATGGTGCTATCGAAAGTGGTTTTAGAGCAGCGGAAGAAAGTGCAAAGTGCAAAGTGCAAAGTGCAAAGTAGCATTGTTTATCACTTTTTACTTTCTACTTTTCACTTAAGACTTACCACTAAAAGAAAAAATGAACAAAACATCTCATCTAGACACATTTGCACGGGATAACCTGCCGCCACAAGAGTTGTGGCCAGAAATGATTTTCGAGATCCCAGAAGTGCAATATCCGGCGCGCATCAATTGTGGGGCAGAATTGCTCGATGTATGGATTGCGCGGGGTTGGGGTGATCGGCGTGCCATTTGGGATGCTGAACACGGCTGGACAACCTATGACGCGCTATTTGGTTATGTCAACCAAATAGCCAATTTTTATCAAAACGACCTTAAATTAGTGCCGGGCAACCGAATTTTGCTGCGTGGCGCAAACAATTTGCAAATGTCGTGTTGTTGGCTAGCGGCGATGAAGGCCGGGCTGGTGGCAGTGACAACCATGCCGATGTTGCGTGCCAAAGAGTTGATTGATGTGATCGACAAAGCCCAAGTGCAAGTGGCCATTAGCGATAGTTTGCTAAAAGACGAGTTGATCGCGGCGCAACAACATTGCCCCAGCCTGACCCAAATTGTGTATTATCACGACGATTCACCCGCCGGTTTGCACCCGCGCTTTGCCAAGCAGCCCAGCACGTTTGTAAATGTGGATACGGCTGCCGACGATGTGTGTTTGATCGCCTTTACCAGCGGCACCACCGGCAAACCCAAAGGCACAATGCACTTTCACCGCGATGTGTTGGCCATTTGCGATTGTTTCCCCAAGTCGATTGTAAAGATGACGAGTGACGATATTTGCATCGGCACACCACCGCTCGCGTTTACCTTTGGCTTGGGCGCATTGCTTACATTTCCGTTGCGTTATGGGGCAGCGACAGCGATGGTCGAAAAAGCCACCCCGGCATCTTTGCTGCAATCGATTGATGACCTTGGCATAACGATTTCATGGACCGCCCCAACATTTTATCGCCAAATGGCGGCCTTGGTCAAGAATCCGCCGGCTGGCAAGCAATTTAAACTAACAACGTTGAAAAAGAGTGTGTCGGCAGGCGAAGCCTTGCCACTCAGCACCCGTGTGATGTGGCACGAAGCCACCGGCATCGAGATGTTAGACGGCTTGGGCGCAACCGAGATGCTGCATGTATTTATCAGCGCCGCCGAGGCCGATGTGCGACAGGGCGCAACCGGCAAGCCAATACCGGGCTATAAAGCCTGTGTTATGGATGACAATGGTAATCCATTGCCGCCCGGTCAAGTGGGACGGCTGGCCGTAAAGGGGCCGACCGGCTGCCGTTATTTGGCAGATGAACGGCAGAAAAATTACACCAAAGGCAGCTGGAATTACACCGGCGATGCCTATATGATGGATGCTGACGGCTATTTTTGGTATCAAGCCCGCACCGATGATATGATCATTTCAGCGGGTTACAATATTGCTGGGCCAGAGGTCGAAGATGTACTGTTGCAGCATCCGGCAGTGGCCGAATGTGCAGTGGTCGGCGCGGCGGATGAAGATCGCGGCATGATTGTGAAAGCCTTTGTGGTGTTGCGGGCGGGGCAAGTTGGTGATGCTGTCATGGTTAAGGCCTTGCAAGACCATGTTAAAAACACCATCGCACCCTATAAATACCCGCGCGCCATCGAGTTTAGAGACGTGTTGCCACGCACCGAGACTGGCAAATTGCAGCGGTTTCGTTTGCGGCAGTAATGGATGAGGAGATATTATGGATATTCAACTTGTTAAAGCGATTGAATCGATGCCTTTATCAGACCTTGATGAATTTATTGCACAAGCCTTGCAAATTCGGGCAAGACGTATTGCACCTTCGTTTAACAAAAATGAAGCTGATTTGTTGTTTCAAATCGGACAGGGTTTACCCCCTCGAATTTGGCGTCGATACGAAGCTTTAAATCAAATCAAGGATAACCGTAATTTATCTGAATCTGAACAATCAGAAATGCTTGATTTGTCACGACAAATTGAACAATATTCATTTCACCGTTTGCAACTAATGTCGCAATTAGCAAATCTTCGCAAAGTTTCACTGCAAAATATTGCAGACCAGCTAGGTGTAGGAATGCCTAAATATGTCTAGTGTGCGTATCAGCGCTCAAATTCGCATGTTTGTTGCGGATCGAGCAAATCATTGTTGTGAATATTGCAAACTACCCAATCGATATTTTGGTGCATTTACCATAGATCATGTTATCCCAACCAGTAAAGGGAGAGATAGTAATCCTCAAAACCTGGCTTTTTGTTGTAGCAATTGCAATGCACATAAAGCGACCCGACAAAATGCAATAGATCCATTTACTGGAGATCGCGTCAATATTTTTAATCCGCGCCAGCAAATTTGGCACAATGAATTTAATTGGAGTGTGGATCGTTTAACGATTATTGGTGTAAGCGCAATTGGGCGAGCCACTGTCGTTGCACTCGATATGAATCGAGAAACAGCGATTAATCTGCGTGAATTGTTATATCAATTTGGGCAACATCCACCTCTTGAAAACGAAAAACAATGAAAAACTTAACCCGCGAGCATTTCCTCGCACTTGATCAAACTGACCCACTCGTGGCTTACCGCGAACAATTTCAATTGCCGGCTGGCATGATTTACCTCGATGGCAATTCGCTTGGCCCGTTGCCAAAAGCCACAATAGGCAGGCTAGCAAACGTAGCCCAACAAGAATGGGGCGAATGGCTCATTACCAGTTGGAACAAAGCCGGTTGGATGGATATGCCAACCCGTTTGGGCGACAAGATCGGTCAACTCATTGGCGCGGCAGCTGGGCAAGTCATCGTCGCCGACTCGACATCGATTAACGTTTACAAGACTTTGGCAGCAGCCTTAGCCATGAACCCAGACAAGCATGTGATTTTGTCAACCCACGACAACTTCCCTACAGATTTGTATATGGCTCAAGGCCTGATCGATCAATTGGGCGGTAAACACAGCTTGAAATTAGTAGATGGTGAAGCAATTGCCGAGCATTTAAATGACGATGTTGCCGTGCTGACGCTGACCCATGTGAACTATAAAACCGGGCGCAAATATGACATGGCTGGGCTAACGGCCAAGGCACATGATTGTGGGGCATTAACCATGTGGGATTTAGCACATTCGGCGGGCGCGTTAACGGTGCAGTTAGATGCCTGCATGGTTGATTTTGCAGTGGGTTGTGGCTACAAATATTTGAATGGTGGGCCGGGCGCGCCAGCATTTTTGTATGTTGCAAATCGTCATCAAGCCAATTTTAGCCAACCGCTATCGGGGTGGTTGGGTCATGCCAACCCTTTTGCTTTTGATTGGAAATACGAGCCAGCCGAAGGGATTGCGCGTTATATGTGCGGCACACCGCCTGTATTGAGTATGTCGGCCCTCGAATGTGGGGTTGATATGATGATCGCGGCCGATATTGATGCGATTCGGGAAAAGTCGTTGCATTTGACTGACCTGTTTATTGCAGCAGTTGAACAACTTTGTGAAGATCATCCATTGCGCTTAGCCACCCCACGTGATCGTAACATACGCGGTAGCCAAGTCAGTTTTCATCATCCCGAAGGCTATGCCATCATGCAAGCCTTAATTGCTAATCAAGTAGTGGGCGATTTTCGCGCCCCAGATATTATTCGTTTTGGCTTCACCCCGCTCTATACCCGTTATACCGATATTTGGGACGCTGCCGTCATTCTCAAACATATCCTCGATACAAAGGCATGGGACCGCCCAGAGTGGAAACAACGCAAGAAAGTAACTTAAATAGTGGAAAGTGGAAAGTAAAAAGTATAGCTTGCTTAGCACTTGCCACTTTTTACTTTCTACTCATAAAAGATGCAAATTCTTCACCCACCCGAATGGGCACGCCCGCGTGGATACTCAAACGGTATTGCAGCACGGGGCACACCTGTGTTTGTAGCTGGGCAAATTGGCTGGGACGCCAATTGCCAATTTCAGAGTGATGATATGGTGGCGCAAACCAGCCAAGCGCTGCAAAATATCGTAGCGGTGTTGGCACAAGCAGGGGCACAACCACATCACATTGTGCGAATGACATGGTATGTGACGAGCAAAGAAGAATATCTTGCCAATGGCAAAGCCTTGGGCAAGGTTTATCGCGAATGGATGGGGGTGCATTACCCCGTAATGACCGCCGTGCAAGTCGTGGCCTTGATGGAAGACCGTGCTAAAGTCGAAATTGAGGTTACAGCAGTAATACCCGACCCAGCATGAAAATACCGACTTTGCCCGAAGCCCA
>JAGWYZ010000468.1 GCA_018969115.1 Chloroflexota bacterium | reverse complement strand
TTGATGAAGGTTTTGCCGATTTCACTATCCACCCCAAAGTGTAGCTTTGGGGTGGATAGTGAAATCGGCCCTGCATCTTTTAGGGATTTGTTCTAAATAAGGTTGTTACTTCGCAAGCGACAAATTGCGGTGTTTTTACACAACCTCTTAACAGGCTTTTGCCTGTTAACGATAGCGTTCAGTTTATTTTGATTAAGTTCGTTATGATTCAACTGACCAATGTGTCGTGTTGGCATGGCCGTGCTCAAGTTGTACATCAAGTGTCATTGCACATTAAACGGGGTGAGCATGTTGCACTCATTGGTGGCAATGGCTCTGGCAAAAGCACGTTAATGCGCAGCATGCTTGGCTTACATCCCTCTTTTAGTGGGCAGATATTGCTTGATGGCAAAGAAGCCAATACAAATAAAGATTGGTTTATGCGGCGACGATGTGTTGCTTATATGCCCCAACGCCAAGCTACTGGGCAATTTCCATTGTTGCTGCGCGAATTGTTGGCAAGTAGCCAACAAATTGAGGCGGCGCAAGTTGCTGCCGAGCGGCTAGGGGTATGGCAATTGGCTGATCGTCCTTTGCATACTTTGTCGGGCGGACAATTACAGCGGGCATTTCTAGCGCGTGCAATGGGTATGTTGGCTGGTGAAGCCAATGTGTTTTTGGCTGATGAACCGACAGCAGCACTCGATTTTAGCGGTCAAGCTGAGATTGTGACTGTGTTATCGGAGCTATCGGCTACTTTGCTGGTGATTACGCATGATCGTGCAATGGTTGCACGATGTGGGCGAGCGCTCGAAATGGCTGGCGGGTGTTTGCGTGAGGTGGCTACATGAATATGGAGCAATTGGTTGGGCTATTACAGCTTGTGCCAGTTCAGCGTGCCATTTTGGCATTGTTTATTGCCAGCACCGCTATGCCTATCGTAGGCGTGTTTATCGTTGGCCTAAATATCATGGCGGTGCGTTTTGCCATGATGCATGTGGCGTTGCTTGGGATTGCACTTGGCTTGTTATTAGGAATTGACCCGACGTTGTTTGGGTTGTTGTTATGCGCAATTGCGGGTGCAATAACGGCTCCTTTTGCAGGGCGACCGGCTGGGCTATCGGGGCCACATGGTTTTTTGATGACGATGGCGATTGCTGCGGCGCTATTTGTATTATCGCTTTCGGGTGTTAATGCCAATGGGGCCTTTGAATTGTTATGGGGATCGATTTTGGCGACACGCTCGATGGATGTCATCATTATTGCTGTGATTGCCGTCATTGTAATAACCCTCTATGTTTGGCAACGCCATCATTTGGGGTTACTGTTGTTTGATCGTGAAATAGCACTTTGCAGCGGGGTACGTGTCGAACAATTGACATTGGTGCTGTTGGTTGTGATTGCTGTTGCGGTCGCAGCGTCGGTTCGTCTGACCGGCGCATTGCTTGTCGATTCAATTACATTGTTACCTGCGCTTGGCGCACGCAACCTTGGCAATTCGTTGCAAAGTTGTGTGCGTTGGGCCATTGTTTTGGCGGTGTTTGGCAATCTTTTGGGATTTGCTCTCACCTTACTTTTTAA
>JAGWYZ010000467.1 GCA_018969115.1 Chloroflexota bacterium | reverse complement strand
ATTAACCATCATTTGACAAAAATCTGATAACTGTAAAACAGGCGGCGAAAGCACGTTTTGGGGCTGAGAAGCATATACAATTCAGAGACGCCAGATTGGCGCTGAAAAATTATATATATGTCTAAATCTCATAAAACCAAAGCCGCCAGACCCCGCGCTTATCTCGTCGGCGTAGAATTTCGCAACAATGTGCATAAACGCAAGGCTGGGCTTTCGTTACAGGCTTCGCTCGAAGAATTGGCATTGTTATGCGACACGGCTGGCCTTGACGTGGTGGGGCAAATGACGCAAACGCTTGATGCGCCCAACCCCAATACGTATATTGGTTCGGGCAAAGTTGATGAGCTATTGGCGTGGAAAAAGGCCGAAGATTTTGAAGTGGTGGTGTTTGACGACGAACTGTCGCCGCGTCATCAACGCGAGTTGGAAGAATTGTTGGGCATGGGCACGACCTTGATCGACCGCACCGCGCTCATTCTCGATATTTTTGCCCAACACGCCAGCACCCGCGAAGGCTCGTTGCAGGTGGAATTGGCGCAATATGAATATCGTTTGCCGCGCCTGACACGCATGTGGACGCATTTGGCGCGACAGGCAGGCGGCGGCGCGGGTGGGGCCGGCAGTGGTGGTGTAGGCTTACGCGGCCCGGGCGAAACACAGCTCGAAATCGACCGGCGGCTCATTCGTGACCGCATCACCAAACTCAAACTCGATTTGGAGAAGGTGCAGCAGCAACGCTCACAGCAGCGCCAACAACGCAAACGCAGCGAGATCCCAGTCGTGGCGATTGTGGGCTATACCAACGCTGGCAAATCGACGCTGATCAATGCCTTGGCCAAGGCCGATGTGTTGGCCGAAGATAAACTATTCGCCACCCTCGACCCCACCACACGCCGCGTGCGGCTGCCGCGTGGGCATGAAATGTTGCTGACCGACACGGTCGGCTTTATTCAAAAATTGCCAACCCAATTGGTGGCGGCCTTTCGCGCCACCCTCGAAGAAACCGTTGAGGCCGATGCCTTGCTGCATGTGGTCGATATTACGCACCCCAATGCCAATGAACAAGCCCAGACGGTAATGGAGACGCTGGAAACATTGGGGGCGGGCGAAAAACCGATGGTGATTGCGCTTAATAAGGCCGACAAACGTACTGCCGACCTCGTGGCGCTTGACAAGGCCGAAGAATCAGCCGAAGAATCGGGTGGGCGCGGCTTGCCTGAGGCCAATGGCATCTTAAGCGAGGGCGTGCCGGTCTCGGCCCTCAAACACACCGGGCTTGATGCGTTGTTGAGCGAAATCGAATCAGTTTTATTCGAGCGCCTCATCTCGATCAAGGTGCGGTTGCCATTTAAGGCCGGTGACCTAATGTCGATGATTCGCCGTGCCGGAAATATCGAATCCGAGATCCCCGAAGAAAATGGCATGTTAATTGAGGCACGTGTGCCCGGTCGGATGTTAGATTCGTTTAAGGTATATTTGGTGAAGTAGGGTGAAGTGGAAAGTGAAAAGTGAAAAGACACTAAAATTTCCACTTTCCACTTTTCACTTTTCACTTTCCACTTTCCACT
>JAGWYZ010000466.1 GCA_018969115.1 Chloroflexota bacterium | reverse complement strand
TTTGACAAAAATTTGTTTTACTTGCCTCCAATTATTGAGAAGACACTGAGGTGATATTAAATAGTTATGATAAACAGCAAAATAATAGGGTGGGGGGCATATGTGCCAAGCCGAGTTGTGACGAATAACGATCTTGCAAAATTGGTTGATACGAGCGATGAATGGATTGTGCAAAGGAGCGGAATTCGCGAGAGGCACATCGCCGCCCCTGAAGAAACCACTTGCACGATGTCGGTTGCGGCGGCCAAACGAGCACTAGAGCAAGCTAGCCTTAGCGTAAGCGAGCTTGATTTGATTATTGTCGCTACTTCTAGCCCCGATCATTTCACCCCACCAGTCTCGAGTCTGGTTCAACATGCTTTGGGGGCCAAAGATGTGCCGGGTTTTGTGTTAACCACTGGTTGCACAGGGTTTGTTTATGGGCTGGTGACCGGTCATCAATTTATTGCATCGGGGGCTTATCGTAATGTGTTGGTGATTGGGGTCGAGGTATTGAGCCGATTCACCAATTGGCAAGACCGCAGCACCTGTGTGTTGTTTGGTGATGCTGCTGGTGCAGTTGTGTTACAAGCCAGCACCCAAGCGGGTGGGGTGGGGGCATTTGAATTAGGCTCAGACGGCACATTGGCTGAAGCGATTATTATGCCTGCCGGTGGCTCAGCTCGCCCACCCAGCCTCGAGACATTGCAAAATGATGAACATTTTATTCGCATGAATGGCCGTGAGGTATTTAAATTTGCCACCCGTGTGGTGAAAGCCTCGTGCGACCGTGTTTTGGCAAAAGCTGGTATGACTTATGCCGACGTTGATCATTTCATCCCCCACCAAGCCAATTTGCGCATCATCGAAACCGCTGCCGAGATGATGCAACTGCCGTTGTCGCGTTTTGTCATTGTCATTGATCGCTATGCCAACACCTCGGCGGCTTCGATCCCGCTTGCCCTCACCGAAGCCATTGCCGAAGGGCGCATTAAATCGGGCGATCAGTTATTGATGGTAAGTTTTGGCGCGGGCCTGACTTGGGCAACGGCACTGGTACAATTGTAGTGCGATTTATGTATATGGAAACGACACGCCCTCCTTACTCCATTGGTACCGATCCTGCTAAGCTTGATGTCGATGTTATCTATGGCTATCTGTCGCGATCTTATTGGGCTAATCAACGTTCGCGTGAGGTTATTGCGAAGTCGCTACAACATTCGTTGTGTTTTGGGGTATATGAAAACGAAACTCAAGTTGGCATGGCGCGTGTCATTACAGACTACGTCACCTATGCCTATTTATGCGATGTGTTTATTCTCGAAGCACATCAGGGGCATGGTCTGAGTAAGTGGCTGATGGCAACCGTGATGGCACACCCCGACCTGCAACAGATTCGCCGTTGGACGCTGGCTACCCGCGATGCACATGGTCTATATGCACAATTTGGCTTTACACCTACCATTGCGCCAGATCGATGGATGGAACGTTTTGACCCAAACAAGTAAACGGATTTTCTCAATAATTAGGGGGATCCCCAAATGATGTAATGCCAAACGCACTATCACCCTGTATTTAGAGGGGGCTTTGC
>JAGWYZ010000164.1 GCA_018969115.1 Chloroflexota bacterium | reverse complement strand
ATAATAGAGACTTCAATTTTAGGATTGAAAAGAGATGAATCAGTATGGGAATTTTAGATATTAAACGACCTTCAAAAGAATTGGTGAAAGCGCTTGCCGAAATTGGTAGCGCAACCGCGAGTGCAGAATGTAGTAAAGTGGGTGGTGTGCGTAATGCGCATATTGTTGGCCCAGTGTCATGGACCAAAGGTATTGCGATTGCGGGGCCAGCCATTACACTACAGTTTATGCCAAAGCGCGAAGATTTGTATGGGCAAAGCGAATATACCGACCCAGAAAAGCAATTGCATCGTCATGTGATGTATTTGGCACAAGAAGGCGACATTATTTGCGTCGATGCGCGTGGCGATATGAGCAGCGGTATCTTTGGTGAGATGATGCTGACCTATTTTAAAGGCCGAGGTGGGGCCGGCGTGGTCATTAATGGCTGTATTCGTGATTACCCCAAAGCCAAAGATTTGGGCTTGGGCTTGTGGCTACAAGGCACTACCCCCAACTATCACACTCAAACAAACTTGATGCCTTGGGCTGTGAATGTGCCTATTGCCATGAATAACGTCACTGTGATGCCGGGTGATATTATTGTGGCTGATGATGACGGCGTGGCCGTTGTGCCGATTGGGTTGGCTGAAAAGGTGCTTGAAAACGCGAGCCATCATGCTGAATGGGAAGAATTTTCACGCATGAGATTGTCACAAGGCGGTGATTTGCGCAAATATTACCCATTGCGTGCCGATGCAGAAGAAGAGTATCAGGCGTGGCGTAAGGCCAATGGGTTGCACTAGAAAAGGTTTGCCAATTTCACGATTTATTTCACACAGCTACGTCATGTGAGATAGATCGTGACATCGGCTCGCCATCTTTTATATACGCAAAGAATAATTCGGGGTAAGCCCAAAAGATGTAATGTCGAAATCACGATATGGCCTGTGAAGGCAGGGGCAAGCCTTTGCCTTCACAGGCCATATCGTGATTTTGACCAAGATTTGTTTTATTGACCCCGTTTTATTAACAAGATACTGTAAAGCGTCGCCCCCCGCAAGCATAGCTTGCGGGGGGCGATTTCATTCGGCGAAAACTGTATTTTATTTTAATTATGCAATTACACCTGTGCGCAAAGCCTCTTTTACTTCACCAATGGTCTTAGTGACTTTAATGTCGCGTGGGCAAGACTCGGTGCAGTTGAAGGCTGTGCGGCAGCGCCATACCCCATCAACATCGCTGAGAATTTCGAGGCGCTCTTGGGCGGCTTGATCACGGCTGTCGAAAATGAAGCGATGGGCTTGAACAATTGCGGCAGGGCCGATATATTCACCACGTGCCCAAAACGATGGGCATGAGGTGGTGCAGCAGGCACATAAAATGCACTTGGTCGAATCGTCAAAGCGCTGACGATCTTCAGGTGATTGTAAACGCTCGCGTCCATTGGCTGGCAGCGGGGTATCGTTAACCAAAAATGGCATAATTGAGCGATAATGGGCAAAGAAAGGGTCCATATCCACAATCATGTCTTTTAGCACCCGCATTCCCAAAATGGGTTCAATGACGATTTGACCATTTTTGATCTCATCTTTAATCAAGCATTTGCAGGCCAAGCGGTTGCGGCCATTAATACGCATGGCATCGCTGCCACATACGCCATGAGCGCAACTGCGACGTAGGGCCAATGTGCCATCTAACGTCCACTTCACCTCGTGCAACGCGTCTAATATACGGTCGCCGGGTTCAACATCGAGATCATACTCGCCCCACCACGGCTTCTTGTCGTGTTCTGGGTTAAAGCGTTTAATTTTTAGATGTAGTTTCATAGCTTCAAATCTCTAATTCTTTTCTATCAACTTTAATATTTCCGCTCGACAGGTTGATGCCGTGTAATGCGTACTGGTTTCATCTTGATTTCAATTTTGCCATTTTTCCAAACAATCGAATGATTTAAGAATTTTTTATCATCACGGTTAGGGAAGTCCTCACGGTAATGACCGCCGCGGCTTTCTTCGCGCCATAAGGCGGCGGCAGCGGTGACTTCGGCCAAATCAAGCAAGCAACCCAATTCCCAAGCTTCCGATACATCTGTGTTCCACTTCATGCCGCGATCATCAATCTTCAAGTTTTTAAAGCGGGCTTGCAAGTCTGTAATTATTTCGAGCGCTTGGCGTAAGCCAGCACCCGTGCGATACACACCGACTTTTTCATCCATCATTACTTGCAATTCTTTGCGAATGGCGGCTGGGCGCTCTGTGCCTTTGCTATTGCGAATGGCGTTTAAGCTATCTTCGCTATATTGATGGACTGTTTCTTTGTTGATGGGGTGGAATGAGGCGTTTTTGGCATATTCGGCCATCGCAATGCCACCACGTTTGCCGAATACGACCAAGTCGACTAACGAATTGGTGCCGAGGCGGTTGGCCCCGTGCACACTCACACAGGCTGCTTCGCCTGCTGAATAGAGGCCTTCGACCAAATTTCCACTTTCATCTGCCAAGACTTGTGCATTGTTGTTGGTGGGGATGCCCCCCATTGCATAATGGGCGGTTGGTTGAATGGGCACTGGGTCAGTGATCGGATCAACCCCAAGATAGACGCGGGCAAATTCGATGATGTCGGGCAAACGGGTCTCGAGGTAATGGGCATCGATGCGTTTTGGGTTGCCATCTGCTTCAAACCATTTGTTGATGTGCTCGGGTCTGAAATCGAGGTAAACAAAGTCTTTGCCATCGATTCCGCGTCCTGACTGCACTTCTTGATAGATACAACGACTGCAAATATCACGCGGGGCCAAGTCTTTTAGGGTGGGCATATAGTGCTCCATAAAGCGCTCGCCTTTGCCATTAATAAACACTGCACCTTCGCCGCGAGCTGCCTCTGACAACAAAATGCCCATGCGATATACGCCTGTTGGGTGGAATTGATAAAATTCCATGTCTTCGAGTGGGAGGTTGCGGCGCAACAAAATGGCTGGGCCATCGCCGGTAAGCGAATGGGCGTTGGAGGTGATTTTCCACATTTTGCCAAAACCGCCGGTGGCGAGCATGGTGGCTTTGCTGTGGAATACGTGTGTTTCGCCGGTGCTCAACTCAACAGCCACAATCCCATTGCACTTGTTGCCGTCCATGATGATGTCAATCATTTGAAATTCATCAAAAAACTTGACATCGTTTTTAATACAGTTCTGGTACAGTGTTTGCAAGATCATGTGGCCGGTGCGGTCGGCAGCATGGCAGGCCCGTTGAACAGCTTGCTTGGTCTCGTTGTTGGTATGTCCGCCAAAGCGGCGTTGGCTAATTTTGCCATCGGGGGTGCGGTCGAATGGCAGCCCCATGTGTTCTAGGTCGATAACGGCATCGATTGCATCTTTGCAAAGAATATCGACGGCGTCTTGGTCACACAAAAAGTCTCCGCCTTTGATGGTATCGTAGGCGTGCCATTCCCATTTGTCTTGTTCAATATTGCCAAGGGCGGCGCTGATGCCGCCTTGGGCCGCACCTGTGTGTGACCGTGTCGGATACAACTTGCTGATAACGGCGGTTTTGACCGATTTGCTGGCATAAAGTGCGGCCATTAACCCGGCGCCGCCTGCACCAACGACGAGTGCATCAAATTGATGATAGTGAGCCATGTTTATTTTTTTACGATTTGTAATTTACGATTCACGATTCATGATTGGATATTTGGTTTTCGTCGATGACACGATTTCTGTTCAGGCTAATCAGGCTAAATCTGAATTGAGATGGTGTCATCGGCATTTCCTTCATTTTTACCCTTGTGAGGGATCTATACAATCGTAAATCATAGACTGTAAATTTATTTTGCTGTTGCGCCAAAAATAAGCGCTAATGTGCCAAGAATGGTGACGATAACGGACAAAAGTACAACAATACCCATAAACACTGTGTATGCGGTTTTATTATTGCCGATATAGTCCCAAGCGATTTGGCGTACGCCATTCATACCATGTAACATGGCCAAGCCAAGGATAGCCATGTAATAAGCCCGCCATGCAAATTGCCCCAAATTGATGGATTTGCCTGCCTCCCCCCAATTGTTAACGGTTTGGGCGGTGGTGATATTTTGTGTGCCGACGATGATGTGTTGATAGCCAAAATGGGTGAGGGCTAGTAAAGTGAGGGCCAAACCACTGTAGCGCATGAATAACCACATTGTGCGCTCAAAATTGTTGCGGGCTTGCGGAATGGGCTTAACTGTGCGAATAGTGCGGCCAAGAGGTTGAGTTGTCATGATTTAGTGTTAAGTGCTAAGTGCTAAGTTGAGATTGTTAGCATTTTGCGCTTGCGATTTTCGTATCTTCATCAATAGACAGTGGCAATTAACAAAAAGTAACGCCTAAATCACATTATTTTCATCTCCGGAGGGATGGAGATAGTGTGATTTAGGCAAAAATTGGTTTTGCCACACATGATTGAGAAAATACCTCTTTTATTTAACAAAATGATTGATGGAGGCCATTGCCATGATCAAAATCATGGGCACACCAATAACGACGGTGGCAACCAAGCTATATTGAGTCGCTTTCTTTTGTTGTAGCCACCATTCTGGGCGAAGTTCTAACAACGCAATTCGAGTTCCGTTGATTGAGTGAAACACCAAGCAAGCGGCTAGGCCCAGTTCACCAACGGCAAACAAGGGTGTTTTATAGGTTTCAAGCATTATTTCGTGTAATGCCGGGTTAAAGAATGACATGCTCATACCAAACACGTGCAGTATGAGAAAAAACATAATGCCTAACCCGCTGATGCGATGGGCCATCCACATGACGTTTCCGGATCCCTTATAACGCCATCCTTCTTTTACAATAGTCATTAATCCTTCCATATTTTTTGATAAATCCTCCTTATTTCGATGAAAATTATTTATCTTATATATAAAAACCTTGGGCTACCGCCATTTTTACCGACTAAAACCCAAACTTAACGTATAGGTTAATTTTAACATAGCGAATTCTCATAAAGCTTATACAAAGATTTGTCAAACCTAAGCTAATAGGTTAGTTGTAAATTTGCGATGACTAAGGCAGCTTCGGGCTGCCATTCGCCCAATGTATTTTGAATGCCGATACGTGCCCCTGTTTGCAGGTCATACATGCCGATGTGTAATTGATAACTGCCGAAGTTTAAATCGGTTGGAATCGTAAGGTCGCGTTGTTCATCGAAGGTAAGTGGTGCTTGCCAGTGGGTGGTGGGCAGAAAACCGTTGGCGGGTGGTCCATCACGCTGGGCCACGATTTTGTTGTTTTTATCAACCAAATGTAAAAATACGTTATAGTCTTTTTGGGGTTGGGTCGTGGCGCGCCAAGTGAGCGTGACCCGTAAGGGTTGCCCACGTTGTAACGGCGACACTTGCGCGGCAGCAAGCTCGCCGATTTCAAGTTTGCCAAGAGTGGGTTGTTTTAGCGCAGGGTGAGCAACATCATAAAAGATGGGTAAACCGCTGCGTTCTTGATCATTCAGTGAAAAAGCGACTTTGAGCGGCACGGTCAGGGTTGGCGGAACCCGAAATTCAATGGTTTCGAGCCAACGATCAGCAATATGCCATTGGGTGCTGGGGATTAAGCCGCCACCAGTATAAGTTGTGATTTTTGCGATTTCTTGATCATCGTTCATCAGGCGGGTGGTTAAAAGATAATTGGTGCCGGTGCTGGCGCTGGCACGCATATGGGTGTTTATTTGTAGGCGGTCGGGGGTAACTCTGGCAAACGTGGGGCAAGCTACATCGACAAGTGGTGCAAAACGCAAAATGCAAGGTTGGGTTGGGGCGTTTGTGGGCGGCAACAGTTTTGGGGTATAGGTGAATGGCATCACGATCAGCGCCATCCACCAGCAAAGTGCACATTGGGCGGCACTCGGCAAAAATAACGCCGTCTTTAGCCAAGGTATATTTTTGCAAAAACGCCACCAACCAATGGCAAATAACAGCGACAAACTCGCAATACTTGGGAACAATAATCGGCCTTGAGAGGCGGGGGTCATCATGGTCCAGCGCAAAATGCCGACGAGTACGATGGTGATATGAAGGGCGAATAAGGCTAAAACAAGCTGGGGTTGTGTCAATACAGTGTTTTTGTGGCTACGCCAGCGATACATTTCGATTATTAACCCGACTGCGCAGGCAATAAGCCAAAGGTCAAATAAGGGGTAGCTGAAATCGGGAGCCGGAATATTGACTTGCCCGAAGAGTGCGATATATGACCAACGGAAGCCTTGCCATTCGGACAAGGCTTCGGCCAGTGATAAATTGCGCACACCGGCGACGCTGGCAAATGCGCTGGTGCTGGTGAAATCGCCATATAACGCAATATTGCGCAGATACCACCATCCGGCAATCGTTGACCAAGGCAAAATAAGCGCGAGTGCGTTTAAACACATTTTTGTCAAGCTGCTGTTGTTTGGCCTAAAACGAGGTTGTTGCAAAACAAACTTTGTTGCAATAGCGATGAGGCCGATGGGTAATAACATAACCCCGCTTAATTTTGTGATGCTAGCAAACCCAATAACGCCCCCTAATAAAACAAGTTGCACAGTCTTTTGTGTTGAAGGTTGGGTTAGCCAGTGGCAAATAAGCCATAATCCCATGCTGCTTAGGGCGATCACCAAGCCATCGTTGCTGACTGAGGTGCTGATGAATAAGAACATAGGGTTAAAAGCCACCAATGATGCGGTAAGTATGGGCAGGGTTGATGAATCGTTTGATGGCGCGTTAGGTGGGTTGGTGATGCTTTTTGCAATGCGGTAACTGCTATAAATCGTAACCCATGCTGGCAAAATGCCGAGTAAACGCAAGATAAATGCCGCTAAAGTCGCCCCAGTGTAATTTGGAAAGCGCTTTTCGGGTGTAATAATGAGCTTGTTTTTATTGTTGGGGGCATTGGGGTCGTTAATGGGGTTGGCATTGGGTTCGAGTTGATGCTCGAAGTTTGTAAGGTCAAACCAACGTGCTAGGCCCGATGCCAGCCAATAATAGAGCGGAGGTTGCCCCCCTTCTTGTTTCCAATCATGCTGTGCACTGTTGTTTAAGGTTGGTAATTGGCCTGTGAGTGTCACGTGTTTCACATAAGCAAAATGGGTTTCCTCATCTGGTTTTTCAAAAATGGGGGTGCTGATGGCAAAGCAGACTGCCAAAATGCTAAAGATAAAGTGTAGGCGTAGCATGACGAAGTTGACGATGTAACTATAACATCCTATCTTTTTAATTTTTTAGCCTGCTCTTAAGTCCTTGTGATAATCTATCCCCATGTCTATAATTCATTGGTTTCGCCGCGATCTTAGACTCATTGACAACACTGCCCTCAATCATGCCATTGCTGCAAGTGGGGGCGATGTTATCCCAGTCTTTATATTGGATGAGCAATTGTTGCGGGGCAAAGATGTCGCCCCCGCACGGGTGCAATTTATGCTCGATTGTTTACGTGACCTCGATAAAAGCTTGCGTGATCGTGGCTCGCGCTTGATTGTACGGCGGGGCGACCCTGTTCGTGAGTTGGTTGCCATTGCCAAAGCCAGCCGTGCGACCGAGCTATGTTTTAATCGCGATTACACGCCATTGGCACGGGCACGCGATGCCCGCGCGATCGCGGCTTTGCAAGCCGAAGGGATTGTGGTGAATACGTTTAAAGATGCCGTCATTCACGAGCCAGATGAGTTGCATACGGGGAATGGTGCACCCTATACCGTTTTTACCCCCTATAAAAATAAGTGGTTGGCATTGCCAAAGCCACCAGCGCAAATGTCAAAAATTGATATGTTGCGTGCCCCACAGGCCAATGTTGCCACACAAGCCATCCCAACTGCTGCAGAATTGGGTTTTAATGTCACCCAACAAATACAAAAAGGGGGTGAGAGCATTGCGCAAGTTCAATTTAACGCGGTCTTAACTGAAGGGCGTATTGACCGTTATCAAGAGCAACGTAATTTTCTGGCGGTGAATGGCACCTCGCGGTTATCGCCCCATTTGCGTTTTGGCACGCTTTCGCCGCGTACTTGTTATTATACGGCGCTTGCCGCCCGTGTTGAAAAGGTTGGCCGTCAAAGTGCCACTAACAGCGTAAATGGCACGGATGTTTGGATTAGCGAATTGATTTGGCGCGAATTTTATGTGCAGGTACTCTATCATTTTCCACATGCCGATAAACACAGTTTTAAACAAAATTACGATGCCATGCAATGGGGCAGCGGCAACGCTGCTCAAGATCAAGAATTGTTTGCTGCGTGGTGCGAAGGTAAAACCGGTTATCCTATTGTAGATGCGGCTATGCGTCAACTGAATCAAACCGGCTGGATGCACAATCGTGGGCGTATGATTGTGGCTTCATTTTTGACCAAAGATTTGCTGCTCGATTGGCGCTGGGGCGAGCGTTATTTTATGCAAAAACTGGTTGATGGCGATCCTGCCTCCAATAATGGCGGCTGGCAATGGGCTGCTAGCACCGGAACCGATGCCCAACCCTATTTTCGGGTGTTTAACCCCAGTTTGCAGGCTGAGCGTTTCGATCCAAAAGGGGTCTACATTCGTAAATGGCTGTCAGAATTAGCCCGCGTTCCAGATGAATATATTCACAATTTGGCTGTCATGCCGCCTTTGATGCAATTGCAGCTTAATTGTGTGTTGGGGCAAAATTATCCTTACCCGATTGTTGATCACAATACCCAAAAAGAAATTATGATGGCGCGGTTTAAAGCCATTAATTAAGCTTTTTGCGGTGAGGATACCGTCTAAGGCGCCTCAAGCGCTTTAGACAGTTTTGATGTTGTCGGGTAATAACCCATCATGCCGACTTCTTTGCAGTATCTGTTGCATATGCCTGCCAAAGATGTAAGCACGCGATTTTGGCGAAAAATTGTTTTAAGAAACAGCGTCTAATGCCGAACACAACGTGATAGTGAGTTCGGCGAAAATTTGGTTTGCTTACCCTTCATTATTGAGAAGATAGGCCTGTATTGCAATGGGCAAATAAGGCACTGAAATGGCAAAATTGGGCACGGTAACCCCAAAAGCTGATAGACTAACTGCCCTTAAAAATTATATTTTAGCCTTGCAAAGCAAATGATATCGCTCTAAACCTATGGCTGAACTCAATCGTTATTCACAACGTTTATCTTTGCTTGAAAATAAAGTAAAGCAATTACGTGTTGATGTTAATCAAATCATTCAACATACTTTGCCCGCTGTATCTGGTAAGCTATCGCAACAAAGCCGACTTGATAAGGCTGAGACCGTGACGATGGGCGCAGTCAACTACATTTTTTTGTTGCATGTGCCAACGGGGGGGAACATTAAGCAACGGGTCAGCTATCGGCAGGGGGTGCGTGGCTCGATTAATTCGGCGGGTTTGCTCGAAGAATTGCGGCAGATTGCGCGTATGATCGACCCAATCAACACCAAATTTAAGTTTGTCGATGCTGACGATACCTCGTTTTATTATGAAGATTTTGCCGTGGCGGTTGAATCTGTTGGGTATGTCATGATGGCAGTGGTTACACCCGGGCCAGCCGAATATCATTTGCGGCAACGTATGTTGCAATACCTCAACGAGATTAATCTGCTTTATCGTTTGGCGTTGGTTGATTATGATGTTCAGACCAAGCGTTTGCCGATGATCGAGCGCTACTTAGACGAGTTGATGATATAAAAATTCGGCGAATAGGGCATAATTTTTTTCGGCATTAAACTTGTTTTGCCATGTGTGAAACGCCGCCAGCCGCTTATTTTGTTTGGCTTGTTGGCTAAGCTGTGTGTATTGGATGAGCGCATTTGCCACGTCTTGTGCTGTGATATCAACCGGTAATAAAAATCCATTTTCACTATTTACAATTTCAGGCACACCATTCACATTCGTGGCAATGGCCGTGATACCGCAACTATAAGCCTCCATGATTGAGACTGGAATGCCTTCGGTGGTGCTCAG
>JAGWYZ010000163.1 GCA_018969115.1 Chloroflexota bacterium | reverse complement strand
TGACCATTGACCATTAACCATTAACCATTGACCATTGACCATTGACCATTGACCATTGACCATTGACCATTGACCATTGACCATTGACCATTGACCATTAACCATTAACCATTAACCATTGACCATTGACCATTGACCATTAACCATTGACCATTAACCATTGACCATTAACCACTAACCATTGATCATTGACCACTAACCATTAGCCTTTGAATTTATGAATATCGAAAACCTAATCGCCCCCAACATTCGCGAAATGCACCCATATGTGCCCGGCACGTCGGTGGTTGAAATGGCGCAAAAGCTGGGCTGTGCGCCCTCAGACTTGCTCAAGCTTGATGCCAACGAAAACCCGTATGGCCCGCCGCCAGCGGCATTACAGGCCTTGGCAGCCGAAAAAGCGCTCAATTATTACCCCGACCCCGACCAAACGGCGCTGCGGCAAGCCATTGGCAAACATATCGGCATGCCTGCCGAGCATATCGTATGCGGGGCGGGTGGCGATGAAGTGCTTGACCTGATTGCGCGGCTATTTTTATGCCCGGGCGATGCCATCGTCGATTTTCCGCCTACCTTTGGCATGTATGCCAACGCCGCGCAAGTCGAAAATGTCAACTACATCAGTATTCCACGCCGTGCTGACTTTTCGCTAGATGTGGCGGCGGCTGAGCGCATCATTACGAATTACAAATCACAAATTACGCATGGCGAGAAATTTACAACCCCGAATCCCAAGTTGTTATTTGTCGCCAACCCCAACAACCCCGATGGCTCACTCATCAGCGAGGCCGATTTGTTGCGGCTGCTGGCGCTGCCGGTCATGGTGGTGTTAGACGAGGCCTATATCCAATTTAGCACCCAGCCCAGCCGTGCCGATTGGGTGCTAAAGCATAACAATTTGATTGTGGTACACACGCTGAGTAAATTGGTTGGTTTGGCCGGTATGCGGGTGGGTTATGGCGTTTTTCCGCTCGATGTGGCTAAACATTTGTGGAAGCTCAAACAGGTGTTTACCCCCAATTCGGCGGCGCATGTGATGGCGATTGGGGCATTGTCTGACCCGGATACCTTGGCCGAGATGGGCCACAAGATCGTGGCCGAGCGCAACCGTTTTTGCGAATCGCTGAGCGAATTGGGCTGGCTAGAGCCATACCACAGCGAAGCCAGCTTTGTGCTATGCAAGGTGACAAAAGATTTTGCGGCAGCCAATGGCCGCCCACGCGGTTTGGTGGTGCAGCAGGCGCTCGAGGCACAGGGCATCCTCATTCGCTTTTTTAACCGTGACCCATTGCGTGATTGTGTGCGCATCAGCATCGGCACGCCCACGCAGATGGATCGGGTGTTGGCAGCGTTGAAGACTTTGTAGTATATCAACTCTATGACATCCTCTCTCACCAACTGGTCAGGCCACCACATCTACCAAGCCACCCGCGTAATCACCCCCAATACGCTCGATGAACTGCGCCAGGCCGTGACGCAATCACGGCGGCTCAAGGTGATTGGGGCGCGCCATTCGTTTAACCACATTGCCGATTCGCCCGACACGCTGATTTCGTTGGCGCATTTTGATCGGGTGATTGCGCTGGATCGGGTGAAGCACACCGTGACGGTGGGCGCGGGTATGAGTTATGGGCAATTGTGTCAATATTTACACGAGGCCGGTTATGCCTTGCACAATGTGGCCTCGTTGCCGCATATTACGGTGGCGGGGGCGTGTGCCACTGCCACGCACGGCTCGGGCGATGGCAATGGCGGTTTGGCGACGGCGGTGCTGGCTTTTGAGCTGCTGACAGCGGCGGGTGAGCTTGTCACGATGTCGCCCGATAAGCTCGGCGCGGCCTTTTATGGCGCGGTGGTGGGGTTGGGCGCGTTGGGCGTGGTGACGCAACTCACGCTTAGGGTGCAACCGAGTTTCGAGGTGCAGCAGGTCATCTATCAAAATTTGCCCTTTGCCCAACTTGAAACCCATTTTGATGACGTGATGTCGCACGCTTACAGCGTCAGCCTGTTTACGAACTGGCTCGAAAACGACATTAGCCAAGTGTGGGTCAAGCATCGGCTTGAAGTGGGTGACGCAGACCGCGTTTTTGCGTCTGATTGGTTGGGGGCGACATTGGCGGGGCGCAAATTGCATCCAATTGGGCATTTGCCCGCCGACAGTTGCACCGAGCAATTGGGTGCGCGTGGCTCGTGGCATGAGCGGTTGCATCATTTTAAAATAGCATTCACGCCCAGCAGCGGTGAAGAATTGCAGAGTGAATATTTTGTGGCGCGTCAGCACGCTGTGGCGGCCATTCGCGCACTGCGAGCCTTGGCGGCCCACATTGCGCCGGTGCTGCAAATCTCTGAGGTGCGCAGCATCGCCGCCGATGACTTGTGGCTCAGCCCGTGCTATCAACAAGATAGCATCGGTTTGCACTTTACCTGGCAAAAGAATTGGACGGCGGTCAAACAGGTGTTGCCGATGATCGAGGCCAGCCTCGCGCCATTCAACGCCAAGCCGCATTGGGGCAAATTGTTTACCTTGCCTGCGCCGCGCTTGCGGGCGTTGTATGCCCATATGCCCGAGTTTGTGGCGCTGGCGCAGCAGTTTGACCCAACCGGCAAGCTGCGCAATGCATTTTTGGATGAGATAGTGTTTGGGGCTTAGCGATAATAAAGCTGTGCCATCGGCCCAACCCAATAAACCCGCGTCCGCGCTCAAAATCATCAATGGTGTGATTGAGCGCATCACGTTTCAAAATAGCGAAACGGGTTACACCATTGCCAAACTAAGTGCCAGCAACGCCGATGGCGACCAGCCACAGGGGGCCAACGACAAAGAGAAATTGGTGACGGTGGTGGGCACTTTGGTCGGCGCAGCGGTGGGCGAGGCGCTCGAATTGACGGGTGTGTGGCAACATCACACCCAACACGGTTGGCAATTTATGGCCCGCAACTACCGCTCGGTGTTGCCAGCCACCACCCAAGGCATTCGCAAATATCTCGGCAGCGGGCTAATTAAGGGCGTTGGCCCCCGCACCGCCGAGAAAATTGTGGCGCATTTTGGCGAGCGCACCCTCGATATTTTAGAAAGCACGCCTGAGCAATTGTATGAGGTGCCGAACATCGGGCGCAGCCGGGTGGTCAAAATTACCAATGCGTGGGTCGAGCAAAAGGCCATTAAAGAGGTGATGGTGTTTTTGCAAGGGCACGGCGTTAGCACCAGCCTCGCGGTGCGGCTGTATAAGCAATATGGCGATGCCGCCATCACCATCGCCAAAAATCAGCCTTATCGCCTCGCCCGCGAGGTGTGGGGGATTGGTTTTAAGACCGCCGACAAGATCGCCCAAGCGATGGGGGTGCGGCTGGATGACCCAGAACGGCTCAAGGCCGGGGCGTTGTTTGCCTTGTCTGAGGCCAGTGACGAGGGGCATACTTATTTGCCAAACACCCAATTGGTGAGTAAGGCCAGCGAATTGTTGGGCGTTGCCGCGCCACAAATTGAGCAAGCCATCGCGGCCTTGGCTGCCGAAGATGGGGCGCGGGTCGAGGTCCTGAGCATTGCGGCAGACGGGCAGGCGCATTTTAAGCCCTTTTTAGGGGGGAAGGATGAGGGATTAGGGATGAAGGATGAGGGATTAAGGATGAAGGAAATGACAGCTAATTCCCAATCCCCAATCCCTAATCCCCAATCCCTCATCCTTCATCCTTTATCCTTCATCCCTTCCTCCTTAATCCCTTCCCCCAACCCCCTAACCATCCGAGAAAATCGTGCGGCTTATACGGTGGTGACGAGCGAGGAAGTTCACGAAATTCGAGATTTTGAGATGCCCGATACCGAGCAAATGCCACAATTGCCCTCGCCGATGTATGTGGCAGAGGGCGAACCGGTGGTGTATTTGCCGCCGTTTTATGTGGCCGAGCAAAATATTGTGCGGCAGTTGCGGCGTTTGGGCGGCGCAGAGGCCATCGCCCAAAGCCAACTGAGCGAATTTAGGACGGTGAAATTTGAGGCCATGTTTGAATATTTGGCGAATAGTGACCGCTTGGCATTGTCGGCGCAGCAACAACAAGGGGTGCGCATGGCGCTGACCGCGCCGGTGAGTGTGCTGACCGGCGGCCCGGGCACCGGCAAAACCACCAGTATGCGGGCGCTCATTCGCGCCCTGATTTTGAAAAAGAAACGGGTGATTTTGGCCGCGCCCACAGGTCGCGCCGCCAAACGTTTGTCTGAGGCTACCGGCATCGAGGCTAAAACGCTGCATCGTTTGCTGCAACTGCGCCCGGGGGGCAAGGCAGCCTATGATGCCGACAAACCCATCCCCGCCGATATGATGATTGTGGATGAAACCAGTATGCTCGATACGCTGTTGATGAATACGCTGCTCAAGGCCATTGGCAGCGGCACGCATGTGTTGTTGGTGGGCGATGCCGACCAATTGCCGAGCGTGGGCGCGGGCAATGTCTTGGCCGACATCATCGACAGCGGGCTGGTTCCGGTGCTCAAGCTCGATCAGATTTTTCGACAATCGGCAGGCAGCGCCATGATCACCAATGCCCACCGGATTAATCGCGGTGAATCGCCGCAATTGGGCGGCGAGATCAGCGATTTTTATTTGTTTGCCGAAGAAGATGCCGAAAAAGCCAGCACTTTGGTGGTCGATGTCGTCGCTCGCCGCATTCCGGCCAAATTTGGCATCGCGCCGAGCGATATTCAGGTGTTGGTGCCGATGCACGGCGGCAAATGTGGGGTGGCGAATCTGAATGAGCTATTACAAGCGGCGCTCAACCCACCGCGTGCCGACCGCCCACACAAGCCATTTGGCGAGCGCCTGTATCGGGTGGGCGATAAGGTGTTGCAGATGCGCAACAATTATGACAAAGACGTGTTTAACGGCGATGCGGGTGTGATTAAGACGCTGGATCTGGAAGAGCAAACGCTGACGGTGCAGATGGATGACGGACGGATGATCGAATATGACTTTAGCGATCTCGATCAATTGGCGCTGGCCTATGCCATCAGCATCCACAAATCGCAAGGCAGCGAATATGCGGCGGTGGTGATTCCCTTGGTGATGAATCATTACATGATGCTGGAGCGCAAATTGTTGTATACGGCGGTGACACGCGCCAAGAAGTTGGTAGTATTGGTCGGCAGCCGCAAGGCGGTTGAATTGGCGGTGCGTAATGCCGGTGGCTCGAATCGGGCGCATCGGTATACGGGGTTGGCGGTGCGCTTGCGTGAGGGGGGATGATTTGTGGTTAGCGGGCTAACAGCCCTAACCAAACCCAGCTAAAATGCACCCATGCGTTTGATCTCGCTATGTGTTTTAGCCCTGCGTCGCATTGCCAACCAACGGGCGCTGATGTTGTGTCTGTTGCTCGGCATGACCATCGGTGTCGGCATGTTGGCGACCATCCCCACCTTCGTCAGCGCGGCCCAAACCCGCGTGTTGCGTGGGCAATTGGCTGCCGAAAACCTCAGCCGTAACCCCATTGGCAAAAACGCCGCCAACAACCCAGAGCCATTTGCGCTCAAATTTACCTTTTTGGGGCTGGGGCGTGATGTGTTAGGCGTGCCCGATTACGACGATTTAAACCGTTTCATGGCGACCCAAGTCGCGCCAAACACCTTGTTGCCGGTGCGTTATCTCATTCGCTATATCGCCACCGATAACTGGTCGGCCCAGCCCGGCGACGACACGTGGCGGCGTTACCCCAACCGCGACGAACAAGGCCCCATTGCCTACCTCAGCCTCGACACCATAACCGATTTTGAACGGCACATTACGCTCGATGAGGGGGCGTTGCCGAGTGATTTTGGCCTGTCGCCCAGTGCGGCAGCGCTGCCGCTGGCTTCACCCATCCCCAATTTGCCGTTGATCGAGGGCTTGGTGACCCGCGAATTTGCCAATAAATTTGGCGTGCAAGTCGGTGATCTGTTTAGCCTGACCGTGAGCGAAAAAAATAAAGACGGCGTGCGCGATGTAGCGATGTTAGCGCGGGTGACGGGGGTATGGGTTCCCATCAACAGCAACGACGAATATTGGATTGTAAGCCCACGCGGGCTAAACAATACCCTGATGTTGAGCGAGCACACCTTGTTGCAGCGCGTCGCCCCCATGCGCAACGAATTTATGACGATGGTGATTTGGAATTACATGCTCGACGATGGGCAACTCACCATCGAAAGCGCCGCGCCCTTGTTGGCGCGGGCCGACACGCTGAATGCCGAGGCCAGCCAAAAACGTGAATCGCTCAGTCTGACGCAAACCGCCCTCACCCGTGCCATTCGCCGTTATGTCAGCGCCTCACAAGAACTCATCACCCTGATGTTTATTTTTAGCCTGCCTATTTTGGCGGTGGTGTTGGCCTTTATTTTGCTTATCAGCAGCATGGTGGTGCAGCAACAAGCCGGTGAATTGGCGATTTTGCGCAGTCGTGGCGCGTCGGGCAGCGATATTTTATTGCTTTACACCATTCAGAGCCTCATTTTGGGTGCGGCGGCGCTGGGCTTGGGGATGGCGTTGAGTATGGGTTTGGCAACCCTGATGATTAATACCC
Organism: Chloroflexota bacterium; assembly: GCA_018969115.1. Classification (GTDB taxonomy): domain Bacteria; phylum Chloroflexota; class Anaerolineae; order J036; family Brachytrichaceae; genus AQU-03. The sequence goes on along the minus strand of JAGWYZ010000163.1, from coordinate 3,374 downwards.
AATCGTTTTTGCGTTTTGCCCCTGCCGAAGCTTTTACCCCCATCACCGCCATTCCGCCAATGGCTTGGCGGCTGGGCATTTATGCCGCCTTGGTCGGCGCACTCGCCACCATTGTGCCAGCGATGGATGCCGCCCGCCGCAACATTTTGAGCTATGCCGCCGAGCGTGGGCGGGCCGGCAAACGCCCATTTTGGCAACGCGCCTTTTTAGATGTGGCGTTGCTGGCCTTTTGCGGCTATGGCTATTATCAAATGGTCAGCGCTGGCAGCCTCGGCACGCTCGGCACCATCATGCAAATCTCGAGCCAAGCCGCCAGCCCCCAAGCCATTGTTGACCCACTGCGCGACCCTGTGCGCTTTTTGTTGCCCATGCTCTCACTCACGGCCTTGGGTTTGTTGGTGGTGCGCCTCACCCCCTTCATTTTTCGCTTTTTGGCTTGGGTGATGGAGCCAGTGCGTCCATTCACGCCGCTCTTTTTGGCCTTACGCGACCTCGGGCGTTCGCCGCGCTTGTATACCGCGCCGCTCGCCCTGCTGATTTTCACCCTCGGCATCGCGGCTTATGGCGCATCCATCGCCCGCACCCTCGACCAACATCTCATCGATAGCAATTATTTGAATGTCGGAGCCGATATGCGCCTGATCGAAACCGGCGAAAGCAACAAGCCACCGGTCTTTGGCAGCGGCCCCAATTTCACCGTCAACACCTCCACCGAGCCAGAATTGCTCACCTTTGTGCCAGTCGAAGAACATCTCAATATTCCCGGTGTGCAGGCAGCGGCCCGCGCTGCCAATTTGCCAGCGTGGGGGCGCACGACTGGCGGGCGCAAACGCGAAGACCGCAGCCGTATTTTGCTCATCGATCGGTTGCCGTTTCAAACTGTGGCAACCGCCGCCTTCCGCGATGATTACAGCTACCGTGACTTTAACGGCATGATCAACGAGCTAGCCAAATCGCCCGACAGCATCTTGATCGAACGGCGTTATCTATTCGACAAAAAACTGCAAATGGGCAACAAAATCGTGGTCGAGGTGCAAGCCTTCGGCGATTGGGTTCCCATTACCTACACCGTGCGTGATGTTTTCGACGCATTTCCCATCATCGCCGGTGGCGATGCGCCATTTGCGCTGGGCAATTTTTATGTGGCGAATATGGACTACACCTACGAAAAATTGGGCCGCGAAACCGCTTATGATGTGCTGCTCAAGACCGCCCCCGGCCTGACGGCGGGTGAAGTGGCAAAACAAGCGCTCGATCTTAATATCATCACCATTCAATATCACGACACGCGCCAAAAAATCTTCGAGGCGCAACAGCAACCCGACCGCCAAGGCTTGTTTGGCACACTCTCGGCGGGCTTTTTGGTCATGACCGCGCTCACGATGATCGGGTTTATGGTGTATGCCTTGTTGTCATTTCGCCGCCGCGCCATCGAGTTGGGCACGTTGCGGGCGCTGGGTTTGTCGGCGCGTCAAATGTCGGTTTACCTCATCTTTACCCAAATTGCGCTGGTGGGATTGGGGGCGCTGGCTGGCAGCGTCATCGGCATTGGCATCAGCTTCTTGTTTATTCCATTGCTCCAAGTTACTGGCAGCGCCCTGATTGCCCCCATTCCTGCTTTCATTCCGCGGATCGATTGGCAAAACATCAGCCTGCTCTATGCCGCGCTGGGCGCAGCCCTGTCGCTTGTGCTCATCTTCAGCCTGCTCTTCTTGCGCCGCCTTCGCGTGTTCGAGGTGGTAAAAATGGGGGCAACGTAAAAATCTCTCGCAAAGACGCAAAAGCGCAAAGATATTTTTTTATTTTTGCGCTCTTGTGCCTTTGTGAGAGATATTCTCACTGATGTATATCAAAATTCACCGCCTATTTGAACTATTGCTTGAAAGCACCTCGGCCCAACCCGAAGCGGTGTTGGGGTTTTCGTTGGCCGAATCGCCAACCCTGGGCGATTATTTGGCTGACCTCGACCCGAAGCTGTCGCTCGACTGGTCGGGCCAATCGTTTAACGGCTTGCCCGAATTGCGCCAGCATGTGCTGACACACGCGCACTTGAGCGAGGTCTGCCATATTGACGATGTGCTGATCACAGCAGGCACAGCCGAGGCCAACTTCATGAGCATCTGCCAATTGGTGCAGCTGGGCGATGAAATGATTGTGGATGTGCCGGGCTGGCCGCAACCGCTTGTGTTGGGCGAGGCGATTGGTGCACATGTTAAGCCGTTGATGCGGCGTGAAGAAAACCAGTGGCGCTTTGATCTTGATGATTTGGCGCGGCTGATTAGCCCGCGCACCAAACTCATTTTTTTGTGCAACCCCAACAACCCCACCGGCCAAATTCTGCGCCAGGCTGAATTGCGCGAAGTAGTGCGGCTGGCCGAGCGGGTGGGCGCATATGTGTTGTGTGATGAGGTTTACGCTGGCCTCGAATGGCAGGGACCACGCGTGCCGTCGGTGGCGGGGTTGTATGAGCGCGGCATCAGCACCGGCAGTGTGAGCAAGGCCTTGGGGCTGCAAGGGCTGCGCACGGGTTGGCTCATTTGCCGCGACCACAAGGTAGTGCGAGATGCCATCGTGATGCGTGAAAACAGCAGCGAAATTATGAATGTGATGGGCGAAATCATCGCCGAGATTGCCATGCGCCCAGCGCGTTATGCTGCCGCCATTGCAAAAGCGCGGGCTGATGGCGCACAAAACCTGCACTTGCTCGATCAGTTTATTCAATCACGCCGCGAACTGTCATGGGAGACACCTGCTGCTGGCTTGATTGGGCTGTGCCGCCTCAATTTGGGCATGACTGGCGACGAACTTGGCAAGCGGTTATTGGGCGCACCATATCGCACATTTAGTATTCCGGGCAGCGCCTATGGCTTTCCACAGCACATTCGGCTGGGCGTGGGCGGTGGGCAAGCCGCAAAATTAGCGCAGGGCTTGGCCCAATTGGCCCGATGTTTAGATGATATTTACTGAACTGATACCGCAATGCGTTTATGCACCAAACGTTGCTTGGCATTTAACCCACATTCAGGGCAATTAACATAACGATGCGTGGTTGCACGGAATTGAATACCACCTAAATCCCAAACTGTATGTTCTTGTCCACATGAGCATTGCACTACCCATGTTCGTGAGTTCGACTCGACCTGACTAAGCCAACGTTGGGGCAAAACAGCAACCAGCAATTTCTGTAGTGACATGTTGTTAAATTCTTTTAAGTGAAATTGATATACTCCATAATCATACATGAATAATTGCAAAATAAACGCTTAGAAATAATCTTATGCAATATATCAATTGGTGACTTGTAAATTTTTGAACTATTGGAAAGTATGATTTCGCCAAGACAAAAAATAGCTTTTTTGTAATAAAATTGTTTT
>JAGWYZ010000465.1 GCA_018969115.1 Chloroflexota bacterium | reverse complement strand
ATTTTGAATGATTTGTGCAAATGGATGGATGAGCACGGGGTGTTAGCGACCTTGCGGCATGGCTTTAAGTGTTATGGACGGCTGTTAAAGGTGGCGTTTTTTAAATCGGCCCATAGCATGAACCCTGAACTTGAGGCGCACTATGCGGCGAACCAAGTCGGGATCACGCGGCAGTTGTTTTTTTCGGTGCGCTCAAAACAATCGCTCGATGTGGTGTTAAGTGTAAATGGCATTCCGGTAGCGACATTAGAGCTAAAAAACCCGCTGACGGGTCAAACGGTTGAATATGCGCGTGAGCAATACAAAAACGATCGTGACCCACGCGAACCTATTTTTGAATTTAAACGCCGCACTTTGGTGCATTTTGCGGTAGATACCGAAGCCGTGTTAATGGCGACCCGTTTGGCAGGTAAAGCCACCCATTTTTTGCCATTTAACAAGGGTGACAATGGGGGCGCGGGCAACCCGCCCGACCCAGCCGGGCGCACTTATCGCACGGCTTATCTGTGGGAAGAAGTATTACAGCGTGATAGCCTGCTAGACCTGTTGGCACAGTTTGTGCATCTACAAACCGACGAAAAACGAGATGAACACGGGCGTAAGGTCAAAACCGAAACGATCATTTTTCCGCGTTATCATCAATTGCAGGCGGTGCGCATGTTGACCACAACTGCTCAGCGCGAAGGTGTGGGGCATAATTATTTGGTCGAACATTCGGCGGGTAGCGGCAAAAGCAATACGATTGCATGGTTGGGACATCGCTTGGCTTCGCTGCACAATGCCAAAAATGAGCGTGTATTTGATAGTGTCATCATCATTACTGATCGTTTGGTGCTCGATCGGCAGTTGCAAGACAATGTTTATCAATTTGAGCACAAAATGGGTGTGGTGCAAAAAATTGACGAAGATTCTCGGCAATTGGCCGAGGCACTCGAAAACGCTGTGCCCATCATCATCACGACTTTGCAAAAATTTCCACACGTATCGCGCCATTTAGAAAAAATGGCCGAAGAACGCGGCAAAGATAAAACTGGGCGTTTGTCAACCCGACGTTGTGCCGTTATCATTGATGAGGCGCATAGTTCGCAAGGTGGCGAGGCAGCTACCGGTTTAAAAGAAGTATTAGGCGGCGAAGCATTGCACAACGAAGCGAAAAAACGTGCCGAAGAAGAAGGCGAAGCAGATATGACCTTGCTTTTTCGTGATATCGCCAAGCGCGGGCAACAAGCCAATTTGAGTTTTTTTGCCTTTACAGCCACCCCAAAGCACAAAACACTGGCTGTTTTTGGGCGTGATGGTTTGCCAATGCATCGCTATACCATGCGTCAAGCCATTGAAGAGGGCTTTATTCTTGATGTATTAAAAAATTACACAACCTATAAGGCTTATTACAACCTCATTAAAGCCTGCGAAGAAGACCCAAATGTCGAGCGAAAAAAGGCGGCACGGGCATTAGCACGGTTTATGCAATTGCATCCATATAACATCTCGCAAAAAACCGAGATCATGGTTGAGCATTTCCAAACGGTTACTCGCCACAAAATTGGCGGACGCGCCAAGGCGATGGTGGTCACCG
>JAGWYZ010000464.1 GCA_018969115.1 Chloroflexota bacterium | reverse complement strand
GGACATGCGCTCGGCGCTGGTTGATTATTTTAGGGACAGCGCCCAGATTATGGTTGCGACCGAGGCCGGGGCTGAAGGCATTAACTTGCAATTTTGCGCAACGGTCGTCAATTACGATTTGCCTTGGAACCCGCAACGGATTGAGCAACGCATTGGGCGTTGTCATCGGTATGGGCAAAAGCATGATGTGGTGGTGCTGAATTTTGTCAATTTGCGCAATGCCGCCGATCAGCGCGTGTATCAGCTTTTGATGCAAAAATTTCATTTGTTTGAGGGCGTGTTTGGGGCCAGCGATGAAGTGTTGGGCAGTATTGAGTCGGGGGTGGATTTTGAGATGCGGATTGCCGCCATTTATCAACAATGTCGTAGCTCAGAGCAAATTACCGCCGCCTTTGACCAATTGCAACACGACCTGAGCATGGAGATTAATGAGCAGGTGCAACGCACGCGCCAACAATTGCTCGATAATTTTGATGAGGAAGTGACGCATAAGCTGAAGCAACGCCAAGCCGATAGTGTGGCGATGTTGAACGCCTATGAGCAAAAATTGCTGAATGTGACGCAGCATGAACTGCGTGAGTATGCTTCGTTTGAAGGCGAAGGGGCGTTTGAGTTGCGGCGTTTGCCCAACACGGTGCAGGCCGAGTTAGGGCGCTATGAATTGCCTCGCCGCAATGGTGAGGCTCACACGTATCGCTTGGGGCATCCATTGGCCGAATATGTGCTGAGGCAGGCGCAAGGGCGCACATTGCCCCCCGCCCAGCTTGCGCTCGATTTGTCGGGCCGCAAGCCACGACTGATGGCACTCGAACGCTATATTGGGCAAACGGGGCTGTTGCAGGTGAGTTTGTTTGAAACCCGCGCCCCCGCCAGCCAAGAGGTGCAAGAAACGCATGTGATATGCGCGGCGATGACTGACAGTGGTGAATTACTAGAGGGTGAATTGGCGGCGAAATTATTAACGATTGAGGCCATGACCACAGTGACGCCAAGCATCACGCTAGCTGCCGCCGATTTGGCTGTGATTGAAGCCCAAACGCAACAACACATTGGCCTCATTCGTGGCGAGATTCAAAAACGCAACCAAGCCTTTTTTGACGAAGCCGCCGCCAAGCTGGACGGCTGGGCCGATGATCAAAAAGAATCGCTGGAACGGGATATTAAGGCTTTGGATGCCGAGATTAAAGAGGCGCGACGCACCGCCGCTGTCGCTTATTCGCTAGAGGGTAAACTGGCGGCCCAAAAGCACCTGAAAGACCTTGAGTCCAAACGCAAACAGCAGCGGCGTGCCTTGTTTGATGCCGAAGATGAGATTGACCGCCGTCGTGAGGCGTTGATTGAGCAGATTCAGACGCAGTTGCAGGGGCAAGAGGCGCATAAGGCGTTGTTTGTGGTGAAGTGGATGATGATGTAAAAAGCAGGTTTGAAGCGAGGCACAATAAATGCTTTTTGCCACAAAGCGCACAGAGAACACAAAGATTTGTATCTTAAAATCATTCATATCTTTGTGTTCTTTGTGGCAAAATAGAATTGTGTGTAATTCCTAAGAGAGTGTTTCTTAAATCAAATTTCACTTT
>JAGWYZ010000162.1 GCA_018969115.1 Chloroflexota bacterium | reverse complement strand
GTGCTTTTGCCAGAGCCATTATGCCCGGTAATCACCCAATTTTCACCCTTTTTCAACGTCCAGTTTATATCGTGCAAAACCGGGCTGCCGTTAAGTGAGACGTTAACATGGTCAAGCTGGACAAGTGGTGACATTGGTTACCAACCTTTTCTATGTCGTTATCGCATCTAACTTTACAAATGAAATAACGAAATAGATGCGCACTTTGTTTTTAGATGATTTACGATTTACGACCAGCCTTATGCCAGCCATAAATCGTAAATCCCAAACCTAAAATCTAAAGTCCAAAATAATTACGCCCCGCCTTCGCCCGGCTTTACTTCGCGCGGGTTGAGCCAAGGCATCATGCGACGCAACTCCAAACCAACCTGCTCAATCGGGTGATTGATATCTTGTTGGCGAATGGCGTTGAACTTGGGCCGCCCGCTCTTGTTTTCGTTGATCCAATCTTCGGCAAATTTGCCGTTTTGAATCTCAGTCAACACGCGCTTCATTTCGGCTTTGGTTTCAGTCGTAATCATGCGTGGGCCGGTCACATAATCACCCCATTCGGCGGTGTCGCTCACGCTATAGCGCATATAGTTCAAACCACCTTGATAGAACAAATCGACGATTAATTTCAGTTCGTGCATACACTCGAAATAAGCCATTTCGGGTGCATAACCGGCTTCGGTCAAGGTCTCGAAGGCCGCCTTAACCAAGTGTGATACACCGCCACACAATACCACTTGCTCGCCAAAGAGGTCAGTCTCAGTTTCTTCGGTAAAGGTGGTGGCAATGACACCAGCGCGGGTGCCGCCGATGCCCTTGGCATAAGCCAAGCTATTGACCAAGGCATTGCCTGTGGCGTTTTGATGCACAGCCACCAAACATGGGGTGCCGCCGCCATCTTGATACGTGCCACGCACACGGTGACCAGGGGCCTTTGGCGCTACCATTGTCACATCGACATTGGTGGGCGGGGTGATTTGGTTGTAGCGAATATTAAACCCGTGTGCAAACATGAGGGTCTTGCCAGCAGTCAGATACGGCTCAACCTCTTGTTTGTAAATGGCGGCACAAGGCACATCTGGCACCAACATCATGATGAAATCGGCGGCCTTGGCAGCTTCGGTCACGCTCATCACCTTCAAACCGGCATTCATGGCCTTGGCCACGCTTCGGCTGGTCGGCGGCAAACCCACCACCACATTCACACCGCTATCTTTTAGGTTTAACGCGTGGGCATGCCCTTGGCTACCAAACCCAATAATTGCCACTGTTTTGTTCTTGAGCAAGCCAAGATCCGCATCATTTTCGTAAAAAACTTTTGCCACTTTAAATAAATCCTTTTTGTAAGTTGTAATTTTGAAAGGGTGAAAGATAAAGGATGAAGGATAAAGGATGAAGGATGTATCAAATTTCATCCTTCATCCTTTATCTTTTATCCTTAATAATTCATCTTTTCCTGCTATTATCTCCGAGCCATTGCAATGCGACCAGTTCGCACTACTTCTTTAATGCCGTAATCGCTCAAGATCTTGAGTGCTGCATCAATTTTGTCTTCTGTGCCCGTAATTTCCAGCATCAACGAATCATTGGCTACATCCACCACACGCGCTTCATACATATCGGCAATCTGCTTTACTTCACTGCGTTTGTGGGTGTCAGCGATATTGACTTTAATCAGCGCCATCTCACGAATGACGCTGGGCACATTGGTCAGGTCATGTACATCTAGCACATCCACACATTTATACAAATTGCGCTCAACCAACGATGCACTCGTTTTGCTGGCATCCACCACAATCGTCATACGTGACACGGTCGGGTCATCCGTCATCCCCACCGACAAACTATCAATATTGAAATTGCGGCGGCGAAACAAACTTGCCACGCGATTCAATACACCGGGTTTATTTTCGACCAAGGCCACCAATGTATGCTTGATCGGGTTTTTTTGGGCTTCAATACGGTCAATCAACATAATTTCAATGGTTAGTGATCAATGGTGAATGGTTAATGATGAATGGTCAATGATGAAATCAAGCATTCATCATTAACCATTCATTATTAACCATTCACCATTAATCATTACTTCAATTCATCCATTCCGCCACCCATTGACGCGGGCATATACTTTTTCTCAAGGCTGATTTCACGTCGCGTCATATCGTTCAGCGCCTTGCCAGGCTGAATCATGGGGAACACATTGGTTTCTTGTTCCACCACAAATTCAATCAATACCGGACCATTGTGGGCACGTGCCGATCTAATGGCTTCGCGAGCCTCTTGAATGGTGGTTGCGCGTAACCCCTTCATGCGATACGCCTCAGCCAATTTGACAAAATCGGGCGCAGTCATATTCACCGATGAATAACGCCGATCATGCATCAATTCTTGCCACTGGCGCACCATACCCAAAAAGCTATTATTCACCACTGCAATTTTAATATTCAAGCCTTCTTGAATGACTGTTTGCAATTCAGGAATACTCATCTGAAAACCACCGTCACCGGCAATCGCCCAAACTTCATCTTGCGGGCGGCCAAATTTAGCGCCAATGGCTGCGGGCAAGGCAAACCCCATTGTGCCCAAACCACCGCTAGTGATCAACTGATTTTTGCGGGTGTGTTGAAAATATTGCGTCTCAAACATTTGGTGTTGCCCCACATCGGTGCAAATGGTAATATCGCCACCTGTTTCTTCCCAAATAATCCGCATCACTTGAGGCGCAATCAACATATTGGCCGGCAAATCAAAACTAAGCACATCATGCGCTTTGGTATCGCCGCGCCACTCATTGATTTGGGCATACCAATCTTTATATTTCGCCACGCCTTGCACATCGGCAAGTGTTTCGGTTAAATGAGGCAATACATCGCGCACACTGGCACAAATGCCAACATCGGCGGGCACATTTTTGCCAATTTCTGCTGGGTCAATATCTACATGAATGACTTTGGCATTTTTAGCATACATCTTCAAATTACCAGTAACACGGTCGTCAAAACGCATCCCTAACGCTATCAGCAAATCGGCATTAGCGATGGCATTATTCACATAAGCTTCGCCGTGCATCCCCATCATGCGCAAGTTTTGCGGGTGATCTTCGTCTAGCACACCAATACCCAGCAGGGTTGTTGATACAGGTATACCGCTTTCTTCGACAAAGACTTTAAATTCCTCATGGGCGGCTGCATGTTTAATGCCTTGCCCCGCCAAAATAATCGGGCGTTTTGATGTATCAATCAGCTTGCCTGCATTCTCAATCAGGGTTTGCAGGTCTTGCTGAATGGGTTTACGCAAGGCTTTGTAACCGCGCACCTTATTAATTTTGATTGGTGTGTAATCAATCGATTTCTGTTGCACATCTTTACAGATATCAACCAACACTGGCCCCGGGCGACCACTGCGTGCCACATAAAACGCCTCCGCCAGTACTTGCGCCAATTCTTTTAAGTCGGTCACCAAATAATTATGTTTGGTGATTGGCAAGGTAATGCCTGTCACATCGGTTTCTTGAAAGGCATCGCTGCCCACCAAGTGCGACGCAACTTGACCTGTAATAGCAACAATTGCCGATGAGTCCATCATTGCATTGGCTAACCCAGTGACGAGGTTAGTGGCACCCGGGCCGCTGGTAGCCATGCACACCCCTACTTTGCCGGTGGTGCGGTAGTATGAATCGGCGGCTAACGCCGCATTTTCTTCGTGCCGCACTAAAACATGATGCACATGCCCAGTGTAATCGAGTAATGCATCGTAGGCGGGCATAATGGCCCCGCCCGGGTAACCAAACACGACATCAATACCCTCATTGATGATGGTTTCCCAGATGATCTGCGAACCAGTTCTTTTCATAGTTTCTCCTTTTCCTAACTTATGGGTCAATTAGTGATAATAGTGATAAATTTCAAAACTGTCACGTTAACAAAATTAGCCAAATAAAAAAGCCCTCCGTTAGGAGGGCTTTTAGAATTTAACCTATACGTAAAATACGATTCGGTATGCGTTGTGCCGTCCCAATAAAAACTAGCCTCTGCCCGCAAGGACAAGAAGCATATTAATAAGGACGACGACAAGAACACGAATTGACATCATTAACAATGCATATTTTACTAAAATAGTTCTATGCTATTTACTTAGTTAGCGCTACCTGTTTGACAGGTTGACAGGCAACATGATATCATGCATGCTTATGTTGGTAGGTAGGGCCAGTTTTCAAGGCACATCCGAGTTATTACGCACGACGCTTTCTGAGCAAGTAGCACAACATATTTTAGAGCAAGCCGTTGCAGATGGTTTACGTCCGGGCAATATGTTGCGATCAGAATCTCAACTTGCTATAGACTTTAAGGTCAGCCGACCAGTTGTGCGTGAAGCGTTACATTTGCTTGCTGGGCAAAGCGCAATTGAAATTATTAATGGCAAGGGTGCAATTTTGCAACCACCTAGTGATGTGCAATTACAACTGTACTTTAGCTATGCCATTTCAATCGGCCAAGTGCAATTTCACGAAATTATGGAGGCGCGTAAGCCCATAGAAGTGCAAAGTGCAACCTTAGCTGCACAACGACGCACCCATGAACAAATCGAGAAGATGGAAGCACTTATCGCTAAAATGAAAACTCAGGTGCATAATGCTGATGCTTATGTTGATCTTGATTTAGAGTTGCATTTGCTCATTGCTGAGGCGGCTCAAAATTCAGTCATTGCGCATCTCATCCGTGCGATTCGCAGCACTTTAAACACAACAGTTCATGAGAGTCTTTATAAAAGACGTAACCGTCAACAATTAGAATGGGTACATTCAGTGCATGAAGATTTAGTTCAGGCAATTGTGTTGGGGAATGCCGATGCCGCCGGTCGTGCGATGCACATGCATTTTGACGAGGCTTTGACCTTTTTAAACCGACAAGCCGGAAATATAAGGCGAAAACCCTAAGTTTTTGTGGTGGCAACGTCGCCATCCTTGTTTTTAATTGTGAAGACAGAATTTGTAAATACTCTGCCCCTTTTGTTAAAAATGGGTGCGATGGTATTAATCACACATGGGTTACTTCTATTAAATGATGGGTTGTATTTCGACGCATGGTTGTTTGATACCCATATAGAGAATAAGAATTTTGCTTTAATTTATCAGTGGCAGCGCGATCATGGGCGACCATTGGCTGGGGTGTATTATATTGTAAATGGACTGCTATTCCCTTCTATCTTTTCGCAAAGGATATTTATTTTTACAGTATTGTTAACCACAACATGGCTCATATTTGCAATTTGTCGCCAAGTGCAATTGCCTCATTCTGTCGCACTATTGATCAGTCTGTTTAGCCTCGTATTTCCGGCTTATCAAACTTATCCAGATCAATCTAGCAATGCCCAAATTGTCAATCAAGTTCAATTTTATTGGGCCGTTTATCTTGTTTTGGCAGGTTCGAATTGGCCTCGTATTATTCGCCATATCACTTTGTCGATCAGTTTGTTTTTATTTTTGATGAGTTTTGCCACAGAGTCATTTTTAGCTCTTTATATGCCATTCTTAAGCCTGTGGCTTGTCTATTTGCTTTATATGCGACACTTTTCGCTATTTGAATCGATGTTGCGTTTAATTCGTTTTCGTCTGGTGTTTATTTTGTTGCCGATACTTTATTACCTCATCATCAACATTTTTTTTGCACCGCAAGGGCTATATGCAACTTACACAGACCCGACATTTTCCCATCTCTTTTCACCATTATTATGGGCGCGTTTTATAAAAAACGCAGTTCTTTATCCATTTGTATGGGGTATTGACATCGTAACACAACAACTAGGATTATTTGCCATCATCACCCTAATCAGCTTAAGCCTTTTTTTTAATCGATATTTTTTTTATGCTACGTCAACTGCTCAAGGTTCCCGTGTGCTGCCATCTTATTTTAAATGGTTAGTTATTTTGGGGGTGTTTACATTTATGACTGGCAGCGCCCCTTATATTACTGGGGCCCGAATTCCACCACTGCATGGATATGAAACGCGTTATTCATTAATGATGGCATTGCCGATGGGTTTGCTGCTTACGTCCTTATGGGTGTTTTGTATATATCGCTTCCCACACCATCAAAAACGTTTAGTTGGGTTGATATGTGTTGTTTTGAGTGTTTTTGCCACAGCCCAAATCAGTAATTACATTACATGGCAAGCCGAATGGGTCAAAACCAGATCGTGGATGGAAAATTTAAAGACCATTCCCATTGCATCCGAGATTTCTATTTATAGGCTAAATGATCAATGGTCGCCTTTACCCAATGAACGCAATTGGCAATCTTTTGATCGAGACCAAACTTTAGAGTTCTCCGTTATGTTGCAACGCACGCTAAACAGTGACAAAAACCCTTTAGGAATGACAGGCAACCCACTTGAAACGCAATTAACCGGTATTTACCAGAAAATATTTTTCATTGATCGCTATGATAACGCTGGTTGCCAAGCCACATTAACGATTGCACGATCTGCGAATGCTGTTAATATGTCTGAACTCAGATTGGCACTCGATTATTGGTATTACCAATTGATTGCCCCTGATGCGTTATTGCGTTATTTGCATTCGTTAAGCGAAGTGACTGTAAATTTGATTAAAGATAATGCCGCAACCAATTGCAAAATATCTTAATGTGGCGATTACAATATTTTGCGCAATCGCGCCATATGAACGGCTTCAGCGCGGCTATCGGCACCAAGTTTGGCAATCACATTACCAACATGAAAAATAGCAGTGCGCTCGGCCACATTAAGCACTTGGGCAATTTCACGGTTGCGCAAACCCCGTGCAATCAGTTGTAATACTTCTTCTTCTCTTGCGGTCAGCGGCTGCATGGGTGTTAGCTCATGTGAAGATGGGCGATATGCTTCATCACCATTGACACCTGCCGATTGTTCAGCACGCGCCATTTGTACAACACTTTCGATCAGGCGGCAAGCGACAGCCAACTCATGCCCTTCGGCAGAGTTGGCTGTTAGGCTGGCTTGCACACGTTTAATTCGCTCGATCGCCCGCCCCAATACATCATCAACTGCTTCGCGTGAGATTGTATCCATGCAAAATTAAGAAAGGGTTATTCTGGCAACTCAACCACAAATTCTTTCGGATCGCTGCCATCTGAACCTTTGCGCACAATTTTAATTTTGATATCTTAGCGTTTCTTTGCTTCGCTGTTTGCTTCTTTTTCCTCTTTTTCGATCGGTTTGGCTGGCTCTGGTTCTTGCCCATCGGCTAACACCCGCTTAAACACATGGAAAGCTGCCCCCATTGGTTGTGGCTGAATGTTAACAAGTTCCCACCCCTGCACGCCCAAATTATTAAGGTAACGCCGTCCAAAGGCAGTCATACGTTCACCATCTTGAATGAGCATTTCGTCGCCTTCAACCGACACTCGTCCCCGAAAATCTACAAATGCTACTTTATATTCAAATCGACTCATTTTTTTCTCCTATTTACTTTAATCTCGCCATTTGGCAAGTTGTTATAGATGATGTTAGCGGTTTATCATTTGTGCCGCACTGTCAATTTTGATAGGCCGGTTGATAGTTTTGTCGGGGCATTTATAACAGATTCCACGTTAGTGAAAGGTTGAGCCGATTGCACGATCTATTTCCCACAACTATGCTGTAGAAAGTAAATCATGCAATCAACCTTTCAGCTTTTAGGAATTTGTGCTATGTATCTATGGGTCTTGATGACTATCATATTTACACATTTTATGCAATCACGAGAAATAACCCGAATATCCCCTCGGTGAAACTTGCAATTAACGCCCTACAGAATTTGTTGCACTTTAAGATCAACGATGAATCTCAAATAAAACCCTAGGTGACATAGGTCTTTAGTTATATATTTTACTCGTCATTAAGCCGATTTGGCTATCCCCCCAGATGTCTATCATAAGTATAGAGGCGAATACGAAATTTACTGAGATACAACAAGAGGTATCAAAATGAATAACATTAAGCACATTACCCATCGAATCAGCCAAACACCCAATTCACGCCGTGTGACAGCAATGGTTCGTCAGATTACGATTCGCCGAAATGTGTTGGTCAAAACGGTATCAAGCCCAACTGAACCACGCAATGTTGTATCAACAGCCACCGAGCCAGTGTTGCCGAGTGAATCTGTGAATGTGGTGCTGCCTGCCAATGAACCCGCTCAACCACGTAATGTGGTATCGGGTGGCACAAAGCCGATTACTAACCCGGCTAAAGTGCGTGTGCAAATTGGCCCCCGTATCGAGGTTGTGGGCGCACAGATTACACGCAAATAAGCCGCTTGATTTTGCTAACTGACGAAAGGTTTTCTGATTCTTCTTCTCTTGTTTGACAAACACCCCGCATGTTGCGGGGCGTTTGTCATTTTCCGAATCCCCTATACTGCTTCCCATGCGATTGATCGCGTTATTTAAACCATGTTATGTGTTATCGTCTTTTACGCATGAAGAAGGCGAAACCGATAAACGCACCTTAAGCGAATTTGGCTTGCCGACTGGCGTATATGCCGCTGGGCGGCTAGACTATGATAGTGAAGGCTTATTGTTGTTAACAGATGATGGCATATTGCAACATCGGCTGACCGACCCGCGTTATAAAATGCCTAAAACATATTATGCCCAAGTTGAGGGTGTGCCAAACGAGGCAGCATTGGCGCAATTACGGCGCGGGCTGAAAATTAAAGATTATATGACGCAGCCTTGTCAGGCCAATGTAATAACAACGCCAGAACTGCCGCCCCGTGCAAAACCCATCACCCCACATGGCCCTACAGCATGGTTAGCGCTGGTACTGCACGAAGGCAAGAAGCGCCAAGTGCGGCATATGACGGCGGCAGTCGGGTTGCCAACCTTGAGGTTATTGCGGGTTGCAATTGGCCCCATTACACTAGGGGTCTTACAGCCGGGTCAGTGGCGCGAATTTAGCACTGCTGAAATTGCAAAAATAATGCGCAGATAAATATGAGTACGATTACAGTTAATCATATTGCCAAAGCCTTGGGCAGCACTCAAGCAGTGCGCGATGTGTCATTTGAAGTGTTGCCGGGCGAAATTTTTGGCTTGCTAGGGCCAAATGGGGCAGGTAAAACCACCAGTATTCGCATGATTTTGGATATTTTTAAGCCAGATCATGGCACTATTAGTGTATTTGGGGCGGTAGCTGGGCAAATTTCGGCCAACCGTGACCGCATTGGCTATTTACCCGAAGAGCGTGGTTTGTATAAAGACGCACGTTTAGAAGATTGCGTGTTGTATTTGGCTGAACTAAAAGGCGTGGCGAGATCCGAGGCCAAACTTCGCGCCCTCCGTTATTTTGAGCAATTTGACCTTATGCCGCACCGCAAAAAAAAGATTAGTGAATTGAGCAAAGGGATGCAACAAAAGGTGCAAATCATTAGCACACTCATTCATCAACCAGCTTTAGTGATTATTGATGAGCCCTTTAGTGGGCTTGACCCTGTAAATACCCGTTTGGTGCAAGAAGTGTTGCTGCGTGAGCGTGAGCATGGCACATCGATCGTGATGAGTACACATCAGATGTATCAGGTAGAAGAAATGTGTGACCGTTTGGTGCTGATTAACAAGGGCGAAAGCGTGTTATATGGTGCAGTGAATGAGGTGCGGCGGCGCTATGCCAGCCATTCGGTGCGGGTGACAGCGCAAGGCACATTACCAACCATTAGCGGTGTCACCGAAACCGAACGTAAAGGCAATACCCACACCTTAAAGCTACCGCCCAATATCAGTTCACAAGAGTTCTTGCTCATTTTGGCAGCCGAGCCAAATTTGCTTATCGAGTCGTATGAGTTGGCAATCCCCACAATGGATGATATTTTTGTGCGTGTCGTGGGGAGAAACGACGAAATTAGAAATTAACCTAAAAATATCCGCTACAATTAAATAATTACCTGCGCGCGGGTCTGGTGACAGACCCGCGCAATGTTGTACGGAGAGAATATATTTCTCAAAAAGCCGTTGTTAAGGAAATTTTCATGGAAATTG
>JAGWYZ010000161.1 GCA_018969115.1 Chloroflexota bacterium | reverse complement strand
CGGCCACCGCCCCAGTCTTGCCCAGCCCACCCAATCCCCCAACCGCAACCCCTCAGCCATTCAATGGCGATGCGTTTGAGCCAAACAATACCCCCGCCGAAGTGTTGGCGCAAAATCCGCCGCGTAGTTTTATTAGCGCTGGGCAGGTGTTAAATGGGCTAAATTTTAATAATGGCGCAGGCGTGGGCGCGGCTGGCGATGTCGATTGGGTGCAAATGTATGTCAAAGGTGGCGCAACCTATCAATTGACCACCATTGTGCAGCCCGGAGTCGATACCGAGCTGTTTATTTACCGCGATCAGGCCGATGAGGTGATTGCAACCAACGATGATTATCGCCCGCTCGACCGTGGCTCGCAAGCCCAATTTACCGCACAAGCCGATGGGCGTTATTGGGCCAAAATTTGGAACAAAGACCCCTCACCCCGCGCGGCTGGGCAAAGCTATGCGCTCGAATTAAAAGAAATATTGTTGACCACACCAACGGCTGTGCCATCAGCAATCCTTGTGCCAACACCAACCCTTTTGCCCAGCGCCAGCCCCGTGCCCACCGTCAAGGCCATTACCCCCAACGGGGCCGATAAATTTGAATATAACGGCGATGTCGCCAGTGCAGCCGCAATTGAATTGAACAAGACTTATGATTTTTTGAATTTTGCGCCTTTTAACCCCAGCGCCCCCAATGTAGTAGACAACGATTTTTATAAATTGAGCGTGGCGCGGGGCAGCACATTTTCGTGCCACACCTTTAATTTGGGTGGCGGGGCCGACACCAGCATGATTGTGTATGACCAAGCGCTGACTGAAGTCGGGCGCAATGATGATGTGTCGGACGAAGAGCGCAATAAAGGCAATTTGGGTAGCCGCGTCACATGGCAAGCCAAGGCCGATGGCGTTGTGTATATTTTGGTGTTCGATGCCTACCCCTTACCCGCCGATGCCGCCGCCAAACACACTTATGCGCTGCAATGTTATTTTGGCGCAAAACCACCTGAAACCGCACCCAAAGCAACACCCGATTTTGGACCGCCACCACAGGTGAAACCGCCACAGCCACCAACGAAAGCACCGCTGGATCAGGCCGGACAAGGGGCCAGCCCGTCGGCCCCATCTGTGCCACAACCTGCACCCAATTTGCCACCAGCGCCAAACGCTACAGTGGCTGTAGCCGCCATTTTACAAAACGCCCCGTTAGTGGTGCCGGTACGCCCATTGCCACGCAGCTTGCCTACAGCGGTGCCGACACCCAGCCTGCCAATGCGCTCAACCGTGCTGACCCTACAATTGTTTAGCGACACCAACGCCAATGGCATCGCTGAGCCAATTGAGGGCATCAGTGGGGTGTCGGTGCGGGTGCTCGATGATGGCACGGGTGAATTGCTTGACCAAGCACTGACTGATCGTGATGGCAATGTGCGTTTTGTGGCGCTTAGCGACGGGGCAGTGCGAGTTAGTGTGCCTTGGCTGACCTATGCACAGGTGGTAAATGAAGCTGCCGCTAATATTCGTATTGCTTTTGTGGCGCAGCCCTTTTTGCCAGAGCGTTTACCATGAATGGAGAAAGTTAGAGAGAATTAAGCACATCAAAACGAAACTTGCAAGCCTCGCTATAATGTTCATGCACAAATGAAACCCGGCAAACCGACCGACACCCGTCAACAACAACGTGATTTTGGCCGCAGTTTAATGTGGATGACCTTGCTTGTGCTGGTCATCGGTGGCGGGGCCTTATTGGCTGGGTTTTATGGTGTTACCGAGGCCTTAATTGGGCTGGCGTGCTTGTTGGCAGGCGCCGGCATGATTTTATTTTTGTGGTTGTTGCTAACCTTGATCGGCAAATTAACTGGCGAAGAATAACATGACAAACTTATCTCCATCTCCCATCTCCCCCATAACAAGTGGCTGGGTTAAGCCGACTGTTTTGGCTGCCCTATCACTCATGTTATGTGCTTGCTCGGTTTTGCCCGAGCGTCTACAACCCACCAACTTGGCACGTCGCCCCGCCAACCCGACCATTTCGATTGATTTGCCCGCCCGCACCCAAGCCCAATTGCGCGATTTTGACATCGCCACCCGTGCCTTGCGTGACCGCTATATTGATGCCAAGGCCGTGAATGCGGCATGGGATGTCAAAGTGCTAGAGATTCGCAAAAAAATCACCGAGCGCAGCAGCGAAGAGCAATTCGCCGAAGTGATGAATGAATTGATCTCGACGTTAAACAACCCCGATATCAGCTTTTCGCTCCCCACTGACCCCAATGCCAGCGCCTCAGCCCCCAGCGCACAATCGTTTGTGGGGATTGGCGTGTTGGTCGATTTACCGCGCACAGACAAAGAACGGGTGCTGATATTGTCGGTGTTCGAAGATTCACCCGCAGCCCGTGCCGGAATTAAACCCCACGACGCAATTGTGCGGGTAGGCGGGCGGCCTGTGCGAGCCGAAGAGGGCGGGGCCGTCATCAGCCGTATTCGCGGTGAACCCAATTCGCAAGTGGTGTTGACCATTCAAACCCCCAATACGCCGGCACGTGATGTCACCGTCACCCGTCGCGCCGTGTTATCCCAAAGCGCGACAGTTGCCCGCAAATTGCCGGGCACCAATTATGGCTATATTCTGCCCAGCCCCACCCTCGCGCCCGAAGCCTTGCGTGGTGACATCACGGCGGCCTTGCGTAAATTGTCTGACGAAAAATTAGATGGCCTCGTGCTCGATTTGCGCGTGATGCGTGATGCGAAATTTCCGGCCATCGACTTGCTCAATTTGTTTGCCAATGGGTATTTGGCGAATCAATATGTGCGTGAACGCAAAGGCGACAAACTCGAAATTACCGGCAAAAATGTGGTTGGCTCCCAAGACCTGCCGCTCGTCGTCTTGGTTGGCGATTTAACCAGCGGACAAGCCGAAACCTTCGCCGGTGTTTTACAAGATTTGGGCCGTGCCAAGGTGGTGGGCAACCCCACGCCAGGCAATGTGGCCTTGATCGCCGAAGTCGTCATCCCCAACAACGGCTTGCAATTAAACGTGCCTTATGGCGAGTATCGCGGGATCAAAGACAAATCGTGGTTGCGCAAGCGTGATGCCGATGGCAAAACCTTGCCCGGCGGTGGGGTGCAACCCGATGTGAAATTTGAGCGCACTTGGGAAGAATTTACCGATGCCGACGACCCGCACGTGCAAAAAGCGATTGAGATCTTGAAGGGCGGGGCGTAATGCTCATTTCACATTCCTTTCGGGCGGCCAAAATTAATCAGCCGTCGGTTTGCACCATCGGCACATTTGATGGGGTGCATGTCGGGCATCAACATCTTATTAATTTGGCAGTCAAGACCGCCCACAAACAGCATATGCAGGCGGTTGTCATCACCTTTTTTCCGCACCCACGCCCGATGATGAAGAATTTGAAAGGCACCTATTTGACCTTGCCCGAAGAAAAAACTGCGCATATTGCGGCCTTGGGGGTCGATCATTTGGTCATTTTGCCGTTTACCCGCCAAACCATGAACACCACCGCCCAAGATTTCATCGAATGGATGATTGACCGCTGTAATTTAGCCAGTTTGTGGGTAGGTTACGATTTTGCCTTTGGCAAAGGCCGCGAGGGCAGTGCCGAATTTTTGCAGGCGCAGGGCCAATTGCGCGGGTTTGAGGTGCAAGTGTTTGGGCCGGTATATGCCGAGGGCGAGCCAGTGTCGAGTTCACGTATTCGCGCCGCATTGGCACGGGGTGACATGCGCGAGGTGAATGTGTGTCTTGGGCGGCAATTTAGCCTCTATGCCGCTCGCGCCTCGGCCACCGCCTTTTTTGTGCATGAAGATCGCGCCCTGCCCGCGCCGGGTCGCTACGAGGTGCGCGTTCAGGGTCAGCCCAATGTCGCCGTCATTCACGCCCACGCCCCCCAACACCTTTCGTTTGAGCAGCCGGTCGATGATTTGGATGGCAGGGATGTGGTGGTAAGGTTTGTGGGGTGAGAGTATAAAATCAACCTATGGACGATATCCTCGAATTGGCCGAAAAAGCCCATCACATCGGCGTGAAACTCGAAATTATTGGCGGCTTACCAATTTGGGAGGCATTTCCTAATTGGCAACATCAGCGCAGTGTTGATCGAGTGCGGGCCAGTATGCGCGAGGCTATCACCAAACCAGATCAAAAGGCAAAACCGTGCGCTTGTCTTCACGCTGCCGATATCTATATTCGTTTCCCCGATGGTTCGCTCAAACGCCCCGACATCGCTATTTTTTGCCAAGAGCCGCCCATTCATGAGCAGAAAACAGCCACCACGCTCATCCCTGAAGCCGTAGTGGAGGTGATAAGCGCTGGCTATGAAGCCAAAGATTTAGAGCTTTCGCCCAAGTTTTATTTGTTACATGGGGTTAAAGATGTAATTGTGTTTGACCCCGAAACATTATTGGTGCTGCATGAGCGTAAAGATGGGGCCAAGCGTATGGTTTCGCCTGTGATGATTACGCTGGAATGTGGCTGTAGCTTGGTTGTATAGCTATTCAGAAAAATCTTGTCTTGCTAACACCTTGACATTTACAGTTTTGCTTTGTTTTCTTATCCTGTCCATCCTACCTATCCATGTTTTATAGGGTTATGAACATGGATAGGCAGGATGGACAGGATAGTTTTTCTTTATTTTTTATCCTAAATATTGTGTAAGGATAAAAATGACGGCTCCGCTAACCTCTTGACCCTTACAGAAATCGGTTCATTGTATTTTTAGAAAAGTCGTCATGATGGTTGATCGCCCGGTAGCATAAAGACCGCCTAAAGCGCTTTAGGCGGTATCTTCACCTCAGATTTATTCTGCCACAAACAACCCCGTTTCTTTTTGAATAAAAAGTGTGCCACCGCGCTCGACAAATTTGGCATGAACATAGGCCTCAAAGGCCGCCCAACGCTCGGCAATGATGAAGGCACGAATCACGGAGTAGACATAAGCCAACAACAGTGCTGGCTCGGTGACGACGAGGTTGCTGTCGTAGCGTTGCAGCGACACTTGCGCAAAGTGCTTTTGCAGTTGGGGTGCGCCATTGTCAAGCCGAAACTGATCAGTGACGGCTTGCAATTTTAGGACGGGATCAAACCCGACTAACAATTCGTCTAATTCGCGCATGTGGTTTGGGCCGTTGGTGGCGGCAAATAGCTGCCCGCCCGGTTTAAGCACACGCCGCAATTCACCGAGGGTGTTATCGATATTTGGCACATGGTAGAGCATGTGATTGGCGATGACAATATCGAAGCTAGCGGTATCGAAGGGCAGGTGATCGGCATCGAACTGCCAAAATTGCACTTGGGCGGCAAAAGATGTCGCGGCAAGATTGGCGCGGGCGGTTTCAATCATGCCTGCCGAGGTATCGCTTAACGTTACCGCCCAATGTGATGGGATGCGATCAAGGTTATTCTTCCACAATTGACCTGTGCCACAGCCAATTTCGAGCACGCGGCTGGCGGCTGGGGCTGCGAGCATATGATCGAACACCCAGCGCATCCAATCATATTTGTTGGTGCTAAACCGATCGTGCAGGGCGATGCGGGCATCTAAATTATGGCTATTGCGATATTGCTCGCTAATCTGAGATTGGGCCAAAAGCATAGACCCCATTGTAAACAGTCAATCATCTCGATGTGCTAACATTGTAAAAAAGTGCTGAGTGCTGAGTGCTGAGTGCTAAGTGCTGAGTATTGAGTCATGGCTTATAACTCAGCACTCAGCACTCAGCACTATAAAAAGGGGGTTTTATGGATAAGCGAATGGTTGAATTTGTAAGCGCATTACGTGCCAATGGCGCGCGCGTTTCGCTGGCTGAGTCGGCTGACTCGATCCGCGCCATTCAAGAGATCGGGATTCTTGACCGCGAGATGTTTAAAATGGCGATTCGCAGCACCTTGGTCAAAGACAAGAGTGATGTCGAGACCTTTGAGCGTTTATTTCCTGACTATTTTGGCAGCGATGGCCCCCCATTGATGCCACCGCAAGGCTTGAATGACGAGCAGATGCAGCAGTTGATGGATGCCATTAATGAATTGCGTCAGCAATTGCGCGAGATCATGGAGATGTTGGCAAAAGGCGACATGCCAAGCAAACAGCAGCTTGACCAATATGCCAAACAAGCCGGTGTCTCGCGCCAGATGCGCGGCAGCGAGCAAATTCAGCAATGGTTGACCGACCGCATGATGCGCCAAATGCAATTGACACCAGAGCAACTAAAAGCTGCACTCGAAGCCCTATTGAAACAGCTAAAAGAGCAAGGCATGGATGCTGAAGGGCGGCAAGAAGTGCGTGAAACGGTGCAAGGCAATGCCGAAGCCATGCGTGAGCAAGTACGGCGCTATGTTGGGCAAAGCATGAACCGCAAGCCTGAAGAATATAAAAAACGTGAGCGGGTCGATGATTTGATGGACCGACCTTTGTCGTCGTTGAGCGATGCCGAAAAAGATGAGCTACGCGCCCATGTGCGGCGACTGGTTTCGCGCTTACGCTCGCGGGCAGCCTTGCGAATGCGCAAAGCCAATCGCATTAAAATGGATGTGCGCAGCACCATTCGGTTTAATCAGCGTTATGGCGGCGTACCGCTCGAGTTGAAACATAAGCGTCGTGTGCTCAAACCCAAGCTCACGGTAGTAGTCGATGTATCAACCTCGATGCGCCCGGTGGCCGAATTTATGCTGTTGCTGATGTATGAAATGCAAGATCAGGTGAGCAAAGCCCGCTCGTTTGCCTTTATCGGTGAGATTGAAGATGTAAGCATGATTTTTAATGAGCATCGCCCCGAAAAGGCGGTGCCGATTGTGTTGAAAATTTTGCCACCCGGCAGCTATAGCACCGATCTTGGGCATTGTCTCAACACACTATGTCGCGATCACGCCGATGCAGTTGACCATCGCACCACACTTATTTTTGTGGGGGATGGCCGAAATAACTTTAATGACCCGCGCACCGATTTAGTACAGCAGTTAAAATTACGTGCTCGGCGGGTGATTTGGATGACACCCGAACCAACGTATTTGTGGGGAACCGGCGATAGTGATATGCACGCTTATGCCCCACTGTGCGATGCCGTTCATGAAGTTGCCACCCTACAGCAACTCGCCGACGCTATTGATGATTTATTTATTAAGGCTGTTAGGAGAAGTTGAAAGTGAAAGAAAGTGCAAAGTAGAAAGTAAAAAGTATTGATTTTCTTTACTTTGCACTATACACTTAGCACTTTCTACTTTGCACTTTCTACTTTGCACTTTTTACTTTGCACTTTTTACTTTGTGCTTTGCACTTCTGGAATTTAGATGAAAAACACAACTCAAACCCAAGAACCCAGCACAGGTAGCCGCGCAGCGTTGCGGGTTGGGCTGATCGGCGGAGCCGTGATCGGCCTTGCAATTGCCGCCTCGCGCTTAACAGCAGACCCCGGCCTCGCCGCGATGGGGTCACTTATCATTATTGCTGGGTTATTTGCCGTCGGCTTTTACGCCGTGCGCGATTCTGGCGACTATCACGCCACACCTGCTGCCCGCACCGGTGCAATTAGCGGCCTGTTGGCAGGGTTTGTTGCCAGCTTGGTCATGGTGGTTATTTCACTCATACAAGCACTCGACCCCACCACCCAAAAAATGGTGATCGAGGCCACCCAAGAAATGGCACAGCGGGCCTATAGTGCCGAGCAATGGGCTATGTTGCAGCAAAATGGCATGAGCATCGAATCAATTTACCCGTTTGCAGTGGCGGTTCAATTGGTATGCTGTGGCGCAGGGTTGCCAATGGTTGGCTTGGCTTTTGCCACCATCGGTGGGGCCATTGCAGCCCAAATGTATAAAGCACGAAAAGTGGAATAAGGTCAGGACGTATGAAAAAACAACGCACAAGCGCCGAAGTCACTGCCGAAAAAGTGGGGCGAAATCGCGCTTGGCCCATTGCTATTATTGGGTTTGTGTTTGGGGTGTTGGCACTTACGCTCTCTTTTGAATTTATTCAATTACATTGCGGCCTCATGGTGCTATTGACAGCTTGGGCGGGGTACATTTGTGCACGCGCAATTTTAACCATTCATCCAGCCTCGGCTGGCAGTACAGGCCGCACCGCCGGCATGATCGTCGGTTTCGCCTACGCCATTCCCTTTATAATTGCCGCTGCCCAACGATGGGTCAATCTCGATGCGGCAGAAGTAGCGCGACGGGTGGGGGCGCTTACTCAGCCACAAGTAAATATGTTGGCAGCCAATCATGTCATCCCCAACCTCGATTATTTTCGCGCTGGCGAAATTAGCTATCTCTTTGGCTACTTTATTTTTGGCATCTTCCTCGGCGGCCTGATGGGTATGATTGGCGGTTTGCTGGCCCGACGAGTCAGTAGGTAGTTTACATTATGAATTTTCTTGGTATTGATCTCGGCAGCACTTCAATCAAAGCAGCGGTTTTAGACCTTGAACACAAACGGATTGGGACGATGTTACGCCGTCCATTTCCTGACCCCATTCCGGCCTTGCCGCGTCTGCATTTTGAGGTTGATCCGACCCAAATTTTGGCAGAAACCCGCGCCATATTAAACGATTTATTGCGCCAAGCCCCCGATTGCACTGGGTTGCTCATGTGCAGCCAAATGCATGGTTTTTTGCTCACCGATGCCAACGGCACGCCGCTGACCAATGTCATCACTTGGCAGGATCAACGGGCGCTCACCCCCCAACCCAACCCATCTCAGCCCACAACAACCAGTGATGCGTTTTCGCACATGATGGCGCAACTCAACCTGCAAGAGCGCCAAGCATTAGGCAATGATTTATGGGCCAGTCGTCCCATCAGCGTGTTATATTGGCTGGCAAAACAGGGTCAATTACCATCCGATGCTCATTTTTGTGCCCTGCCCGATTGGGTGTTATGGCAATTAACCGGTAGCCCCCCTGCCACTGACCTCACTCATGCAGCGGCTTCATCGATGCTCAATATCGAAACTGGTAATTGGCATCGTGCCATTTTAGCCAAATTAGGGTTGGGGCAATTGGTGTTGCCACCCATTGCCGCCCGCAACCAAATCATAGGCATCATCGCCCCACATTTTGGGAACGCAAACCCAATTCATTGTTACCCACCCATCTCTGATCAACAATGTGCCTTATTGGGCGCAAATTTGCAACCCGGCGAATTATCAGTCAACATCAGCACTGGCTCACAGGTCAGTGTGCTGTCGCACCCCCGCGTATATGGCGATTTTCAAACCCGCCCCTATTATGATGGCGATCATCTCATCACCCATATTCATATTCCGGCAGGGCGCTCGCTCAATGCGCTCATGCGTTTGCTCAGCGAATTGACCCACGCCGAAGGCCAAACCCTGCCACATGCTTGGGACAACGCACTACGTTTGGCCGAGGCTGTTGATAGCACCGATTTGACAGTCGATTTGTCATTTTTTGCTGGGGCAACTGGCAGCCAAGGTGCAATTTCCCATATTCGTGAAGACAACCTAAGTGTTGGGCATCTTTTTCACGCAGCTTTTGCGCACATGGCCCAAAATTATGCAGCTTTTGCCGTCAAACTTTCGTCACAGCGCAATTGGCAGCGTATCGTCTTTTCGGGTGGCTTGGCCTTACAATCGGCTTTGCTGCGGCGGCTGATCTGCCAACAATTGGCCTTACCGGCCCGCCTCGCCGAAAGTGGCGAAGACGTGTTAGTGGGGCTATTGTCTATCGCGCTATATTGTGATGGGCAAACACAGTCTGTGCAAACCGCACGGCAACTGGTGGGTTAAAAAATCGGGTTTCTTTCGGAAACCCGATTTTTACTTTCTGGCTGGAGCGCCATCAAAGAGCCATCAGGGATGAGGGTATTCCGATGCTGCATTATTTAACGATTTTGTTACTACTCAGGGCATAGACAGCATGATAGGATCGCCATCAAAAACGGAGCGCAGAGCACCCAAAATATCCATACCCTGCTTACCTAAAGTAGAAATATAGCTGCGTGTTCGACAAAATATTTCAGCACCTAGCAGACTGCGGAAGCAGCCCGACACCTTCT
>JAGWYZ010000463.1 GCA_018969115.1 Chloroflexota bacterium | reverse complement strand
GGCATTCCCTTGCTACCCAGACTCCGAGAAAAGCGCTCGGTAACTAGTCATCTTCCTACTGGCTATCATCCGGCCCTTGCCTTAGCTCGTGCTCAAAAGGCTGTTTTTAGCGAAAACTAGAGGAATAAGTGAATGAAGAAATTGGGGGCATTCACTCATTCACTCATTTTCAAAAGTAGCGCCAGCGCGGCATCAGCCGAGGCGCGTTTGTTGCCGATGCGGTCATGTGGCCATACAAAACGTTCGACGGCATCGCCGTTTGGCGTGCTAATGCCAAGGTAGACCAAGCCAACTGGTTTGGCATCACTGCCGCCGCCCGGGCCAGCGATGCCAGTTGCGCTGATGCCGACATCGACTTGTAAGGCTTTGCGTACGCCACGCGCCATTTCAAGCGCACATTGTTCGCTTACCGCCCCGTGCTCGGCCAATGTGGCCTCGCGCACGCCCAAGACATCGCGTTTGATGCGATTATCGTATGACAAAACCCCGCCCATAAAATAAGCCGAGCAGCCAGAGCGGTTGGTCAAGCTGTCGCCGATTAGGCCACCGGTGCAAGATTCTGCTGTCGCAATGGTCCAATTATGCCGCGCAAGGCCATCAGCAATACGCGAATTCATATAATCGCGCCAACGCTCGCCGAGGTCATGTTCAATTTGCCCTAACACACCTTGGGCCGAGGCGATGTCAATGTCGCTTAACTCATGTTTTACTGCGTCAAATTCATCTTGGTCGAGTAGGTGGATTTGCCCATTTCGCCCCATCCACACATCTAACTTTAGGTCAACCCATTCAAGCGTTGTTTGTGGCTGGCTAAATTGGTCTAAAGAATGAACTGTTTTTGTCGGGCGCGTCACATTTACATACCAACCTTTCAACATTGCGCCATTTTTGTGGGTATCATACGCATTAAATAATATCGTTTGCAACGCTGATTGCAATAATGTAGCGTTTGAGGCAGGTAATGTTGTTTGTGGGGTAGCGAGTGGTGTATAAAGCGCCATAACGTTATACCAGCGGTCTAAAAAAAATTGCTCTATAAAAAAATCACCTGTGGCAATGACAATCCCAAAATCAGTCGTTACTGTGGGCCATGTCCAAATTGCTTTTATGGTGATTTGATGCGAATCGCGTGATAAGATTTCGCCGAGGTAATGTGCACGCTCATGACCCAAGTAGTCAAGTTTACGGATGTGAATGGTTGTTTGTGACATTTAAAAATGGTATTGTTAGTTTTAAGCTATTTAAAAATGGCATAAAACCGAGGAGTATGTCAATGCTTATGATCGGCCTAGGCTATTTTTTAGCTTAATGAGTATAGCGCTAATTGGCACACCTTGGTAAAGAGTAATAGAGACTTGTTATTTACAATATCTTCGCCATCTCGCCCATGAATTTCATGGTCTAAAAATTTCAAATGTGCTTTAGCATGTTCGCTGCAATCTTAATGTGTTTTAACGCATTTGTTTGTTTCAGCCCGTGAATGAATTCATGGGTAGGCAATCGCAAATTGGCGAAGGTATTGATTGGCTAGATGCGTTTAATATTGCGCTTAGACAGTGTTTCTTAAAACAATTTTTCGCCGAAATCACTATCTCAGCGTTGTTATGG
>JAGWYZ010000160.1 GCA_018969115.1 Chloroflexota bacterium | reverse complement strand
TACCATCCGTGGTCGCCAAAATCACATCATGCTCCACCGCATAAGTTTGCTGCACCAATGTCAACGCCATTACCAAATCACCATTCTCAAGTTTCATGCCTACCACCCCACCTGCGGGCAAACCCATGGGTCTCACCTCTTCTTGCTTAAAACGAATGGCCATGCCAAGCTGGCTAAACAACATCACCTCTTCGTCACCCTTGGTCATACGGGCGCTAATCACCGTATCGGTATCGCTAACGCCACATGCCACAAACATTTGGCCCGGCACTGTGGGCAGGGCGCTTAATTCGCTGCGTTTAACCATGCTACTGGCAGTGCAAGTAATGAGGAACCCACCACCTTCGCGCTTAACCTGATCGCGTTCAAGTGCAAATGCCCCCGCCACCTCATCATCTTTTAAAAATGGCGATAACGCACTCAGCGGCGCACCCTCACCTGCCGTTACATCTTCGATCGGCAAATTATTTACCCCCAATACGACCGCCCGTCCCGATGACCCAATTACATAGATAAGGGCTTTGGCGCTGGTCTTCACAATTGCGGCAGGCACTTCTTTAGCCGCCGCGGTCACACGTGGTTGCTCATTTACCCGCCCAATTTTGCCATTGCTGCCCACGATCACATAACAATCTTCTTCGGGGATCAGATCATGCGTGGTCAATGCCATTTGATCGATTTTAGATTTTGAATTTTGGATTTTGGATTTTGGATTTGTCTCAGCCGCATCATCCGGTTCACTTTGGTCTTGGTTCTTGGTTCTTGATTCTTGACTCTTGATTCTCGATTCTGGAATCTTGCCCACAATCGCCGTGCGACGTGCATCACCAAAACGCTGCTTGAGCGACACTAATTCAGCTTTAATTGCACCCAGCATTTTGGCAGGGTTTGTCAACAATGACTCTAAATGCGCAATGATTTTGCGTTTTTCAGCCAATTCTTCTTCTAGCTTTTTGCGTTCAAGCGCCGCCAAACGCCGCAAGGGCATTTCGAGAATGGCCTGTGCCTGTAAATCACTAAATGCGAACTGCAAAATCAAGCCCTTACGCGCTGTGTCAACATCTTTTGAGGCACGAATGAGCTTGATGATCTCATCGATCGCATCCAAGGCCTTAACCAATCCTTCTAAAATATGCGCCCGCTCACGCGCCCGCGTCAAATCAAATTCGCTGCGGCGACGCACCACCTCACGCCGATGCTCAATAAACACCTGCAACATCTTGCGCAACGACAACACTCGTGGCTCACCATCGACCAAAGCCAACATGATCACCCCAAACGTGCTGCGCATGGCAGTATATTTATACAGCGCCGCCAACATCTTACGCGCATCTTCGCCCTTGCCAATGTCGATCACGATCCGCATCCCGCGCCGGTCGCTCTCATCGTGAATGTCGGTAATACCCGTAATCTTGCCATCTCGCGCCAAATCAGCAATACGCTCAATTAACGCTGCTTTATTTACCGCATAGGGCAATTCGCTCACAATAATATGTGTTTT
Source organism: Chloroflexota bacterium (assembly GCA_018969115.1). Classification (GTDB taxonomy): domain Bacteria; phylum Chloroflexota; class Anaerolineae; order J036; family Brachytrichaceae; genus AQU-03. Next base: position 8,647 of record JAGWYZ010000160.1, on the reverse strand, counting down.
GCCGCGTTGCCCATCTTCAATATGAGTCTTGGCCTGCACAATCAGTTTGCCACGCCCAGTGCCATAACAAGCGCGAATAATATCTTCTTGTTCGGGGGTATCGCCATAACGAAAAACGATGCCACCCGTCGGGAAATCTGGCCCCTTGACATATTTCATCAAGTCATCGACATCAACTTCAATCTCAGGTAAGGCTTCAAATGTGCGCATATTGTCTTTGCCTGTCACCACCACTGCCGACAAATTTGGCAATGCAATGTATTTATCGAGCATAAAACAAGTAGCGTCGCAAATTTCACCCATATTGTGCGGTGGAATATTGGTCGCCATGCCAACGGCGATACCAGTCGCCCCATTCAACAGCAAATTGGGCAATGCCGCTGGCAATACCGTTGGCTCTTGTTGGGTGCCGTCATAGTTCTCAACAAAATCAACTGTCTCTTTGTCAAGGTCAGCCAACAAATCCATCGCAGGGTGGCTCAATCGTGCCTCGGTGTAACGCATCGCGGCAGGGGGATCGCCATCGATGCTGCCAAAGTTGCCTTGGCCATCGACCAGCAGGTAGCGCATTGAAAAATCTTGCGCCATACGTGCCATCGCCTCATACACGCTGGCATCACCGTGTGGGTGATACTTACCCAGCACATCACCCACAATACGCGCACTTTTGCGATATGGCATGTCGGCCCGCAAACCATTGTCATGCATCACATACAAAATACGGCGCTGCACTGGCTTTAGGCCGTCACGGGCATCGGGCAATGCGCGTGACACAATCACGCTCATTGAATACGACAAATAGGCCTGCTTCATCTCGGTGTCAATATCGACGCGCCGAACACGCCCAATTTGGGCTGTGTCAATGTCTAATGCCCCTTGAAAGGTGTCTCCATTTGCAGGGTTGTGTGCTTCGTAAGGTTTTTGTTTGCTGGCCATTTGCGTATTACTTTAGTTGCCAGAACAAACGTTCCAGCCTATAACTATTCTAACGCAAAATCAAAAGCAGGTATGGAATGGATAACAAAAATGACGAAGATCAGGTTAATAAATAGCTCTACTTAGAAATCTTGACAGTTTACTTAGAAATCACGAAAAAAGCCTTTTTTTAAATACAATCTACTTTATCCGAGCAAATTCGGATAGTAGGAAGTAATTATGATAATAAATAAAATAAAAAAATACTCAAAGTCAATATTGATTGCGGTAGCACTAGTCACAACCTGTCAACCATTAATACCTTTACAAGCTCAAAGCAAATTACCTCCTAATGAAAATTTATTTTTCAACAAACAAGATTTGCAAGCGCCTGTTACGCAACTTATCATCAAATACAAAGATGCATCAAAATATCGTGTAGCAACACCAATTCAGTTTGCACGTGAGGCAGATTGGAATACAACGCCGCCAATGCATCAATTACTTGATAGTGCCGTTATGGAACTCAGCCAAATTGCAGGGGTCAAACTATCACATTTGCGTGAAATGTCTGGCGATGCCCACGTATTAAAATTTGCAAATTCACTTCCATTTAAAGAGGCCGAAGCATTGGCAAAAAAAATTGCAACACACCCAGACATTGCACTCGCTGAGGTTGATGCCATCGAAAAATTATATTCACAACCAGAAATTGTGCCAAACGATACAGAATTTTCACAACAATGGCATCTTAAGAAACCTACCAGCACAGAATTCGGTATCAATGCCGTCGAAGCTTGGGACACAACTACCGGTAATGCAAATATTGTAATTGCAGTGGTAGACAGTGGAATTTTAGCCGATCATCCAGATTTAAAAGGGCACATTTTGCCGGGCTATGATTTTATTAGTGATACACGGCTTTCAAACGATGGAGATGGCCGCGATGCAAATGCCTCGGACCCCGGGACTTGGGGAACTGTATTAGAATGTCTTGGTAACCCTAATTACCCGGGTTATATTCGTACAAGTTCTTGGCATGGTACTCACGTTGCCGGGAGTATTGGTGCTGCAAGTAATAATAACCAAGGTGTGGCTGGCATTAACACAATATCAAAAGTTCAAGCAGTGCGGGTATTGGGGAAATGTGGCGTAGGTTATGATTCAGATATTGTTGACGGAATGCGCTGGGCTGGTGGGCTAGCTGTACCAGGCGTGCCTGCCAATAATACCCCTGCCCGCGTTATCAATTTAAGCTTGGGCGGATATAGCACAATTTGCCCTGATTTTTATCAAGGTGCAGTCGATGAACTCGTAGCTAAAAATGTGGTGATTGTGGTTGCATCTGGCAATAGCACAACAGAGGCAAAATATCAAAGCCCAGCAAACTGCCGTGGCGTTATTTCAGTTGGCGGCAGCATTTTTAATGGAAGCCTATCGACTTTCAGTAGTTGGGGCGACAAGTCCCAAATCACGGTTTCCGCACCAGGCGGTGATGAAAATCGCGGCATTCTCTCAACTTCAAATAATGGTAAAAAAGGGCCTGGGGAATATATTTATAAATCAATGTTGGGAACAAGCATGGCAGCCCCCCAAGTTGCTGGGATTGTCTCATTAATGTTATCAGTAAAACCAACGCTTACCCCGGCACGGGTTGCACAATTGCTACAGCAAACGGTCAGCCCCTTCCCAAGCAATGAATCTTGTGGCACCCTCGTCGGCGGCCCAGGAATTGCAAATGCCGCCAATGCCGTAAATAATGCAAAAAACGATTCAACAAAGGTGTTCTTACCCGCACAATTTTATGATTTTGTTATTGCAGAACCACGACTGGTCGAAGCCCCACCTGCATTAGCGCGAATGAACCTCGCAAAAAAATCATTAGCAACCACAACTATTGCCAATGGCAGCTTCGAATGTCGTGGCGCACTATGGAAGAACTATTCGAAGAAGGGCTACTATGACATGTGGACGCCTCTTACTGGGCAAAATAACAGCCTAAAAGCCCAACACGGCATCATGGCCGCCTTGCTTGGTGGACATAATGACGAAATTCAGGCAATTGGGCAAGATATAACAATCTCTGCTGACAATTCCAACTTGGTGTTTTACTATATTGTGGGGTCTGCTGAAGGTAATAATTGTAACAATGATGTGGCAACAGTTCGTGTCAATGGTTCAAATGTCTTATTCAGTTTGCCGTTATGTGGTTCGACACAATCAAACACATGGACTCGAAAATCGATCTCTTTAGCAGCTTATGTTGGCCAAACCATCGATTTAGAATTTCGAGTAACAACCAATGCAAGTCAAGCAAGCGCCTTGTTCATCGATAACATTGCCTTAACCGCCGGACCTTAAAAAACTTAAAATATAACAAAAAAGGCAGGGCATTTTCCCCGCCTTTTTTGTTCAACCCTTCGCCAACGTCACGCCGCTCACACCAGCAAGGCCATTCTCAAAAATCATCAATACAAACAATAACGATGACAGCCGATTAAGATAACGCCCAAGCGCGGCATTTTCAACCACGCCTTCGTGCAACAAGCGCGTCACAACCCGCTCGGCGCGGCGCACAACAGTGCGTGCCAAATCGAGATATGCCCCAATCAACGTATCGCCCGGCACTACAAATTCTTTGGGCAGGGTGATTTCAGCCGTAATCGCGTCGGTTTCGCGTTCAAGCCACTGCACCTTGGTATTGTCTATTTTGCGAAATTGCGGGGCCACCTGCGGAGTCGATGCTAGCTCCGCCATCATATGATATAAATCACGCTGGGTCGCCAACAGCAAATCTTTGGTGCGCTGGCTATGGGCGCTGGCACGCGCAATACCAAGCGCCGAATTTACCTCATCAACCGTGCCATAGGCCTCGGGCTGCAAGGCATATTTAGCCACCCGCCCCTCGCCAAGCAAGCCGGTGTAGCCATCATCGCCAGTGCGGGTATAAAGTTGCATCGCCATAATTATGGTTTGGGTTGGGCAGCAGTTCCACGCTGACGCTGAGGGGCTTCGCCAAATGTCGCTACTAACCCTTTAATCAGTTGCTCTTTTTCGGCATCGGTCAAACGGGCTTCGGGGTGCAAAGGCACATAACCTGTGTCAGGCATACTCCCATTTCGCACTTCTCTGGCCGCCTGACTGCCATTATTACCGCGCCGCCCCCATTCAGAAATATTAAACTCTTTGCGCCCGTTATCGACATGGTTTTGAATAAGCCAAGATACGGGTGCAACATTGCTATACCAAGGCCATACTGTTTGATTGCTATGACAATCGGCACAAGTACGATCAAATAAGGCTTTAGTTGTGAAGCTATCCCACTTTGGTTCGCTGATTACAGGGGGGTTGGTGTGATTGCGCCCGTATGGCACCAATTGCATGCCTAAACCCAAAACAATAATACCGATAGGGACTCGTGAAAGAATACGATTTGTCCGATTCATAATGATTTGCTATTTTATATGGTCATTATGGGAGTGATATTAAAAAGCAAAAACATTACAATTTTTTTAATCGACAATTACGATTGGTTGATTGATAACTTATGACTCGTGAGATGTGAGTCATAGCTTGACAATGTCAGATTAAAAAAGACGTATGCCGATTTCACTATACCTTCGCCAACTTGCGATTACCTACCCGTGAATAAATTCACGGGTGAGATGGCGAAGGTATGGTTAGCACAGATTAATATTGCAGCCGCGAGTTAAGCTAAGACATCCGATTTTTTAGCGGTTATTTCACCCCAACAACAATAACAACAATCGCTTTGGGACAAACTAACCCATTACACCCAATGCTTCACGAACGGCTTTTTGGGTTGCGGCAGGCACTTCGCGCAATTTCCCCTCACCACGTAGGTAGTCCTTAAGCTTATCAACCCGCAACACCGCATAAGGTGTTGGATCAACCTCTAAAACCGCCTCTGCGCCACCAAACACCACCACCCCACGCAATGGGATTTTTTGATCGGGTATTTTCTCTGTAAAAACAGCATTTAAGCGTGTTAACGCTAAATCTATTTCTTTTTTAGGATCACCCAATGGCTCTTCGCGCCCAAATAAGCGATTTACAACAGTGGTTTTAAATTTCCACAAATTGTCTTTGTAGGTAATCAAACCATTTTGGGTTTTGTAAATAATCGCTGTCACCCCACTGGGTTCGATCAAAATATAATCACACGGCTCAGTAAACAATAACAAACTACATTTGCGATCCATGCCTTTTAGTTGCTCACGCAAGGCCAATTCTGGGCGGCGCGGCGATAAATGCCGATTGCCATAATACATGCCAACCCGCGAGACCACTAACCCCGAAAACAAGATGGCAAGGTAAATAATGTAAAACAAAGCAATGTTGTCGGGTGTGAGAATCCCCCATTGCTGACCAAATAGGGTAAGCGCGAGGCCACCCATCAAAATAGCGAGCGACCCATAAATGGCAAACTTGCCAATATTTGATTCGCGCTTTACTTTTGCTTTATTAACAACGATTCGCATAGAAGGGTTATTATAAAATCATTACATGCAAATTGCCCGTAAACCTCACACGAGTTTCACCCATTCAGCGATAGCCCCTCATACAAATGATGCAAATCATGCAAAACTAGCGTCATCGATTGTGCCCTTGGTAACGCTTGCAGGCGCATTATCTTTATTAGGGGTAGGCCTCGCAACCGCAGCCTACCTTCGCCGCAATATCCGGCACGATATCCCACAAATGCCAGCATTAGATGGCAATTTGCGCTTTGCTCAAACTTTGGCTGGGCAATTGGGCTACTATAGCGCTGGCACAGCCAAACGCGGCACGCTGCCATTGCTGCTTATCCATAGCATCAACGCCGCTGCCTCAGCTTATGAGATGAAGCCACTGTATGATTATTATGCCAATGGTGATGCCGCCCGCAAAGTCTATGCGCTCGATTTACCCGGTTTTGGCAGCAGTGATCGCCGTAATCGTGATTACAACCCAACCTTTTACCGCGACACCTTGCTTGAATTTGTGCAACAAAAATTTAAAGGCAATCCAGTTGATATCGTAGCACTCTCATTGGGTTGCGAATTTGTCGCACAGGCAGCCCAGAAATCCCCCCAACTTTTCCGGCGATTAGTATTCATTTCACCCACTGGTCTGGCGCTTAACCAACAGCCAAAAGTAAACGAAGCACTATTAAGATTGTTGCAAATACCTGCTTGGGGCCGCATGATCTATGACCTACTCACATCACGTCCAATGTTAGCTTACTTTTTGCGCCAAAGTCAGCGCAATCAATTTAATCAAGGGCTTGCCGACTATGCCTACCAAACCAGCCATCAACCCAATGCGCCCCATGCGCCGTTTCAATTTATTGCAGGAAAATTATTTACGCCCAAAATGACCGAAATCTACGCAGCCTTAACCCAACCCACGCTGGCCTTATTTGGCCAAGACAATGTATCACGCCACGAAATGGCCGACGAGTTACGCAACCTAGCCAACTGGCGCTTGGTTGAATTTCGCCAATGTGGGGGCCTCGTACATTTTGATGATTTGCCAGGCGTCATTATCCAAATCAATCGTCATCTCAAATAGCCTTATTGCATAGTTAGATTAAATAATGATGCAAAGATGACCAGAAAACTTAGGATTCCATATGAATCTTTCCATTTACTTTAATTCATTCGATCTAATTTCATAACAATCATCAAATTTTCACAAAAAAGCTCAAAAACAGTTGACATATTTAACAAATCAAGATATATTTCAAGACACTCAGACATCATTAAGATTTTGGTGGGGGACTATGAATCAGGTTTAAATGCATCATCGGTTGAGTTCATAACTATCATGCTTAATAAAGCAAGCAACCAACACGTTTAACTTAGCGTAGCATTTTTTATTATTTTAAAATTTCGGCGATAATCTCCCAGATTGCAGTACAAGTATCAAAAATCAAAAAATTTAACAAATAAGTTTTTAATTTAAAAATGGCATCTTCAGAAATCAATCCCGATCCATCCAAAAGTGATATGACTTCAAATTTAGAGAAAGCCCGTAATTTAGCCGAAGAGGCACGCCGACGCGCCGCCAACACAGCCCAAACTAGCACGGATCATATTGAAGACGGGACAAAAACAGTGGCCGATAACACCCGAAAAGGAGCCGAAGAAGCCAAACGACGTATCGGAGTCACAGCTGATGAACTTATTGAAGGGGAGCAAGTCACAACCCGTCGGATTGGCGAAGGCATATCCGGGCTAGGTGATGGCATCCGCCGCCGTGTCGGTGAAACACCTCGAGATATAAGGGATGGTTCCCGTCGCCGTATTGGCGATACCAGCGATAATCTGATCGTAGAAGCACAGGAAGCTGGCAACGATGCTCTCCCCCAAAATAGTGATGGGTCACGTGGCATTAACAACAACCTTGCAAATGATGAAGATATTGCAACAAGCGATACTGCCAAATCACGTGGCGCAAGCCAATCCACCGAGTCATTCCTGATGGGCGATCCGCCAGCCTCAGAACCACTACCCCCGCCTAAAAAAGGGTTAGGAGCCGGTCAAAAAGTTCCTTTGGCCATTATTGGGGCCTTGGCCTTACTGTGTGCATTGGCCTCAATCATCACCATATTCCTTGCTAATTTTTCGAGTGGGCGCTCAGTTTCTACAAGGCTACCTTCGTCGACAAGCACCTCATTAACAAACACAGCGAGTATCACTGGTTCAGTTGGCAGCGTCATTACTGCCACAAGAAGCATCACTGGGGTTGCCAACAGTGTGACGACAACAATTCGCAGTGTGAGTGGTACCGTCACTGGCACTGGCGGTTCAGCGGCTACATCTGTTGCAGCCGCAGTCACAACACCGTCTCCAACCCCACAGCCCAGTCTTATTCAACGTCTTATTAGTTTCTTAGGACTAGGCCCACGAACCCCACCCGCCCCACCATCAGCCACAGCTGTTGCTGGGGGTGTTGCAAAACCAAACACGTCACCACTCGCAACTCCGCAAGCAGCTGCGAGTAATACAGGCGCAGCGAGTGCAATTATTGGAACTGTTCGCGCACCAACCTCAACCATTGGGGCAACAGGTGCCATTACTGGGTCAACCTCAGTCACAAGCACCAAGCCGGTGACAATCGGCACAGCCGTGGGAGCATCGACAAGTAGCACAAGCACCGTAACCAGCACAACCTCAAGCGGCGGCACAGGAACTGTCACTGGCACAACCGGCACAACGACAGATAGCAGCGGTGCAACCACTGATTCAAGCGGCGCAAAAACAGGCAGCACCGGCACAACTGGTAGCACTGAAGGGACAAAAGAAATACCAAAAACAGGTGCGGCGGCTAACGACAGCCTACGTGTATGCTCGGGCGCAAATTATGGTGGTGGCGAATGTGCAAATGATGCAACAGTGCTGCCCCGTGGAATTAACCGACTGTATGCCAGTTGGTCGCCCAGTTTAGTTGCAGGTCGCAATTTTGATGTCGTGTGGTATGGTATGGAACGTGGCAGAATGATTATCATTCGATCATACGATTGCAACTGGAACGCTGCCAAAGGCGCACACACTTGCACTGGCGATGCCTATAGCAGCGTATCAAGCTCATCAGCTTACATTCAGGCCAACCCAGCCAAATGGGGCAATACTGTCCCTGTCAATCAATATCGGGTAGCGCTACAAATCAATGACCAGATCTTGATACAGCAAAACTTTAGCGTGCGATAATCTTTATGTAAGATGTA
>JAGWYZ010000159.1 GCA_018969115.1 Chloroflexota bacterium | reverse complement strand
AACTTACGCATAATTTTATTTTTGCCTCAAAGAACTCAAAGATTTACATCATAAAACCTTTCATATCTTTGTGTTCTTTGTGCGCTTTGTGGCAAAAAATAGCAGTTCAGGCCTACACCACACTCAACTCAAACCCAAACCGATACTCCCCCGCCGTCAGCCGATACTGCGGCAGCGTGTCTGGCCCACAACTGGCGGTGCCGAGGCCACGCATGGCATGGTCGAGGCTGAGCACCACTTCGGGCTTGGCGTGCAGGTCGTGCGGGTGCTTGGCGGCAAACAAATCATCGTCGGTATGATGCAGCGCGTTAAACTCAAACGGCACATCGCTCGCCACCTTCAACCCGCGCCCGTCCTTGTCGGTCAGCGTCAGCCAGCGCACATCGGTCTTATGCCCATGTTCTTGCGGCATCACATAATCGACATATTGCTCGCGCACCGTGCTTTGATAGCAGTGAATGGGAGCCGAGGCCTTGCGGTCACTATAGTTGTCCCACGGCCCGCGCCCATACCACTCAAGCTGTTCAAGAGTGGGTGAGAGCTGCATTTGCAAGCCGACTCGTGGCAAATCATTCACGCCTTCCCCCACGCGCAACACATTTTCAATCTGCAAGCTGCCGTGCGGTGTCAGCGTATAGCGATGGGTATGCACAAAGTCATCCCATTGCTCGCGCCCACTGGCGGCGTGAGTGATCTCGACGGCGGGTGTTTCATCTTCGGTCTCGACCAAACGCACCTCAACCAGCCGCCGCGCCAAATTGGGCAGGCCGAGGTGATACCAATGCCCCAAGGCCTTGCCTGATTGATCATCAAACAATTTAATGCCGTCGTTATCGGTGGCGGCCCGCCACACATTCAGCAGCGGGCTTTGCGCCAACAAATTATGCTCATCGCTGCCAAAATGGGTCAGCGTGCCGCTGTCTTGGTCAAACACGGCGTGTATATTACCTGCGGTCAGCGCAATTTGGCGCTGATGGGTGCTGATGGCAACCGGTATCGCCGACGCCAGCGCTGGCGTTGGCTTCTTGGCGGCTTTTTTGACCGGAATCGCCAATTGCGCCCAAGCCACCTCGTGCCCGGCCTCGGCCCACCATGTGGCAGCGCGTTGGCTAAAGGCAAAATTGAGGAAAGCCTCGCCGTGGTGATGTTTGATGGCATCGCTACAATCGACAGTAAACTCGCGGCTTTGGCCGGGCTTTAACCCATTGCCCATCGCCGCCAAGTTGCCGCTGGCGATGCTTTCGCCGTTAATCATCAATTCCCATTCGCAGCGCAAATCGCTCAGGTCGGTAAAATCGCGTTTGTTGGTAATTTTAAAAACACCTTTTTTCGCGTCTACCCACGTCACTTGCAGCGGTTGAATGAGGTATTTGAACTCATAAAACCCGGGGTGCGGTTTACGATCTGGCCATACGAGGCCATCGGCGACGAAGTTTTTGTCATTCGGTTCATCGCCAAAATCGCCCCCATAGGCCCAATAGCCCTCCCCTAGCCCCTCCCATTCGGGAGGGGGATTTTCTCCCCCCCCCGTTCGGGGGGGGATAGGGAGGGGCATCTTGATGCCATGATCAAGCCATTCCCAAATAAAGCCCCCCTGCAAGCCGTGATGCGCCTCAAACGCTGCCCAATAGTCATGCAACGAGCCATTGCTGTTGCCCATCGCGTGTGAATATTCGCACAAAATGATTGGACGTGAGTCATTGGTTTTTTGCCAGCCCGTGCGCACCCAATCGACAATCGTCTTAATGTCGGGATACATCGGGCAAATCAGGTCGGTCACGCTGCGCCCATCGCCATAATCTTGGCCCACCGAGTGCGACACCGCGCCCTCGTAATGCAGCAAGCGTGAGGGGTCGGCACGGCGCAGCCAAGCCGCGGCGGCTTCGTGATTCGTACCATAGCCGCTTTCATTGCCCAGCGACCACACAATGACACTGGGGTGATTTTTGTCGCGCTCAAACATATTGCGCACCCGCTCGACAAAGGCGCTGGTATAGCGATGGTCGTTGCACAGTGGGCGGTAAGCATGACATTCAATATTGGCTTCGTCGATGACATACAGCCCATAACGGTCGCACAAATCGAGCCAATAAGGGTCGTTTGGGTAATGTGAGCAGCGCACGGCGTTAATATTGAACTGCTTCATCGTCTTGATGTCCAGTTCCATCAATTCGCGGCTGACGGTTTTGCCGGTCGTGTCGCTGTGGTCGTGGCGATTGACTCCCTTGATCATGACGGCTTTGCCATTCACCAACATTTGGCGATGTGCAATTTCAACCCGCCGAAAGCCAATATTGAGGGCAGTGTGTTGCTCGCTGTCGGGGGTGCGCAAACTGACCACCAACCGATACAAATGTGGGGTTTCGGCTGTCCACAATTTGGGCGCTTTTACCGTGCCAGTCAATTCAATCGCTTCATCTTGCGTCAGCTCAAAATATTTGTGTAAAGGGCGATTGGCATTATTGCCGCGTAACGGCTCGGCAAACACCGCCTTGCCGCTGGGGTCAAACAGTTGCGCCTCAAGCTCACATGAGGGTTGATCGGAGCCGGGCAACCCGACTTTACAAGCCACGCGCAATACTGCGCTTTTCAAGTTTTGGCTCAAATCCGTTCTGGCAAAGACATCTTGTAAATGCACTTTGGGTTCAGCGATCAACATCACATCGCGGTGAATACCGGCCTGCCACCAATGGTCTTGGTCTTCTACAAAACTGGCATCAGAATAGCGCAAATTGATGACGGTTAATTGGTTGGGGCGTCCCCAAATGAGATGTGGGGTGATGTCAAATTCTGCCGCCGTGCGGGAGTCTTTGTTCATGCCAACGGCTCGCCCATTAACATAAACATAATAGGCCCCTTCGCAACCCGCAAAATGGATGACCACGCGCTTGTCTTGCCAGCTTGGGTCTACCTCAAACTGTGTGCGATAAATGCCGGTTGGGTTTTCATCGGGCACGGTGGGCGGTGGGTTGGCAAATGGCATTTGCACATTGGTGTAATGGGGGCGCACTGCCACGCTGTCGAGCGGCGTGTTCAACAATTGCATCGTCCAATTGCCCGGCACCGTGAGGGAGATCCACGCCGCATTCGGGTCGCCAAGCCCGGCGGCCAATTCAGGGCGGTTCACCAGTTGAAAATCCCATTCGCCGTTAAGCGACTTGACCCAAGGCGAGGGTGAATCGGCGCGGCGGGCTGCTTCGGCGCTGGGGTAGGGCAACAGGGTGGCGCGCGGGGGCAATTTGTTTAAATTGGTAAGTTGTGGGTTTTGCCAGCTTGGCTGGTTTGCAATTGTGAGCATTTTGGGGGGCTATTTTAGCGTCATTTAGCGCCCTCGCTATAATCACTCAACTTCATGCCAACTATTGCATCGCGCATTCGTCGCGCCCGTGTTAACACACAAAACTGGTTTCGTCGCCGCCGCAAGTTGCCACCTTATATCGTGATTGATCTTGATGGCGAGATTAGCGATTTTCCGGCTCCGGCCCCGCCCTTGCCGCGTTTTATCGCCAAACGCTTGCCTATTGGCGGCGGTGGCCTCAGCATCAGCGAGCTTAAACGCACGTTTGAGCAAATTGCGGCTGATGATCGGGTGCAAGGGGTGGTGTTGCGCATCGAATGCGCCGCATCTGGGGCCATTTACCAAAGCTTGCGCGGGCTGTTACCCATTCTGCAAGACAGCGGTAAAAAAGTAATTGCCTATGCCAACCATTTTGGGCCGTATCAATATTATTTGGCGTGTGCGTGTGACCAAATTATCATGCCGCCCAGTGCCGAATGGGCCGTGTTGGGCATGCATCAAGAATATGTATTTTTAAAGGATGCGCTCGACCAAGTGGGGGTGCAATTTGAGGTGGTGAATGTCTCGCCCTTTAAATCGGCGGGCGACCAAGTGACGCGCAACGATTTTTCGGAGGAGTCGCGGGCACAGGCCGAATGGCTGTTGTCGGCGTTTTTTGATGAATTGGTGGCGGGGATTGCCAAGGGGCGCAAGCTGCCCGAAGCGCGGGTGCGTGAATTGATCGACACTGGCCCATTTGTCGCCGCAGACGCGGTGAAGCATGGTTTGATTGACGCGGCGTTGTATGAAGATGAGCTGGAATATTATTTGTTGGGGCCAATTAAGGCAGATGAGATGGCGATTGATGAAAATGCAAAACTGCGCCGGTTTTTTGTTTGGTTACAGCAAAAATTAAAGCGTAATGAGTCGCAAGCCACGAGCGATGCGTCAATCCGCAATCCCCAATCCCTAATCCCTACCTTGCCGCCCGATCCGCGCCTTATATTGCTCGATGAGGCCCGCAAGGCGCTGTTGGTTCCGCATATCGAATTTGCCAGCAAATTTATTGGCATTGTGGGGGTCGAGGGCATGATTGTGGAGGGCAAGAGCCAAAACGCGCCTGTGCCGTTGCCAATTTTTGGCTCGAAGATGGCTGGCTCAGACAGCATTGCCCAAGCCTTGCGCAAGGCCGAGCAAGATGATAAATTGGCGGCGGTGATCTTGTATGTCAACTCGCAAGGTGGCTCGGCTTTGGCCTCAGATTTGATTGCGCGTGAGGTGCGGCGGGTGATGAAAAAGAAGCCGGTGGTGGTGTATATGAGCAGCGTGGCGGCATCGGGTGGCTATTTTGTAGCGGCGTTGGCCAAGCATATTGTGGCGCAACCGTTGACAGTGACGGGCAGCATTGGGGTGATCATCACCAAACCTAATACGGGTGGGGTGGATGAGAAACTGCGTTTGCATCGTGCTGCGCTACAACGCGGGGCGCGGGCGGGCATGATGACGATCTCGCGCCCATTCAGCCCCGACGAGCGTGACGCGGTGAAAGCCTCGATGAGCAAGGTGTATGATGATTTTAAGCGGGTGGTGGCTGAGGGCCGCACTCTCGATTTTGACGCACTTGAGCCGATTTGTGGGGGGCGGGTATGGACCGGCGCGATGGCGCACGAGCGCAAATTGGTTGACACCTTGGGCGGTTTTAGTGAGGCAATGGCGCAGGCGCGGGCCTTGGCCGGCTTGCAGGGTGAGGTCGATACGGGTAAACGGGTGGGGGCTATGATAGTACAACCGCCCAAAGAATGGCAGTTGCCGCCCATGTTTCCAATCAACCCAGCCCAATGGGTGACCCATTCGCTGCAATTTTGGCGCAAACACCTTGCCCACACCGCCACATGGCTGCTGTTGCCGTGGGAAAGTCGGTAAAGGGTTGCAAGGGGCAGGTTGCAGGTTTTGACTTGCAACTTGCCACTTGCAACCTGCAACTTGCAACTTGCTCCCTGCCCCTTCCCACTGAAGTTAAAATCAAGCCCGATAAAATTTTGTAAGGATAATTGACGAATGAAAGAAGTAACTGTAGCGGTCGTGCAAATGGACACGATCTTGAATGAACCAGATAAGAATTTAGCCAAGATGTCGGATTTCGTCCGCAAGATCACCAGCGAACAAAAAGTAGATGTTATTGTATTTCCAGAGTTGGCGGTGACAGGCTATGAATGTGGTGTGCGGTTTGTGCAATTGTCGCAACGCGCTCCCGGGCCAAACGCCAATGTTATGGCGCAACGTGCCCAAGACACCGGCACGCATATTGTGTTTGGCATGCCCAGCAAAGAGCGGGTCGAGAGCATTTTGTTTAACTCAGCGATCATGGTTGGCCCAGAGGGTGATCTGATCCAAAATTATCGCAAAATTCATTTGCATGGCGAAGAACAAATGCAATTTCGCCCGGGCTTCAAGCTCGAGCCAATCGAGTTGCCGATTGGTGTCGTCGGCTTGCAAGTGGGTTGGGACATTATGTATCCTGAAGGCTGTCGCTCGTTGTGTTTGGATGGGGCTGAGTTGATTTTGGTGAGTGCAGCATGGGACAAGGGCCGAGCTGCTGAATGGCGCACCTTGCTTTCGGCTCGGGCGACCGAAAACGCGTGTTTTGTGTGTGCTGCCAATCGCATTGGCGAAGAACCCGCCACCACGTTTTGTGGCGAAAGTATGATCATTGGCCCACGCGGGCAAGTGATTGTCGACATGGTCGAGCCGACCGAAGGCTATATTGTCGCCAAACTTAGCATCGATGAGACCCGCCGCGTGAAGGAAGAAAGCCAAATTTTCCAAACGCGCCAGCCCACTAGCTATCGCAGTGTGGTTAAGCGCTATTAGGCAGCAAAGATGAAGGCCGATTTTACCATCTCTCCCCAAGCGTAGCTCGGGGAGAGATGGTGAAATCGGTCTTACCCTTTATTGTGTTTATTGTGTTTCGACAATCTTCAGGTCATATTTCCATGAAGGTTCTTTGCGCCTATTTTTGGCGATAAAGGCCATCACATAGTAACGACCAGGTTGCGGGTTGTCTATGCCAATGACATAAGGTGTAAATGCGGGTTGGGTTTCGCCAAAAACGCGGGCGATGCCACATGCACTGGCAAAAAAGCGGGTGTGGTCAAATGACTCAATCGGCGTGCCCTCGACATAACAATCATCTTCAAATGAGCCGGGGGTGCTTGGCACTGGGGCTGCACATCGAAATAGAACCAGTCGCCATCATCTACTTCTTCGACCCCATCTCTAAAAATAGTCGTTTCGGCGGTCAATGCTTCATGAATATCATCGTAACTGAGCGGCCCATTGGCAAAAACATAGCCGGCGCGACGAATCCTTTTGCGTTCTAGGCCATCAACAGCGATGCGGGTGGCAGTTTGCTCCCCCCACTTTGCTGCCAATGCCCTCGCATACCACCAAAGCAATGCCTCGCTCGCGGATGCGCGGGTCATCTTCCTGCACGAGGGCTGCCACATCTGGTTCTCTTTGCGCAGGCCAACAAGCCCTGATGCGCCGCTCCATTCACAGGGCAGTTGGGTGTTTATATTGATTGGGAGTTCTTGGGTGGATGCCATAGACTTAGAATAACAACGACTTGTTAATGTATGCTATCTGTTTGTTGTCCCAATGTTTGTTGTCCCAATGTCATGAGTTATCATCCCTAAAAATTAGGATATTTGGTGAGTGTGGCATGGGAAGCCATGTTGGGTGATGTAAAATTTCACACATTGAAGCTTTGAGCCGTAAGTCGTGAGTTTAAGTTATGGCTCACGGCTTAAAGCTCACGGCCGTAAAACTGACAACATGCTCAACTATCTCCTCCAACGATTTTGGCAAGCCTGCTTGGTGTTAATCACCGTCAGCATCTTGAGCTTTGTGCTGATCTATTTATCGGGTGACCCGATTGCGGCACTGATACCGCTAAACGCGCGGCAAGAGGATATCGATAATATTCGGCGTGCCTACAACCTCGACCAACCGCTCATCATCCAATATTGGTTGTTTTTGGGCAAGGCTTTGCAGGGCGATATGGGTGAGTCGTTTCGTTATCGCACCGATGCCTTGCGTTTGGTGTTGGGGCGTTTACCAAATACCATATTATTGGCTGGCGCAAGTTTGTTGTTATCGTCCATCATCGCGTTTCCGCTCGGTATTTGGGCAGCGCGTAGCAAATTCAGCCCTAGCCGCTGGCATCTGCTCGATAACTTTATTTCAACCGGATCATTATTACTATTGTCGTTGCCCAGTTTTTGGTTGGGTGTGTTGCTCATTTTGGTGTTCGCCGGGGCGCTGCGTTGGCTGCCGGCTTCTGGTGCAGGCACATTTCAGCAGCTTATTCTGCCCACGATCACCGTCAGCGCCTTTTCGACTGGCTTGCTGGTGCGGCTCATTCGTCGCTCGGTCTATGATACCTTCAAACAACAATTTGTAGTAGTGGCGCGAAGCAAAGGTTTGGCCGAGCAATGGGTAGCGTGGCGACATGTGTTACCCAATGCCATCATTCCGGTGATTACGGTCATGGGCTTGCAATTTGGCGCATTGTTGGGTGGCTCGGTGGTGGTCGAGACGGTGTTTGCGTGGCCCGGGGTGGGTTGGCTGATGATTCAGGCAGTTGAATCGCGTGATCTGCCGATTATTCGGGCAGCGGTGCTGATTTTGTCGTTGTTTATTGTGTTGATTAATTTGGGCGTGGATGTGTTGTATACCATTCTTGACCCGCGTGTTAAGTTGGGCAAGTCGTCGTAGGTCATGATAAGAATTTGCCACAAAGCGTATAAAGAACACAAAGATTTTGTCAATTTCTCACTTTTTCTTTGTGTTCTTTGTGCGCTTTGTGGCAAAAAGCAAATTGCTTATGTTTTCAAAACAAATTCGTAAATCACCGGCCTTGTTGATCGGCATCCTGATCGTGGTGCTGGTAGCCACGGTGGCGCTGGTGTCGATGGTATGGACACCACAGCCGCCGCAACAACAGGAGCTATCGCGCAGCCTATTGCCGCCGTTTTGGATGCCGGGCGCACAACCGGGTTTTGCGTTGGGCACGGATCTGAACGGGCGCGATTTGCTCAGCCGCATCATGACCGGGGCGCGCTCGGCTCTGTTTGTCGGCATCACATCGGTTTTTATTGGCGGCAGCATTGGGCTGGTGTTGGGGTTGTTGGCCGGTTATTTTGGTGGATGGGTCGAGTCGGTCATCATGCGTTTGGTCGATATTCAATTGTCGCTGCCCGGCGTGTTGCTGGCGATTGCCATTTTGGCGGCCATTGGCAAAGGCTTGGGCAATGTGGTGTTGGTGTTGGGCTTGGTCAGTTGGGTGCAATATGCGCGGGTGGTGCGTGGCTCGACCTTGGCAGTGCGTCAACGCGAATTTGTGCAGGGGGCGCAGGCGATTGGGGCCGGACATTGGGATATCATTCGCCGCCATATTGTGCCCAATATTATGCCGCCTTTGTTGGTAGTGGCGACTGTGAATGTTTCATCCAACATCTTGGCTGAGGCCGCGTTGAGTTATCTTGGTGTTGGGGTCAGCCTGTCTACTGTGACATGGGGCGGTATGTTGAATGAGGGACGCGCCGTGTATGAATTGGCGTGGTGGAACGCCGTTTGGCCTGGCCTCGCCATTGTGTTGATTGTGTTTGGCATTAATTTGTTGGGAGATGGGTTGAGTGAGGATTAGAAGTGTTGAGTGCTGAGTGCTGAGTGCTGAGTTTCAGGTTTCTTACTCAGCACTCAGCACTCAGCACTCAGCACTCAGCACTCAGCACTCAGCACTTTATTACATTTATGAAATTTAGCATTGCTTTTCAATCGAATAAAACACCGCAAGAATATGAGGCACTGGCGACGTTGGTCGATCACTATGCGTTTGATGTGGTGAGCGTGTATAACGACTTGCTCTTTCAGCCAGCGTTGGGGCCATTGATTTTGATGGCGCGTAAATTGCGGCAGGCGCAAGTGGGGTTTGCTGCGCTCAACCCATACACCACACACCCAGTTGAGATCGCGGGGCAAATTGCCATGCTCGACTTGGTGAGCGAAGGCCGCGCCTACCTCGGGTTAGTGCGCGGGGCGTGGCTCGACCAAATTGGGGTGCAGTCGGCCCGCCCAATGCAAACCTTGCGCGAGAGCGCCGAGGTGGTGCAATATTTGTTGGCTGGCAAAACGGGCGGCTATGCGGGTCAGATTTATCAATTGGCCGACGGTGTTAAGCTTAATTACACCCCCTATCGCACCCATGTGCCATTAATGATCGGCACATGGGGCAAACAAACTGCCAAACTGGCTGGTGAAATTGCCGACGAGGTGAAAATTGGCGGCTCGGCCAACCCCGATGTGGTGGGCTGGTTGCGCCAATTTATTGCCGAGGGCGAGCGCCAAGCTGGGCGGCCTCATGGTGCTGTGGGCGTGTGTCTTGGCGCAGTGACGGTGGTCGATGAGGATCGCGAAGCGGCGCGGGCGTGGGTGCGGCGCGAGGCTGCGCTGTATCTGCCGGTTGTTGCGCCGCTCGACCCTACCATCGATGACCCCGAATGGCTGGCGCGGATCATTGCGCTTGATAAGCAAAAAGATTATGCCAGCATCAGCACCATGATTTCAGACGACATGCTCAACCGTTTTGCCTTTGCTGGCAATGCCAATGACATTATTGCACAAGTTGAGCGCCTGCAGGCTGCTGGTTGCACCCGTGTTGAATTTGGCACCCCGCACGGCCTCATCTCTGAGCGCGGCATTCGCATCTTGGGCGAGCAGGTGTTACCGTACTTTAAAGATTAGAGAACCAAGAATCAAGAACCAAGAGTAAAGAGTTAAGAGAGTGTTTCTTAAATCAATTTCCACTTTTTTGTTAGATGAAATCA
>JAGWYZ010000158.1 GCA_018969115.1 Chloroflexota bacterium | reverse complement strand
TGCCGCCAATCATGGCTTGGCAAATGCGCTGCACGCTGGGATAAAACATCATTTGCCCGATATGCGGGTGTTACGTTCAGACGACCCGCAGCATCAATCATGTATTGTGGTGTTTACCAGCGGCAGCCCAGAGGGCGATTCGGCAATTTTAGACAAGCTGAACGCCCAAAATATTCTGGTGGCGCAACGCCCCGCCGGTATTCGGGTGTCGCCGCATTTGTTTAATACCGAGGGGGATATTGAGCGGTTGTTGGCGGCGTTGGTTGGGGGAAGTTAGGTTTTTGCCTTCGACATCCAATTTTGCAAACCATTAACGTAAGCCAGAAACCTAAATTGAGCCGTAAAGCGTATTTAGGCAAAACCGATGTCAAAATCCCTACCCAGCCTCATTCACCACCACCGGAAAAACATGCTCACACTTTAAGCATTTGCCTTTGTCTTTGCTCACCTCAACCACCAAGCCCTGCCCACAATTGGGGCAGGGTATTGGCAAAGGCTTATTCCACGTGGTAAAGTCGCAAGTGGGGTAATTGAGACAACCATAAAACACTCGCACAGACTTGGCTTTGCGCACACGCTTTTCGGCCAATTTGCCCCCACATTTGGGGCAAGCCACGTTCGGAATGCTGAGTGGCTCGGTAAAGCTACAGCGCGGGAAGTCGCTACAGCCGATAAAACGTCCAAAGCGCCCTTGTTTATAGACCAAAGGTTTGCCGCATTTGGGGCAAGCTGCGCCGACCAATTCAACGAACTTTTCTTGTTTGGGGATGCTTAAGGCGGCCTGTTGCACCGTTTCTTTGAATGGGTCGTAGAAGGCGTGCAACACTGGCGGCCACGTTCGTGCTCCTGTCTCGATGCTGTCTAGTTCGTCTTCGACTTGCGCCGTAAAATCGACATTAATATAGTCGGCAAAACTGCCCACCAATAGGTCATTGACTTGAAAGCCTAACGGCGTAGGTTTAAGCGCTTTGGCCTCGCGGGTGACATAAAAGCGCCCTTGCAGCACACTCATGGTGGCGGCATAGGTGCTGGGTCGCCCAATGCCATATTCTTCCATCGCCTTAATCAGGGTGGCTTCGGTAAACCGCGGCGGCGGCTGGGTGAATTTTTGTGCTGGGCTGAGCTTGTCTAAATGCAACAGCTCGTTGGCTTCAAGCATGGGCAAGCGTTTGCCGACGGCCTCGTCATCGTCATTCTCGCTGATGCCTTCATCGCGCCCTTCTTCATACACCCGCAAAAACCCCGCAAATTTAATGATAGAGCCAGTTGCGCGAAACAGAAATTGAGAATTTAAAATTGAAAACGCCAAATTCTTTGCGACCCATTTTTCATTTTCAATTTTCAATTTGCCATTTACTACCGGCGTGGCTTCCACGTCTACCGTCGTCGTGTCAAATATCGCGTTCGACATCTGGCTCGCCACAAAACGTTTCCAAATCAGATCGTAAAGACGATATTGATCGCGGTCGAGATGGGGCTTAATTTCATCTGGAACCCTAAAAACTGAGGTTGGGCGCACGGCCTCGTGCGCCTCTTGCGCATTTTTGGCGCGGGCGGTATATTTGGGCGGCTGGGTGGGCATAAAGGCTTCGCCATAGCGCTGATCGATCAATTTGCGGGTTTCGTCTTGGGCCGATGTCGCTATATTGGTCGAGTCGGTGCGCATATACGTAATCAAGCCAATCGGCCCTTCGCCAACATCTAAGCCTTCGTAAAGCTGTTGGGCCACTGCCATTGTACGTTTGGCGTTAAAGCCAAGCTTGCGGTTGGCCTCTTGTTGCAGGGTGCTGGTGGTGAATGGGGCGGCTGGCTTGCGTGTGCGATCTTTGCGATCGACCTTATGCACGCGATATTGTGCTGTCGTCACCGCCGCCAACACCGCATCCGCCTCGGCTTGGGTGTGCAGATCTGCATCTTTGCCATCAATTTTGTTGAGCCGCGCCGTAAACGATTTTAGATTTTGGATTTTAGATTTTGCATTCTCGACAAAATTGAGTTTGCTGAGATCGGCATCAATCGTCCAATATTCAACCGGCACAAAAGCCAAAATATCGCGCTCACGCTCGCACACCAAACGCAACGCCACCGATTGCACCCGCCCCGCGCTCAGGCCTTTGCGGCCCATTTTGTCGCGTAGCAATGGGCTAAGCGTATAGCCCACCAAGCGGTCGAGCACGCGGCGGGCTTGCTGCGCGTCGACCCTTGGCATATTAATTTCACGCGGGTGCGCAAATGCCTCATCGATGGCGTGTTGGGTGATCTCGTGAAACTCGACCCGTTGCACTGGCTTGCCCACAATTTCGTCTTTTAGCGCATGGGCCAAATGCCACGAAATGGCTTCACCCTCGCGGTCGGGGTCGGTTGCCAGCCAAATCTCACGCGCATCACGGGCGATGGTTTGTAATTCTTTGACCGTTTTCTTTTTGTCCATCGGGATGACATAGGATGGCAAAAAGTCGTTGTCGAGATCGACCCCCAGACGATTTTTGGGCAGGTCACGAATATGCCCAACCGATGCCTTGACCTGAAATTTGCGGCCTAAAAATTTGCCGATGGTTTTGGCTTTGGTGGGCGATTCGACGATGACCAGCGGTGGCCCATTGCGGGTGGGAGGTGGTGGCAATTTGACCACACGCGGTTTGCGCGGGGCAACTGCGGCCCCATCGACCCCATCGGCTGGCTTGGGGCGCGGCACGCTGGGCTTGGCAATTTTGATCGGTTGTGGCAAGTTGTCGTGTTCGGGGATACGCCCACTTTTGCTAATAAGGTTGCTGCAAACAACGCATTGCCCTCGCACCGCGGCTGCGCCATTTGACATAAAAAAGGGCTTGAGATTTTTTAACTTACGAATCTCACGACAATTTGGACACTTAGCTTCCATTTGCGAATTACGAATTACGAATTACAAATTGCACATTACGAGTTTTAAGTAATTCGTAATGTGTAATCCGTAATTTATGTTTAACCAATCAACTTAACCATCTCTTGTGCAAAATGGGCAATGCTAAATTTTTCGGCATGTGCCCTGATTTCAACGGGCGCGAATCTTACCTCAGAAAAATTATGCAAGGCTTTTTGTAACGATTCGCGGGTTTGCTGCTGAAACAAAATTCCGGTTTTTCCATCAATTACGGTATCGAGCGCACCGCCACCCGCAAAGGCAATGACTGGCTTGCCACACGCCATTGCTTGAATGGGTGCAATGCCAAAATCTTCTAGCCCTGGGAAGATAAAAGCGCGGCATTGATTGAGCAACTGGCTCAACGCTTGATCAGACACCCGCCCCAATAATTTTATATGAGGGAATGGCGCGGCCAATCGATCGAGCCGCTCACGGTCACGCCCAGCCCCCGCAATAAGCAAAGGCAACCCCAATAGGCCGAGTGTTTCAATCGCAAGGTCAATGCGCTTGTAGGGCAACAAACGCGAGGCGATAAAAAATGGGGCCACGGCAGATGGGTTGACAGGCGGATCAATTGTTTGATTAAATTTTCGAGTGTCGACTGGCGGATAGATCACAACCGAATCACGGTTGTAATAGGTTTTAATCCGGGCCTGAATCTCACGCGAGATAGCGACGAAGGTGGTAACACGTTGGGCGGCGCGGCGCTCCCATTGACGTAAAACTGCGTTCATCAGCCATAATATCGGCTTTGCCAAGGTCGGTATCCGCTCACGGGCAGCATAGCTGTCAAAATCGTAAATAAAACGGGTAGGCGTTAGGCAATAACAAATATGCCGCGCGTTGGGGTTGGCACTCGTGGTTCCTATACAAAAAGCGCTTTTGTTACTAATAATGACATCGTATTCGCTGGGAATTTGGTAATTGGCCCATGTGGCGGCAAACATCGGCATATAAGGCTGATGTTTGCGATAGACTGCCGGCAGTTTATCCATCCACGACCCGCGAATGTCCCAGTTTTGCCATGCCGCTGGCATACGGGCGCGATCATAAATGCTGGTAAACACCGGCGCTGCTGGAAACATATTGTGGAGTGTCTCCAGTACATCTTCGGCCCCGCCGAGCTGGTTTAGCCAATCGTGAACAATCGCGATTTTCATGAAGGATGAAGGATGAAGGATGAAGGATGAAGGATGAAGGATGTTGTTTCATCCTTCATCTTTTATCTTTTATCCTTTTTAAAGCAGCCCAACATTGCTGTAATCACCCAAGGTGAGTTTGTAGGCAATCGGGCGTGTGGTTGAGCGCGTGACATTGGTGCGGCGACCAATAAGGCTGTCTTGAATACGGGCGGGCAAATCGGCAATGCGGCTGTGGCCCAAAACAATGCTGCGCTCAATTTCGGCATTTTCAACCACACAATCACTATCGATGCTGGTGAATGGCCCAATGTAGCTATTTACTATACGTGCATTTTCGCCAATGATGGTTGGCCCACGCACCACGCTGTTAATAATTTGCGCACCGGCAGACAACGTGACACGGCTATCAACGGTCGAATGCTCATCAATCATTGCTGTATCGGCAATGCTGGGGCGCAATTCTTCGAGCACCAGGCTATTGGCCTCAAGCATATCAGTGGCTTTCCCTGTATCCACCCACCACCCAGTGTGCACATAAGGGAACACTGCATAGTGATGTGTCACCAGCCATTGAATGGCATCGGTAATTTCCAGCTCATTGCGCCAACTTGGCTTAATTGAATTGACCGCTGTGAACACATTTGAGTCGAACATATAAATGCCAACCAAGGCCAAATTACTTAAATATTGGCGTGGTTTTTCAACCAAGCGCTCGATGCTGCCATCACCGCGCAACACCGCTACCCCATAATGTTGTGGCTCTTTGACTTGGGTCAAGACAATTTGGCTGTTATAGCTGCCTTCGTCAAATTGGCGAATGAGGCTTTGAATGCCGCCTTGAATGACGTTATCGCCCAACACCATCACAAAGCGATCATCGCCGATGAAGGGTTGGCTAATTTTGACGGCATGGGCCAAGCCGAGTGGCGCATCTTGTGGAATGTAGGTGATGCGCGCATCCCAACGTGAGCCATCGCCAATAGCGGCTTTAACTTCTTCGCCGGTATCGCCAATGACAATGCCGATATCGATGATACCAGCATCTTTCATCATTTGAATGACACGCACCAATACGGGCGTATTTGCGACGGGAATGAGTTGTTTGGCGGTTGTGAAGGTGAGTGGGCGTAGGCGTGTGCCCTTGCCACCGCTGAGGATGAGTCCTTTCATAATTTCGTGGCGAATGATAACCCAATTGTAAGCAAGTTCGGTAAAATAGGGTTATGTCATTTGACGTGCCAACCATTACCCATGAACTTAGCGCTGTTTTTACTAAACAACAGTCATCTGTTTTGGCGCGTGTCATTCATAACGCGTATACCGATTTGGTAAAAACCAGCGACTTTAATGAATTAAAAGAGATTATCAGAGAGCTAGGACAAGCCCAAAGAGAACTGTGGGAAGCCCAAAAAGATACAAAAATCGAGATGGGGAAATTGGCGACAGAAATGCAAAAACTTTCGCAAGAAATGCAAAAGTTTTCACAAGGTTTAACGGCCACGCGCCGCGATCTTGCTGGGTTGTCACAAAGCTTTGCTTATTCATTCGAGAATGAGGCCTATCGCATGTTGCCAGCCTTGTTGCAAGAGAAATATGGCATTCAAATTACCCAACGATTTTTAAGACGTAATGTGGCTGGGCGTGAAGTAAATTTCTTTGCCGAGGCCACCCAAAACGACGAAAAAGTATTCATCATCGGAGAATCTAAAACACGATTGAGCCGTGAAGATTTTGAACAATTAAACGATATTCTCGATACAGTGCAAGACGAATACCCACAAACGCGCTTGCTCCCTTTATTAGTGACGCATTATGCACACCCCGCCATGCTGGCAGAGGCTGAGCGCCGTAAGGTGTTGGTGGCGCAAAGCTTCGAGTGGTGAAATTGCGTAGCTTAGTCACCGGCGGCACGGGCGCAGTTGGGCCAGAACTGGTACAGCAACTGACGGCACAAGGACAAGATGTGCGCGTCTTGGCACGCCATTTGCCAGCAACTCCCTTGCCCAATGTTGATTATGTGTGTGGCGATATTTGCGATGCCGAGGCCTTGCGTTTAGCCAGCGTTGGTGTTGACACGGTTTATCATCTCGTCGCCGCCATTCACAACCCCAACCCCAGCAAACCCGATGAATATCACCGCGTCAACGTAGAGGGCACGCGTTTGTTGGTCAATACCGCAGCAACGGCGGGTGTGCGCCGTTTTGTATGCTTTAGTACGATATCGGTTTATGGGCATAGCGGCGGGCAAGCCGAATGGCTGACCGAGCAATCGCCATTACACCCCGACACTTGGTATGGCGAAACCAAAGCCCACGCCGAGCAAATTGTGCTGGCGGCGCGGGGGATGGAAAGTGTCGTTTTACGTCTAGCCGCTGTGTATGGGCCGCGTATGAAGGGCAACTATGCTTCGCTGGTGCGCATGGCGCAACGAGGTTTGTTTGTGCCGATCGGCCCGGGTAACAATCGCCGCACCCTCATCGCCACCCACGATGCCGCCGCTGGCGCGATTTTGGCCGCCACCCACCCACAGGCTGTCGGGCAAATTTACAATCTGACCGACGGCAATGTGCATACGTTTGCCGAAATTGTGCAGGCTGTTTATGCCGCGTGGGGCCGATCTGCCCCGCGTTGGCACATTCCATTACGCCCAGTGCGTTGGGCGGCAGGGCTGTCTGAGTTAGCCTTTGCGCTTGTTGGCAAACGCTCGCCCATTCATCGCGGGCGGGTCGATAAATTGACTGAGGATATGGCGGTCGATGGCACAAAAATTCAGCGCGAACTTGGTTTTGTGCCACAGATTACCGATCTTAATGAAGGTTGGCGGAAAGCGCTGGCGCATTAGGAAATTATGAATTACGAATTACAAATTACGAATTTGCGCCAATATTGGAGTGGTTTAACTCTTGAGATAATGTATAGACGAATGGTTCAAAAGTCATGAGTCATAACTCGTATCTTCTATTTCGTAATTCGTAATTCTCTATGAAATCTATCAAACCCATTATCGATATTGTGATCGGGGCCATCATTCCGATTTTAATTTTAAATAATTTGACAAAAACACTGGGCGCAGAGATGACGTATGTGTTGGCGGCGCTGGTTCCAGTGAGCTATACCCTGATCGATACGTTTTTCATCAGCCGCCGCTTTAACGTTATTACAAGCTATGTAGCCTTGGCTGCTATTATGAATGGCGTGTTGGCGTTTTGGTGGGTGGATGGCTGGCGTTTTGCCATTAAAGATACGGCGGCTTTTTTGGTAACATTGCTAGTATTTGTCGGGTCGTTAGTGTTGGGCAAACCCATTTTGCAATTTTTTATGGCGCAAATTTGGATGCCAGACACACCTGCCAAGCAGCAGGCGCTGACGCGAATTTTTAACCAAGCGGGCGTGGCACGGGCGCTGCACATGGGCACATTGATCGTGATTGCTTACAGTTTGATTGCGGCTGTGGTCAATTTTGTTCTGAACCTTAATATTGTGGTGGCCCCATTTGGTGGTGAAGATTTTAATCAACAAGTGGCGCAGGTCAATGCCATTACGCGTATTGCGTTTACATTGGCAAATTTGGCTGCTTTTGGCCTTGGCTTTTGGCTAGTATATCGGGCCGTATTTGCGGTGCTGCCCAAAGAGACTGACAAAGATCAAATTGAAAGTGATTTTTGGGAATTGGTAAACAAATCACAGTTCGTTTCGCCTTAACTTGACAATGTCATGTTAGCGAGAGCAAGTTTTTGCCGATCTCTGTAAATGGGCAGGATAATGCACCATTGAGCGGAGCGCTGTCATCTTGACGGTTCTTTGACTAACATTAAGATATTAAACTTGGTCTATTAAAAAATCTATCGTTTTAATATCTCAATGTAATGAGGGATATCTTAAGCTAACAGAGTTAAAAAATGCTAAAAGTTTATTGCGAAAAGTGCAAACAATCGCTAGAATTTTTACGTGATCTTGGTATCTTCTTAATAATTAGGGGTAAACACAAAAGATGTAATGTTGAACTCACTATATGGCCTTTGGGAGCAGGGGCAAAGCCCCTGCTCCCAAAGGCCATATAGTGAGTTCGATGAAAATTTGTTTTATTCCCCCTATTTTAATAAGAAATATTTTGTAACTATTAAATACCTTTTAAACAGTGGGCATTAAAAAAATTCGCCTAACTCAGTATCACTTCATAGTTGGAGAAGGTATCGCTCTATTCAACTACGAAGTGATACTGAGTTAGGCATTACGCCCGCGGATAAGAAACGCCATTGATAAAAATTAATCAACGGTATTTTTTTGAGGCAATAATGTTACATCTGTTAAACTTTCTTATTGAATGAACAAACACACCTTTACCGCATTGGCAATGGCATTTATGACTGCATTGACATTCGTCCAAACACCTACTCAAGCTGCTATTGACCCTCATCCTCGCTTCAAAAAAAACAGTATTTCACAAACCCCAAACGCAGCCGTTTCACCTGTCGCTGAAGCGTTGGGGCTTTCGTTGGGTATTTACTTAGACCCAATTGCCCAAAATTATGGCAATGAGATCACCCAATTTAATTCCCTAGCGGGCAAAAAACATGGTTTGATCGAATTATTCATGGATTTTGGCGCAGGCGACCCGTTTGACGAACCTTATTTAGGCTATTTGTTATATTTTGTCGATCGCCAAGTGCCGATCGAAGACCGTCCTGTGCTCATGGTGTCGTGGATGCCGATGAACGGTAAAAAGAAATTTGGCTGTGACAAAGATTATGCCCTCAAAGAAGGGGTTCCACCGCGCACAATCTCGCAAGGGTTGTGTGATAAATACATTCGCGAATACGCTAAATTCTTCAAAAAATTGCCTTATCGCATTATTATGAAATATGGGCAAGAGATGAGCGTGCAAGAATTGCCCTATTGGGCACCGCGCTTTGGTCAAACACCCCAAGACTATATCGACAGTTGGCGGCGTATTGTCACCATTTTCCGCGAAGAAGGCGTAGAAGGCATCGAGTGGTTTTGGGGTATTAGCACCGGCAGCCACCCAGACACACCCGAAAATAACCATCATCGCTATTACCCGGGTGATGAATGGGTCGATTGGGTCGGTATTATTGCCGATAACTATTACAACTTGATGTGGTCGCCCCAGCCTTGGCGCGAGATGTCGTCGTTTGGCGAAGACCTGTTGTGGGATTTTTCGTGCCGCTACGCCAAACCACAAATGATTCATGAGATGGCCTCGGTTGATACAAATGAACCGGGCAAATCAAAGGCATCGTGGATTAAAAATGCCTTCGCCGACGCGCCAAAATACCCATTTTTGCGCAGCATGATTTACTTTAACGCCCGCGACCCACAAGAGCGCAATCATTATGCCGATTTTCGCATCACAACCACATCGGCTGACGGCAGCAAAATGCAGCCATTACCGGGGTTTGAGGCTTATAAAGAAGCGATTAAATCACCCCTATATAAAACAGATTTACCACGTGCCAAAGAGATAACCCCCCCTTACACTTGGTGCAAAAAGACCACCGATACCGAATTAACAATCTCAAGCACCTCATTTAGATTAGGCGTTGGCGAGACCGGAACCATCAATATCACCACCAAAATGCATAGCACCCCGTGGCCGGTTGAAATGAGTGTGCCACCTCAATTTTCAGTGCAAATCGACAACCCACTTATCTCAGCCCCTTGGGGGGGCAATAGCAACGTAAAACTAAAAGTATTGGAAGACACACCATATGGGATTTATAACCTCACACTCAAATTAAATGGGCAAGAGATTCCCGTGTCGGTTTTAGTCGGCGATGTGCAAAATGCCTTGCCCAATCAAATTTTCTTGCCGACTATGCTCAATAATAGCAAGTAAGCCACGCCTAGCCTTAGCCCCGAAAAGCCAATTGTGCCTGTATTACAAGGCACAATCGGCTTTTTTATCATTAGGCGTAATATTGAAATCACGATATGATCTTGAGTAGCATAAGATTGCCCACGCTACCCGAGATCATATCGGGGTTTTGCCCAAAACTTATACATACCTCTTAGACACTGTTTCTTAAACCAATTTTTCACCAAAATCACTATCTCAGGGTTGTTATGGGGTGGCAAAGCCACCCCATAACAACCCTGAGATAGTGATTTTGGCATTCATTTTGTCTAA
>JAGWYZ010000002.1 GCA_018969115.1 Chloroflexota bacterium | reverse complement strand
CCCCCAACGGTCTTCCAACAGATGCGATTTATGATGTTCGTGGTATGAGTGCCCAAATGGTTTATCGGGGACCAGACAGCACAGGTGATTATGAACATCCTAACACGGCGTTATCCATGCGCCGCTTAAGCATTGTTGATGTACAAGGAGGGGATCAACCCCTGTATAACGAAGATAAAAGTTTGGTTGTTATTTGCAATGGCGAAATTTATAACTATGTTGAGTTAAAGCAGCAATTGGAGCAGCGCGGGCATCATTTTGCTACGCGAAGTGACGCTGAAACAATTTTACATTTATACGAAGAAAAAGGCGAATCTTGCCTTGATGATTTGCGCGGCATGTATGCCTTTGTTTTGTGGGATATTAAACACAACAAGATTTTTGCAGCTCGTGATCGGTTTGGTCAAAAACCCCTGTATTACTATCAACGAGATGGCATTTTATGGTTAAGCTCAGAACTAAAAGCTATCGTGCGTGCTGCTCGTATTACATCACCAACAATCCGACCAGAAGCTTTGTATCAATTTTTATGGTTGACAAATCCAGTTGATCAGCGAAATACAATTGTCGAGCAAATTAAACGCATACTGCCAGCAGAATATATTGTGGCGGACGCAACTGGTGTGCGATTTCAGCGTTATTGGCGCCCCCAATTTGGGGGTGTTGCAGGTATTGCCGATTACAGTGACACCGATATTGAAGCAACGCTAGCAGAATCGGTCAATATTCATCTTCGCAGTGATGTGCCAGTTGGCATTTTATTAAGCAGTGGGGTTGATTCATCGGCTATTGCAGCGCTAGCAGCTAAAACCAAAGCAAAAGATAATTTGACTTGTATTTGTGTTGGTTATAAAGATAACCCATATGCAGATGAGCGTGCACAGGCTCATCGTACGGCTCAATATTTAGGGTTACCTTATCAAGATGTAATGATTGATGAATCTCAATATGTTACTCATTTTAATGAATTGGTAAACTATTGTGACGAACCAGTAGGAGATGTGGCAGCAAGTTCACATTGGGAGCTGTATCATCAAGCTTATGCCCTTGGCTATAAAGTGCTTTTATCCGGAACCGGTGGAGATGAAGTATTTTTTGGCTATGCACCGCATAATAAAATCGGTGCGAGTCATAGCCAATTAACGCCAACGCAATTTCAAAAATGGGTGTGGTATCAAGATTCACTGCCGACTCAAATGCGTGAGTACTATGTGAAGCAAATTGCCGGCACGCATTTAAGCCATTTGTCTTCAACTGTTTATCAACCCATTCATGATTTGCAGGCGTTAGGCACGCCCGGCCCCGATGCTGTGGCCGCCACACTATTATGGGGTTATACCGTCCACAGTGGTTTACAACTTGGTGATAAGCTAGGGATGGGCAATTCAGTAGAAATTCGCGTACCGTTTCTTGATCATCCTTTGGTCGACAAAGTTATTGGCTTGCCTTTAGCACGACGATTTAGCCTCGAGACCAATAAACCATTGTTGAAGAAAATATTACGTGGCAAAGTGCCTGATGCAGTGCTTGATGCAAAAAAACGTCCCTTTTCGCCCCCCCGTAATTATGTGAGCTGGATTTTAAATCAATCTTTAGATGAATTAGAAGCTAGCCCATTGATTGAAATGGGGTTTTTAGATCGCAAACGATGGCGTGATTTGTGTGCAAAATATCGCCGGCTTAAACCAATTAATAATCAGCCCTTACGATATTTGTTAGGCCTTAATGGACAATTGAACTGGGTCATGTTTTGTGCCCTTTCGGTAGGGCGTTGGTGGGACATGATCAAGAATTTTTCTAAATATTAATTTGTAACTACTTCCCAATGAACCTGAAAAAGAACCTGAAAAACACACTACCTATTAGAAAAAAAGTTAACTCCAACTTGCTAATTTATGTTTTAAGCATTTGCATATGTATTTTATTTATTAGCGAATTAACTTTAAAATCTCTAAAAATAGATGCGGAATTGCGAGAATGGATACAGTATGTTTTAATAGGAAGTATCTATCCTTTTTTCTGTCTATCCTTTTTAGTCATAAAAAGATTAAGCAACCCAAATATACTAATAAAAAAAATAGTAACTGGAATATCTTACGTGATTGCTATAAGTGGGATATTGTTTGTTGTTACGGCTCATATTTTAAATCCAACAATTAAAAATTATTTTGGGGCAACACTTGAATTCGTTATTGTGATTCTGTGTTCAACTTTGCATTCGATTTTAATTTTTTCACTATGGAAGCGCAATCAACCAAGTGAAAATCTGGTATCGCTTCACGATAAATTCGTATTATGGGCATTAACTACAATGCTTTGGTCACTTGGAATGCGCTTGATGACACACCCCTATATCCCAGAAATAATTGATGCTGAAGCTGCTTATCCCACAATTGATCGCTGGCTTTTTCCATCTTTATTTAATATTCCAGTTGCTTTAGTTCGCATGATATGGCTAATCGTTGTGGTTTTCGGAGCAACATATATATATCAAAAACCAAATAAAGAATATAGTTTAAATGTATTTAGAATTTCGCATAATTTTTCGAAAATATTACGAATTGTGTTCGATGTTTGTGTGTTATTTTTGTTTGTTTTTTTTGCATTCGAAATCAACCCAGGGTTAACGCTTAAATTTGATTACCAAATGAATCGCGAATATTTCGGTTTGGTTTCTCAAATGGTTCGGGATGGGTCTTGGCTTTATTGGGATATTCCATCTGCTTATGGTTTTCTAAGTATATTAACGATTGCAGCAATACCTATTCAAGATGGCGGAATACGATTAAGTTTTACGATGGCACTGCTAAATTTGATCGGTGCCCTCATAATCTATTATGCAGGACAGCTAGGCAATAAAAGTTGGTCAAACCGAATATTTACGTTTGCAATTGTTTTGGCAACTTTATTTATTCGGACACGTTTAAATTCAGGGGCAGACTATTATTATTATTACTGGCTATCACATCTGATGCCGCAATCCAGTATGATTCGTATCTTATGGCCATGTATCCTAATTTTTATTGTTAGCTTATATTATTACAACAGGATTACATTCAATCAATTTGCGTTACTCGGCAATATGGCTTGGATTATGGGGGCATTATGGAGCGGAGAAAGCCTCGCTTTTTGTGCGCCAACTTGGCTCCCGGCATATAGTTGGTTTGTAATTTTGCACCACAAAAACAAGTGGCTCTCTATAGCTCGTTTGTTTTACCCATTATTAAGCTTAATCATGGTTATGGGTTTAATCAGTACATATTATTTTTTTAAAATAGGGGAGGTGCCAGAATGGACAGCATTAATGGAGTTTACCAGTACAAGCGGCCCGGGAACTGGTTTTGGTGTTCCGCTCCCACGCGATGGACCGATAAGCATAACTGTCGCTTTGTTAACACTTACTATCACGACTGCATTAAATTATTATCAAAATAATAGTAGACACAAGGCCATTGGCATATGTCTAGTTTGTTTTGGTGCTGTTTGGGGCAGTACAGCTTACTATGTGGGCCACAGTCCGGCAGCTAAGTTCTCGACTCAATTACCTGTATATGCAATCGCAGGTTTAGTATTGGTTAACCTATTGAAAAACGATGTTGCTATGATTGCATCTATTGTTTATCGTTTCTTAATTTCAAACCTGCTCGGTTTTATCGTCGCTGTAGGTTTATTTGCTGATAATGCTGGTATTCAACAATATTTGAGTTCTACAGCAACGAATTTACTGCAAAACAATTTTTTTGAACCTGCATTACATCGAGTCCAATCTGAAGATTTAGATTCAATCAACCAAGTTTCCGAACTCGCAAAAGCAATTAAAGTTGGCAAGCAAGATTACGTAATTATTAAAGATTGGACGATTATTAACCCCTATCGTTATGTCCATTCAATTGATCCAAATGAAAATCCAATGCTTTATTTTTACCCCAATCATTTTGAAACAGTTTTGCCTTATGGGCGCGCACAAAATTATTTAACGCGGTTTTTAAACCGCAAGCAATGCAGTGTATTTTGGATTTTTGAACATTTAAGATTTGGGGAAACGAAATCAATTTCTAGTAATGAAGTTAGTGAATGGCATCTTAAGATGTTTAGTAAATTTCAACAGACAAGTAAAATTGCCAATACAGATTGGCAAATTACAAAGTACATCCCTATATCTCACAATTCTTGTTTTGAAAAATAAGTTTTTGTCGTATCTATGGTATCTCCTCAATAAAATGGGGTGAATAAAATAAATTTTTTTCGAAATCACTTATGGTCTTTGAGAGCAGGCAAAAATCTTCTGCTCTCAAAGGCCATATAGTAATTTCGACATTACATCTTTTGGTTTACCTCGTTTTATTGAGAAGATACTATCTATGGAAAATAAATTTATGCTGGGCAAATTTAATATCGCCATTATTGGCTACGGCTATTGGGGACCAAATTTGGTTCGCAATTTTTCTGGTCTCGATAATTGTCAAGTGGCCTATGTATGTGATCAACGTGTCGAACAACTGGCATTGGTGGCAAAACACCATCCAAGCATTGCAACAACATCAGATTATCAACACGTGCTTGCCGATACTTCAGTAAACGCAGTGGCAATTGCCACCCCTGTTTCAACCCATTTTACATTAGCAATGCAAGCATTAGCTGCCGGAAAACACGTATGGATAGAAAAACCATTAACTACCACGTCGCAGCAAGCATCGCTACTTATTGAGGAAGCAAAACGACGCAAGCTCATTTTGTTTGTCGATCATACATTTGTATATACACCAGCCGTGCGAAGAATAAAACAACTCATTGATTTAAATGAATTGGGCGACATTTACTATTATGATTCTACGCGGGTTAATTTAGGTTTGTTTCAATCAGATGTTAGTGTATTATGGGATTTAGCGGTGCATGACCTTGCTATTATGGATTATTTGCTTGGTTTACAGCCAAGTGCTGTTTCGGCCACTGGCATTGCACATGTGCCGCGCGCACCTGAGAATATGGCCTATCTCACATTGTTTTTTGATCGGAAGTCTCCGCCTTTGATTGCGCACGTGCATGTCAATTGGCTCTCGCCAATCAAAATTAGGCGCACGCTGATTGGTGGCAGCCAAAAGATGATCGTTTATGATGATCTTGATGCGACCGAAAAGATTAAGCTATATGACAAAGGGATTATGGTTGCAAATGATACTGAAAGCCAATATCAGCGCCGGGTAGGTTATCGAACTGGTGATATGATAGCGCCACAATTGCTAATGACTGAGGCTTTGCATGTCGCAGCAGCGCATTTTGTGGGTTGTTGTCAGACAGGAGAAACGCCAATAACAGATGGAAATGCTGGATTGCGTGTTATATGTATCCTTGAAGCAGCATCAGAATCTTTAAGCCGGAATGGCTACCCAATTAATTTATGAACCTAAAAGCACAAGAATTTCTCAATGTTGTTGGAGCTATTCATGGGAAGTCGATCAAAGACGACGAAGTATTTGAACATAATTTTAGTAAGTATTTAAAAGAAAACCATACGCAAATACAGTTAATTGAACAGTATTCTAGGTTTGTTCATCATACAAGTAAATTTGATGAATTAATGCGCCGTTGTATTTGGCGTGCGGTTGCAAAACAATTTGGCAGTGGAATTCAAATTGGGGAAGACGTGCGTTTTAAGCACCTTGAGACTTTTGAGCTTGGAAATAATGTGTTTATTGGGGCATCTACCTATATTCAAGGCAGATTGGATGGATGTTGTGTTATCGGCAATCATGTCTGGATCGGACCTCAAAGTTATTTCGATGCGCGTCATCTTGTGATTGAAGACTATGTTGGTTGGGGGCCGGGCGCTAAGGTGCTTGGGTCAATGCATACAGGTTTACCAATTGATATACCTATTATCAAAACCGACCTAGTGATTAAGCCAGTAAAAATAGAAGCATGGGCTGATATCGGCGTTGGGTCAATTATTTTACCAGGAGTCACAGTCGGGAAAGGGAGCATTGTTGGTGCTGGTGCCGTTGTGACAGAAGATGTTGCACCTTTTAGCATTGTTGCAGGTGTCCCTGCTCGTTTTTTGCGTTGGCGTGATAGTAATCATGTCGATATAATCTAACACTCATGATCGACCATACCTCTCAAATTCTTGTTACTGGTGGTGCCGGATTCATTGGCTCAAATTTGGTTCATCAACTTGCTCAGACCAAAGCGCGTGTTACTATTTTAGATAACTTAGTGAATGGAAAAAGTCAAAATATTCAAGCATTGCTTAATGAAAAGGTTCAGTTTGTACAGGGTGATGTTCGAAACCTTGATTTGGTAAAATCTTTGTGCAATAACGTTGATGTTGTTTTTCATTTGGCATGCCTTGGTGTGCGCCATAGCCTAAAAAATCCACATGAAAATCATGCTGTGAATGCTACAGCGACCTTAAATTTATTAGATATAGCACATCAAGCAAAAGTTAAACGATTCGTTTATGTCTCTAGTTCTGAAGTTTACGGAACTGCTCGCACCGTACCAATGGTTGAAGACCACCCGACTTATCCAATGACGGTGTATGGTGCTTCAAAATTAGCTGGTGAATGTTACACCCGTGCTTATTTTGAAAGTTATGGATTTCCTACTGTTGTTGTTCGGCCTTTTAATAGCTTTGGGCCACGAAGTCATCACGAAGGAGATAGTGGTGAGGTGATTCCTAAATTTATGTTGCGTGCCATGGCAGGAAAGCCTTTAATTATTTTCGGTGATGGTAAACAGACACGTGATTTTACATTTGTTGAAGACACAGCGCGCGGCATTTTACTTGCTGGTATATGTGATGAAGCTATTGGACAAACAATTAACCTCGGGCAAGGAAATGAAATAAGTATTAATGAACTTGCTCGTGAAGTGGGGGAAGCCGTGGGCGTAATTCCTAATATTATTTATGATTCGCCTCGCCCCGGAGATGTTTTACGTTTATATGCTAACAGTTTGCGTGCTAAAAAATTATTAGGTTTTGCGCCCAAAGTATCTTTGCAAACAGGGTTGTTGGCCTTAAAAACTTGGTATTTACAAATGGATATACCGCCAGAGCTATTGTTACAAAGCGAAAGACCACGTAACTGGGAATAATTAAATCATGATAAAAATACCGATCACAAAACCTTGGTTAGGCGAAGAAGAGGCCGCAGCAGCGCGTCGGGTAATCTTAAGCGGTTGGACAACCCAAGGACCAGAGGTAGCTGCATTTGAGCATGAATTTGCGAATTATGTCAGTGCTCGATACGCCTGCGCGGTGTCAAATTGTACAACGGCCTTACACCTTGCACTGTTAACATTAGGGGTTAAACCCGGCGATGAAGTGATTACAGTGAGTCATTCCTTCATTGCTACTGCAAATAGCATACGTGCATGTGGTGCTATTCCTGTTTTTGTTGATATTGACCCCGTAACCTTTAACCTTGACCCCCTACAAATTCCAAATGCCATTTCACCACGCACCCGTTGTATTGTGTGTGTGCATCAAATTGGGATGCCGTGCGATTTAGCACAAATTATTGCTATTGCTACCCAATATCAATTACCTGTTATCGAGGATGCCGCTTGTGCGGTTGGCAGTGAAATTAATTGGAATGGAAATTGGGAAAAAATCGGGAAACCCCATAGCGATATTGCTTGCTTTTCATTTCATCCGCGCAAATTAGTTTCAACAGGCGATGGTGGCATGATTACAACAAACAACTTAGATTACGATAAACATTTTCGATTGTTGCGCCAACATGGCATGAGTGTGCCAGATACCCAGCGTCATAACGCAAAAGAAGTTGTTTTTGAAAATTATTTATCTGTTGGTTTTAATTATCGTCTCACTGATATTCAAGCTGCCGTTGGTCGTGAACAGCTTAAAAGATTACCCGAAATTATTGAACGACGACGAGTACTAGCAGATCGTTATCATGAATTATTGGCTGCAATCCCAGGACTTATGCTTCCTAGCGAGCCTGACTATGCACGCAGCAATTGGCAAAGTTATTGTCTATATTTACCATCAGGCGTTGCCCAGCGCTATGTCATGCAAAGCATGTTAGATAATGGTATTGCAACTCGACGGGCTGTGATGTGTGCACATCGCGAACCTGCATATGCAAATGAGGCGTGGTCATGCGCGTTTAAGCTTAACAAAACCTGTG
Source organism: Chloroflexota bacterium (assembly GCA_018969115.1). Classification (GTDB taxonomy): domain Bacteria; phylum Chloroflexota; class Anaerolineae; order J036; family Brachytrichaceae; genus AQU-03. The sequence goes on along the minus strand of JAGWYZ010000002.1, from coordinate 38,760 downwards.
ATTGCAAACTAGGGTCTTGCCGACAATTGCCTTGCAGTGAACAAGCACAAGATCATGCAATTGTATTACCGCTCTATCCTCAAATGACTTTTGCTGAACAAGACAGCGTCGTTGCTACACTTAAGACAGCGTGCCAAAGTTAGTTTTATGATTTCTATCATCACTCCGGCATATTGTGAGGCTGAAAATTTGCCCGTCCTGCATACACATTTGCAAGCCGTATTGCAAAAACATGCACAACCCTGGGAATGGATCGTAGTGGACGATCATTCATCAGATCATACATTTGAAGTTGTTAGTAGACTTGCTCAAAACCATGAAAATATCAGTGCGATTCGGTTATCTAAAAACTGTGGTTCGCATGTCGCAGTTATGGCAGGTTTACGCTTGTGTTCAGGTCAATGCGCTGTTGTTATGGCGGCAGATATGCAAGATCCTCCTGAATTAATCATAAGTATGCTTGCTGCATGGGAGAACGGAACGCAGGTTGTTTGGGCAGCGCGGCGACACCGTGAAGGTGAAACTCAAACAACACTTGGGTTTTCGCGGTTTTACTATTGGCTGATGCGAAATATTATTAAAATTAAAAATATTCCACCACGTGGGGCAGATTTTTTTTTAATAGATAAACAAGTTATTCAAGCATTAAATCAATTTGATGAAAATAACATTAGTTTACTCGCATTACTTTCATGGGTTGGGTTTCGTCAACAAACCATTGAGTATGATAAACAAGCACGATTACATGGGCAATCGGGGTGGTCAGTATCAAAAAAACTGAAACTCGTCATTGATTCAATAACAGCTTTTAGCTTTTTACCAATTCGAGTCATGTCTGTTATTGGTTTTCTAATGGCATTGTTCGGCTTTTTATATGCTTTTGTTGTGCTCACGAATCGATTCTTAAATGAACCAGCACAAGGTTGGTCATCGCTGATGGTTGTTGTATTAGTTGTAGGTGGATTACAAATGTTGATGTTAGGAATTTTGGGTGAATATCTATGGCGAGCGTTAGATGAGTCAAGGCGGCGACCAAGGTATTTAATTGAACAAGCAATTCGGATGGATCCAGTGGTCAGCAAAACAAAAACCTAATGTATCAAATCCTAGAACACCCTTTAATATACCGTTTAGCGCAGTTTGTATTTGCACCCGGTGGAGAACATTTTTTTGAGACGCATATTGCTAAAATTGTTACGGAATTAGCACCAATAGAATCAGCACTAGATGTTGGTTGTGGCCCACGATCATATTTATGGCCTGCGCATGTTACTCCCGTTGGGTGTGATATTTCACTTTCTTATATGAAACAATTTTGCCTTAGCGCAGGCTTAGGTATTGTGGGTTCTATTGGTGACTTACCATTTAGCAATGAAAAATTTTCTACGACTTGGTGTATTGGGGTATTGCACCATTTGCCAGACAAATTAGCCCAAAGCGCGATTCAAGAAATGTACCGGGTCACAAAAATGGGAGGGCATGTAGTTATCGTCGATTCAGTTTTGCCCAAACTAGGCTGGCACCGACCAATTGCGTGGGGTATTCGTAAATCAGATCGTGGACGATTTGTAAGAACAGAAAGCTGTTTACGCGAAATAATCAAGCAGGTTCCTGCTCATTGGCAAATCTCACGTCAGTCATATAGTTTTTATGGATTAGAAGCACTAACCTGCATAGCTACTAAGGGTTAATTAACTATGTTTTTGATTGCACCTGAAAGAATCTGAAATTGAGGTTAAATGGTAACTGTAATATATGGTTTTTAACTCTTTTGAATTTGCCCTTTTTTTTCCAATTGTTACGATTGGTTATTTTGCGTTGCCACATCGGTTCCGCTGGATTTGGTTACTGCTTGCAAGCTGTGTTTTTTACATGGCGTTTATTCCACGCTATATTCTAATCTTGTTTGCAGTAATTGCAGTTGATTATTCTGCCGGAAGGCTTATCGAGCGGTCATCTGGGCAACAACGCAAAGTCTGGCTTGTCTTAAGTTTGATTGCCAATATTAGCATTTTGGCATTCTTTAAATATTTTAATTTTATGGCTGATAATGTTGCGGCCCTAGCAACATTTATTCGTGGTGGCCCTCCGCCTGATTTGCGTCTTGAAATTATATTGCCTATTGGTTTGTCGTTTCACACATTCCAATCAATGAGTTATACAATTGAAGTCTATCGCGGCAAACAAAAAGCGGAACAACATTTAGGCATTTTTGCTTTATACGTACTTTTTTATCCACAATTAGTTGCAGGGCCAATTGAGCGCCCGCAAAATGTATTATGGCAGTTCCGACAAGAGCATAAGTTTGACTATCAACGTGTGACAGATGGTCTTAAATTAATGACTTGGGGGATGTTTAAAAAAGTAGTTATTGCCGACCGACTCGCGGTTTGGGTCAATGACATTTATGGTTGGCCTTATAACTATTGGGGATTACCACTCGTTTTAGCAACAGTTGCATTTGCTTATCAAATTTATTGTGATTTTTCGGGTTATTCTGATATTGCCTTAGGTTCAGCGCAAGTTATGGGTTTTAAACTCATGCGAAATTTTCGTCAGCCCTATTACGCAAAATCAATTTCCGACTTTTGGAACCGATGGCATATTTCACTATCGACTTGGTTTCGCGATTATTTGTTTATCCCATTACGAGGACGAAGCAATTCACGTTGGCGATGGCAATTTAATTTATTTTTAGTCTTTCTCATCAGCGGCTTGTGGCATGGAGCAAATTGGACATATATTATCTGGGGTTCTTTGCATGGTCTATATCAAGTTGTAGACATTTGGACACGTAACTTGCGAATGCGTGTCTATGAATTTACAAAACTTGACCGTATACCTTATTTATTAAATGGATTGCGAATATTAGGGACTTTTTCACTGGTTTGTTTTGCGTGGATTTTCTTTCGCGCTAGTTCAATCAAAGATGCTATGTGGGTGATTACTCACCTTGTACCAGGGATTCGAACATGGCTGACGACTGGATCAACAGCTGTATTTTCAGCCCAATCATATTATCCATTTCCGGGGTCAACCTATGATCATATTGTCGTTGTTTTTGCCATTATCATTTTAGAAATTGGGCATTTTTTACAACGACGTGAAAGTGCGCGTATTGTATTAATGCGTTGGCCTTTAGTTGTGCGCTGGGCCATTTATTTTGCATTATTGTTTGTTATTCTGGCTTTTGGCAAATTTGATGAAGGCCCACAATTTGTATATTTTCAGTTTTAAATAGATTATTCAAATGTTGAAATTATTAATCAAAATAACTGCTATAACTATATTATTTGTAGGATGTAATGCTGTTCTCGCAACGGTTGATTCAGAATTATTTGCCAAACAAACAAATGTTGAAAATTTTACAACAGGTGAAAGCCCATATGAAAACATCGTCATCCAATTTATTCAGGGTCTAGACCCACTGATAGATGCCAATAAATGGGACCGAGAACAATTTAATCAAGTATATGCAAGAAAAATTTCAGTGGCTCCTGAACTAGTAGTATTTGGCACAAGTCACGCATCTTTGTTACAACAACAGAATTTCCGTAACTTAAAGATATTTAATCACTTTGTAGCGGGTAGTGATCTTGGAACAATTGAAAACATTTATGCAATTTATCACAATGGCAATAAAATTCCCCAAAAAATTCTATTAGGTATCGATTTCTGGTATTTACAAGAACAACGAACGACAAAGCCTTATTTGTTTGCTCATGGGATGAAACAATTGACACTGCTTGAGAATGTGATTGTATTGCATAAAATGGGGAGGTCAATGGCTAAAGGTAATTTTGAATTGTTTCAACGTTCATTTCAAAATGTAGTGAAATTACAGTTTCCACAATTATTCCGTAAACCTGACTATCCAGAGATGGCCCCCGTGATGATTAGATTACATGAAACATTAAATCATGACGGCAGCGCTGTTGTCAAACCATTCACAAGAACGCAACCACTTGATGCTACTCGCTTTAAAGAGTCGTTATTGCTTACTACTAGGCTATTAGATCGACCTATGTCATTGAGACAGGTTGAACGATTTGAAAAGCTAGTTGACCAAATGATGGCAGACGGGGCAAGTGTCGCGTTTATTTTAACGCCTCTTCACCCCATTGCCTTTAATGTTTTTGCAAATGACCCCATTCGAAAAGTAATTTATTCATATTATGTTGAATTTGCAAAAATCCATAACATTCCTATGGTTGGGTCTTATGATCCATCAGAATGTTCTTTTAAAGATCTTGATTTTATAGATGATAATCACCTCAGCGCAGATGGAGTAGATAAATTAATTAATGCTTCTACTTGTAAATCAGATGATTGGGATAAATTTTTAAACCCTTAAATCTTAAATTATGTGATAGTAATAAAATTACGGTATATAGTGTCAATTTATAAAACTGCTCAATGAAAAAATCTATTTTATTTTATGTATTATCCATTGGATTGTTGGTCACATTAGTTGTCATATTTTTAAGCAAACCGATACTAAATATCCAAAATTATTATTATTCGCCGGCTAATATTGGGCAGTTTTTTACTTTAACTAAAACTGGATTCGAGTCGAGTAATGTTGAACTGGGTGATGTTTTTCAACAAATGCATTCATGGATGATTTTCAATACAGATTCATTTCAGCGCGGCGAATTTCCCCTTTGGAATCCTTATAATGGTTTTGGAGTGCCACAATTAGCAAATTATCAATCTGCTGTATTTTCTTTATATAGCTTGCCATTTTACCTCTTTGAATTTCGCTATGCAACACTATTTTCAGTAGCTTTAAAACTAGTGGGGTGTAGCTTATTTACATTTTTATTTTTACGTCAACATAACTTACCTTTATTATCTGCAATTCTAGGCGCTATTGCATTCACCTATTGCGGCTATAACATGCTTTGGCTGCAATGGCAACATTCAAGTGTATTACCTTCATTACCAGCATCTTTATATTTTGTCAATTTACTCATTCGTCAAAAACCCAGAATAACAACTATATGGGGACTATTTTTGAGCCTATTAATAGGGTTACTTGCAGGACACCCAGAGACTTTTTATAGCATCTTATTAGTTATTTGTGCATACTCTTTATATATTCTTTTTCGTGACTGTAAAAAACGAAGTGAACTATTACACAAATCAGCTTTGCTCATCACGATCGGTATTTTGGCTGCATTAGCTGGTGCGATACAAGTTATTCCATTTATCGAATACGCCCATACGAGTGGTGCACTGAATCATCGATCCTCTGAAGGGAATGGAGGGCGAAACGACCTTGCATTCTGGCCATTATTTATGTATCCAGATTTATTAGGAAATCCATCTATTGCCAATTATTATTTTCCACAGTTACACAACACAACTTATGTTTTTACGAACACAATTTATGTAGGTGGGTTAGTTGTATTTTTAGCGCTTTATTCTATTAGTTTGCTAAAGTATAGTAAAGATACTAGATTTTGGTGGGGGATAGCCATTATTTATTTATTTTATTGTTTCAGGCCTATTGATATTGGTGTCTTCATTAATTTGATACCGGGTTTATCTTATATTCCTGTGGAGCGCTCGACACCAATTCATACATTTACTTTTTCGATATTGGCTGCTTATGGATTTAATCTTATATGTAATCCTACCGAAAAGCTGATCAAACAATTACTTAGACAAGGGTTATTAGGAGTAGGCTTGTTTGTTTTTGTAACTATCGGGGCATATATGTTACTTAAGCAATTTTTCGGTGCTGATTTAGATGGCAAATGGCTTCAATCTTGGAATACCGATGGAGTTAGCCGGCAGCTCGGCTTGGGTATTAGTTTTATATTCGCTTTACTAATCATAATTACAGCACAGTTTATTGTGAATCCTTTCTATAAAAAGCTTTTATTGATCATAATTCCTTTATTAGTATTTTATCAAACGGGACTATTTATGCGTCATTTCGTCCCAATAACCTCCAACTCTGCATTTTTTCCAAACACACAACAAACTCAAGCTTTACAAGCTAATGTAAAAAATAATTACCTTGCTATGCTCTGTAAGCAAAACAACTCACCTGGTTTAATTCCGGACACAAACATTGCATATAAAATACGAACACCTTTTAACTTTGATGTAATGGATACTGTATTTTCCCCTAAACTATTAAGTCATTTTTTAGATTCCACACAATCTTGTGTGCAAGAATTTAACCTAAAAGGTTTTCAAATAATGGGGATCCGTTACATTCTGATGCCAGATGATCTTGCAAAAGATATAAGCCCGTCTGAATATATTAACAAAACTTTAATTGCTTCGAATCTAAATTTGTATGAACTAAAAGATATACCTAGTCGATATCATATTGTTGATCAAGTAGAGTATATCGATGACAATAAAGATATACTTTTACGATTAGGTGAAGCATCATTTAACCCTAATACCACAGTTGTCATTTCAGGGATCAATAAATCACCATTTGGTGATGCTACTCATACATCAGATTTGTTAGATCAACAACAGAATATTCGTATTATTGAAGAACGTAATAACCAAGTGAAATTAGATGTTCAAACTAATTTGTTAGAAAGTTGGCTGGTAATCACAACATCCTATTATCCTGGTTGGAAAGCTTATGTAAACGAGCAAGAAGTGCCAGTGATCCGAGCAAATTATGCATTTAATGCAATTCCATTGCCATTGGGTAAAAGCCATGTTGTGTTTAAATATGACCCACTATCATTTAAGATTGGTGGATTGATTAGCTTGCTCAGCCTATTAATCATGATGTTATTTTCAATTTTTGCGGCACGTCAAAACAAAAGCACAATTTGATTGTTAAGGTTACACAAACTTTATTCGTTTTGCAGCAAACGCGACCATTCGTAATAGTAACCAACCGTGTTTCCAACGTTGAATATTTGTTGATCCATAAGTGCGTTCACGGTATCGAATGGGAATATCAACGATTTTTAAATTAAGTTTAGCTGCCCCAAAAATAAGATCGTAATCGCCAAAAGGGTCAAAATCGCCAAAATAATGCCGATTTTCCGCAATTCGCAGATAATCTTTACGCCATAGCACTTTCGTGCCACATAAAGTATCTTTAATAGGTTGTCCTAGGAGCCATGAGAATGCAAGACTAAAAAATTTATTGCCAAGTATATTCGCAAAACGCATTGCTTTTTCCTCCATCGGATAAACTAAGCGAACTCCATTTGCAAAGTCTGCATGACCTAAAAGCAATGCATTATAAAAACGTGGCAAATCTTCAGGCGAAACGGTCAAGTCAGCATCAAGAATCATGACGATATCACCGCTAGCTTGTTGAAATCCCAAACGCACTGCATCACCTTTACCAACACCAGTTTGTTGAAATAATCTGCTTTGCCATTCTGGATGCTGTGCAATACAAGTTTGAATTGTTGTATAAGTATCATCTTTTGAATGCCCTTCAACAAAAATTAATTCAGTAAAAGATCCCATCCGCGGCACTCGTTGAAAAATTTGGGCAATATTACCTGCTTCATTTCGAGCTGGCACAATAACACTAACGGATGGTAATAGTGTTTGTGTCATAGACAATCTAGGTAGTGGACGAGCTAGTATAAAATTTGTTAATGCTAGGTTGCGTAGTATGGGTAATTTCGCTAAAACTTTATTTGCAAATGGGGCGATAATAGGCAACGGAATTGGTAATAAGATTTCTGTCCAAGCACGAATTGATGAAAAGCCAGACAACGAGAGTAAGTTAATAATATCTTCAACTACTAACCAATTTTGCGGTAACACTGGATTTGCAAAGCCTAATTTCCGCACAATTTCTAAAGGAATCTCCCACAGACGGCTATAACTATTTAAAATAATCCGTGTATGCGGTGCACTTAACCTATGTAGTTCTTCAAATACTCTTTGTACATCCCATAAATCATTCACAAGATCAGATAAAATAATAACGTCGAACTGTATATTAGTTTTTATTTTATCGATGGCTTGTAAAGATTCGTGTGCATCTGCTAACAAAAAAGTGAATTGTGGGTAACGTTGTTTCGCTTGCTCAATGGCTTGTGATGAAAAATCAATACCAATACCATAAGCTGGCTGAAGAGCAGCGAGCAAATCACCTGATTTACACCCTAATTCTAATACGCTCGCGTTTGAAGGGATAAGATGTTGGTAGATTTCGATTAAGCGCTGTCGATAAGCTTTTGAGGCATTTGAAGAAAAATTATTAACAATGATTCTATCCCAATGTGAAATACGATCAATTTGGTATTGCGTTGAAAGATTAGACATTTTTAGAGGTTTTAGAGGTAACTTTTCAATAAAACGGGGTAAATAAAATAAACTTTTGTCGAAATCCCCCTATGGCTTTTGGACACAAGGCAAAGAGCCTGCCCTCAAAAGCTATAGAGGGATTTCGACATTACATTTTTGAGATTTAAGAAGCTACAACGATACTATTGACTTTAATAAAATTAAGTACAATGAATAGCCATAGGCATCTCTATTTTTGTTAGTTGAACTAAACTCAAGGTTGATGCCCATGTATTCAATTGATTTGGCTTTAAAAAACGATAATACCAATAACGGAGCGAAATCCCAACTGGGGTTAGTGTTTGAGCATAATCAGTTTTGCTAATCACCAATTGTCCGTAACACCCTAGGATATCTAATTTATGGTAATGGAAATATTCATTTATTATAGGGCTACTGCTGAGCCACATAGCTATAACACTATTTTTTTCAAGAATCTGACCATCTACAAATTGTGCAACGACCGGCCATTTCGGTCCATTTAGTACCCAACGCAGATACGCTGTTTTCTCAAAAAAAGTGTCTTGTCCAAAATAAGCTGGAAACCGAGCATCTAAAGGGTATTGATCTGATATTCGAACAATCGAAAATAGATTTAACTGGTTTGTCGCTAAAATATTTTGTCGAACTGACAAGTCTTTAACAAATCGTGATTGATATATAAAATAAAGATCAATTGTCGTAAAGGAAAACGACAATAATATGACAAGCAATGTATATTTTGAAAATAGGCGTGAAAATGAAATACAACAAATGGCTATAGGGAGTGGATACAATAAAAAATAGCGCATAAAATACGAAAAGATAGTATTTGTAACTAAATCTCGTCCAACTGCAATATAGGGCAGCGTACCAAGTGCTAAAGTTATTAGTCCCAATGATAATACTTTGGCTCCCCAAAACAAATTATGCTTAAATTGTTTGTTTTGGACCTGTTTAAACCCATAAATTAATATTAAGATTATAAAAAATAGCGGGGCAAGAGAGAGTTGTAATCCGTTTTTAACCAGGGCAATTGTCCCTGTATAAAAATAGTTTATCCAAATATCGTAACGAAATAGTAGCGATAGGTCAATTTGATTATATTTGACAGCTGTAACCCATTCAGCAGTCGATGGAAATATAAAGCGATTTACGATCCAAAATAATATAGGCAAAAGAAGAAAATCTACATTTTTAAACAATGTAATCGATATACACTTGAGGCATTGCAACCTCGATAAAGCATAAATCGAGTCTAATGGTTGTATCACAACAAAAATGATATAACAATATGCAATTAGATAATATACAAGCAACGATCCCGTATAAAAGCTTAAAAAATAGCTACATAAGGCTACAATTCGGATTGAGAGTCGCCAAGGTTGCGAATAGGTTTTATTATTTGCGTAAATAGCACATAAGGTTGCACCATAAAATATTGTTAAATCTGTCATATATCGAGAAAATACATAATCGACTCCTAATGTTTGTGTAGGAATAGTAATGATGAAGGCACTTAACCATAACCTTAAATTGCGATCTATGATTGAGATATAAGATATAAGTACATAAACCAATGTTGCGCTTAATATAATATTAATTAAAGACAAGAATTTAAAACCAAAATTAATATCAGTAAAAAAAAAAGCGACTAAATCTCGATATATTACGTGTGATAATTGATTTGCTTCAGTTATTAATACGCGATTTACATTTGGATTGCCGCCTAAAGTTACAAAATGTGTATGATCATTCCATGATTCCCAATAAATGCCATCATTTAGCAAGAGCATGCCATGGGTTATCAGACCTAATAATACTAGTGTAAAAAAGTGTAATTTATTGCGTAAAAAGATTTTCATCGTATATTTTGACCACTGGTTTCAACTTTATTAATGACAATTAAAGCAAACATGGCAGTATAAGGCAGTATAGCCTGCCACCAATCCACTTTTTTTAAGAGACGAAATACTACCTCGGGTAAGAGCGAACGCATACTAACCCCCCCAGAAAACATATACCGTAGTCCCCCTAGGAGCTGGATTTCATTTATTTGCCATTGCGGGAACTCATTGGCAAATTTAAGGCGGTCACGATTTAAAATGATCCAGGGTAGTGCGCCGTTTGCTCCAGATAATGGGCCAATTTTAGGGATATCCCATGAAGATACATTCACAAGGAATGGTTCATGATGAAAATGGGTATAGATAAATTTTGACCAAACGGTATACCATGGCTCAACCATAATAATCGCCCCGCCTACTTTTATACATCGGGATGCTTCTTCGAAAAATAAACGAGTGTTTGGTATGTGATGTAGTACATCAGTCATTACAATAGCACTTATTGAATGATCTTGAAAAGGTAAGCAAGTTCCATCTAAAACAGCAGTAATATCGGGGCAACTAAATACTTCAGATGTAATAAGGCTGGGTATATATTTAGACATAAACCCAGCTCCAGAACCTAATTCTAAAATTCGTCCATCTTTTTTAGGTAATCTACTTGAAATAGCTAAGTACCACTCATCATAAATTGCATGTAATGGTGCTTTTTGCTGAATAATTTGACGGCGCAAATGTGTTGTTTGGGGTGCATCAATATCGATATTATGTGTTAGTGGATGGGCTAGCCATTCACGGAGCTTATTTCCTAGCATTATTATTAAGTTATTTTTAAAAATGGTTTAGTTTACACAAAAGATTAATGGAAGATAGTACGTTTGGCAAAAAATAGTTTTATTTCCCCTGATTTTTTGAAATGATACCTTAAAATGTCAAAATCAAAATTGCTTAACATAATCGAAGGACTAGATGTTTGATTTAACCATTTGAGGTAACAAATGATACTTAATTTCGTATTTGGTTTTCCATTTCAGCGAATGGTGAGGCTATAGGTATATCTTTGGATCTAATAACAATCAACAAGATACATAATTTGATTATGTGCCGAATAACGTTTCAATCCAACGATTACGTGTGCTATCTACACCACAGAAACCTAATGGGCGGCGTCCATAAGTAATTAAATTCTCATATAGTGAAAGTGGTTTGCTATACCCGACATGTTTATAAAATTCATGATAGATGCTGCTGCTGAATTGACTGTTTACCGTTATTGGCCCCAGCACTACAGCGCTATTTCCAAGAACGCACAATAATATAGTAAGTATTAACATCTGTTTTGATGATTTATTTTCATCCGAAGCTGTACTAAATAATCGGCAAATGTAAAACAACATTGCCGCAAAAATTGGTTGATAGAATCGAGCGGTGTTTGTGCCTCTTGCCCACCAATCAGGTATAGGTGGGGCAAGATTTATAAATAAAAATAAACATATAGCCGCCAAAAGAATGGCAGTTTCTAAGACATTCAATTTGTGTTTTTGAAATCCTCCCCAAATAACCAACACTAAAAATGTGAACGGAAGAAAAACAAAATTACTAAATAAAAAATTATGCAGTGCATACCAAGGTAAGTAAATGATGATTGCTAACCATTCACTTAAGTTAGAATTTGTAAAATTTAGATAAGCTTGAATAAAATAAGCGAAAGTTTGCGTATTTGCATTAATAAGTGATATGCTCTTATACTCTACAAGCCAATAATTTAAAATTAACCCCGGTGCTATCACAAAAAATAAGCTAATTATTAAATCTTTCCAACGTCGTTGATAACTTAACATGAAAGTAATAGCGAGACCAAAGATAGGAAAGAAATCGTATGCTAAAAATAGAAGACCAATGCTTAAAGATACTAACACAGTGGATGTAATTGAACGGTTTTCAAAAAGCATTGACATCAAAATTACGATCCATAATGAAGTCGGAACAATCGATGCATGTAAGAAAGGTGTACCTATCCAATAAGCAACGCCCGGATAAGTTACTAAAAGCCAAGCGGCTGACACACCTGAAAAATTCCCCCATTTGCGGCGAGCAAATATTACAAAAGTGATAAATCCCATTAAATTAATCATGGCATTAGTCAGTAATCCTCCACGATACCAGCCAATAAACTTCATGGGAATGTAGCTAAGTAAAGGGTAAAAGATCCTGCGCAACATTGGGCTGGTTTCCCATTGGTTACGCGGAGCACCGTCAAGCATTGAAAAAGTTGCATAAAACTGCGCCCAATCTGTATTAAGTAAGTATTGACAAGGTTCTGTTAATACCGGAGGTAAAGTTGAATTATCCAAGGTCGCACCATATATTGCAAGAGTCCCTGTTGAAGAATACATCATAATAAGCAGTACAATTCCTGCTAGCATAAAATGAAGATAAAATTGCCGTTGTGACAACATATTAATTTTAGTTATATTTCTATTCATAACCCATCTAAATCTAAACATTCACTCCACTCCAAGCCCGATAGACCAAAAGATATGCATCCCTTACTTAAGTCAATTTCTGCTAATGGTAAATACCCTCCATTGCCATTGATTGAACGATCTTGTAAACGTTGAGCCAAATTGCTTGTTGTGTTATCTTCACTTTTATAAGGCACAGGAAAGCCAATACGTATAACCTTTGGGTTTGCAATTGACTTAAAATCAAAAAACATAACAATTGAGTCTACCGCTTCAAAATCAAAAGGGTCATTTGCCACGACTACAATTGGCATTGTAGGATTTTGTTGGGTAAATTCAGCGATGCGATCAAGCCGTTGTTTTAAAACATTCGTTCTATTTAAAGTATTTACTGACAATTGGCGAACCTCTTGTATCCATCCAATTGATAATAGTGACAACAGCAAACACAACATCAGTGGCAATCCTATCTGTAGCCACCGCCATCTTAATAACCTTAATCCAACCTTCAACCAACACACCACCGCGATACCCAAAAAGATCAGCCCGGGAAAATCGTAGCGACTTGTGCCATGTGGCCACAAGCCCTTATAGAACAAATACTGCACGGCGCTCAGCCCTAAGCACACGACGCTCACGCCCAACCAACGTAACTCTGGTGACACTCGTCTGCTACGCCACCACAGATAGCCGCCTAATATCACATTCATCGCCAACAGTGCTGCCACGCCAATTACATAATTGAACGCGGGGCGATAATAGCGAAAATACAACAACAGCAATTTCAACCGTCCCTTCAAGCTCGTATCATCGCCATAAAAATCGTTGCCGCCCACAAAATTAGCCAGCAAAAAAATAAAGATAGTGATAGTACATAAAACCAGCACCAACAATGCCAAGCTAGCGAGCCGCCAGCGCCGCGCCTGAAGCAAAATAAATACTGCCCAAACCAGCAACGGCAACAAAAATAGGTAATTTTCTTTGACTCCAATGGCGATCAAACAGCCAAATAATAACGCCAGCCAACGCCCAACAGAACCAACACCAGCCGATCGCCCAGTGCCAATCAGCCCTGACAAGCCAAATGCCACCCACCCCATTGCAGGCACAGTGTAATTTTCCGGTGGTCCAAGCCGTCCAAAAATATCGGCCCAATATGGCGCAGCCAAAGTTGCAAACGACAGCGCCCCGCCTAATCCCCAGCCAAACCAGCCAGTAAAATAATAGGCCATGAGTGACACAAAAGCTGCAAAAGCTGCCATGCGCACGCCATACCAAATAGCTACATTGTCGCGCCACAGTGCAGTTTCAATTAGTCGTAGTGAATAATAAATTGGGCGGAATCGTCTTGATTCAAATGGGTGACCAACTTCAGTCTCAAGCAAAAAACCGGGTATTTCTGATATATACAGTACTCTATCAGATCCGAGATATTTGATAGTTTCATGATCGTCAATTAACCCAAACCAACTACTAAGATTGGGATTAAAACAATAACAACTGATTACAAGTGCAAATAAGACACAAATGGTAGTATGCGGAAATCGTTGGTTAAATATTGCATTAATCCGGTTAAAACTAATATTTGTATCGATAGCCATAAGCAATAAATTTATTTTCAAAATATCGATATGAAATTTCTGCAATTATGAAAGTAATAAGCAAACATAAACCGACTAATCCATAATCTAAGCGGCGCGTAATGATTGGGACTTGTTGACCAATAAAAATAACCCAAATTAATCCAGCAACACCTTGATGAAGAAGGTAAATTGCATAAGACCTTGTACCTAACCAAAGTAACCATTTTTGCCGAAAAAAAGCGCCAACCTTTGAGTTGCAATCATTTGATGCTGTTAATGCAAGCAGCAGCAGTAAACCAGATAAAGTAGCTAGCCAAATATGCGAAAATGCAGTTCCAACGTTGTAATCAAAAAATGTAAATATAAAGTAGCCTACTATAAAAACTACAATGATTCCCTTTATCTGCTCAAACCTTAAATAGATAAATGGCATTAGGTTTGATCGAAATATAATAGCAAGACACCCGCCAATTAAAAGTGAATCAGCCCGAGCATTTGGAAGGATATAAGCAGCTAAACCGCTAAAAAAATGATTAAAGGTAATTCTAAATAATGGAGCAGATAAAATTAGAATAACAAAAACCTTAACGAGCAAATTTTTAGGAAAAAACTTGATCATTAGAGGAATTAATAAATAAAACTGCTCCTCTACGGCTAATGACCAAGTAATTGCCAACCAATGCCCTCCATAAGTGTTTTGGATAGTCATGAAAATATTTTGCAAGAACAGAAGATAACTCCAGCTAGGAATGGCAGGATTAAACAACCAATAAGATATATTAATTCCGCTTTGTGACAATGCAATATATATAATGCACATTGCGTAATAAAGTGGAAATATTCTGCATATTCTTCGAATATAAAACACTTTAAAATAATTTTTTGAGTTTTTATTGTCAAGGAGAATACCAACGATTAAAAAACCAGATAGAACAAAAAATAAATCAACGCCGCTCCATGTCAGCATAGTTAATTTAGTTAGAAATTTAGTCAAATAATCGGGAACAGAAAAACTTAAATTAGTGAAATAATGCCATATTAATATCATTAATATAGCAATACCACGTAGTCCGTCCAGCTCGATAATTCTATGTTTCATAAACCAAATTATAGTCGTCGCCTCTCCAGCGCGGCCTTCATTAAACTCTGAATCATCTGCGGATTGGCTTTGCCTTTGCTGGCCTTCATCGTCTGCCCGACCAAAAATTGCAACAACTTCTCATTGCCTTTCAAATAATTCTCCACTTCTTTCGGATTTGCAGCGAGCACATCTCCAATCGTCTTTTCAAGCACACTACTGTCGCTCACTTGCGCTAAGCCTTTGGCTTGCACAATGGCTTGCGCCTCAGCACCCGTGTTAAACATTTCCTCAATCACCAATTTAGCCGTATTGCTATTAATTGTTTGCGCTTCAACCAATTTTGCCAACCCCAACAACTGGGCTGGTTTTATCTTAATTTGGTTGATGGCTGTGCCACTGGCATTCATCAGCCGCGTCAAATCGCCAATGATGAAATTGGCAAGGCGCTTTGCGAAAGGATGAAGGATGAAGGATGAAGGATGAACAGGGCCTTCATCCTTTCCCGCCGATATCCCTTTTTCAAACCACTCTGCCACCGCTTTATTATTTGTCAGTTGCACTGCATCATAGGCGCTTAACCCAAATTCGCTTTGATAACGGGCTTGTTTGGCAATGGGCAATTCTGGCACTTGCGCCCGCACCTCATCCAACCATGCGTCACTTACATCTAACGGCGGCAAATCAGGTTCAGGGAAATAGCGATAATCATGCGCATCTTCCTTCTCACGCTGCACCACCGTCACCCCACGCACATCGTCCCAGCCTAAGGTCACTTGGCGAATTTTCTCACCTTTATCCAATGCCGCCGACTGGCGTTTGGCTTCATACGCAATCGCCCCACGCACGGCACTAAGCGAGTTGAGGTTTTTGATCTCGACTTTGGTGCCAAAAGCATCTGTGCCTTTTGGCCGCAAGCTCATATTTGGCTCGCAACGCATCGCGCCTTTTTCCATATCGCCAGTGCTAATACCGAGATAACGCACAATGTCTTGCAATGCGCTCAAATAGGCATACGCCTCATGCGCATTAAAAATATCTGGCTCAGTCACAATTTCGAGCAAGGGCACGCCACTGCGGTTGTAATCAACATACGAGGAACGTCCGGCGTGGGTCAATTTTCCGGTATCTTCTTCTAAATGGGCGCGGCGAATACGTACCCGTTTGCGGTAACTTTGTTCATTCCAGCCGCCACTCAGATCACGCACATCAAATTCGAGGTAGCCGTCATAGCACATCGGATATTGATATTGGGTGATCTGATATCCCTTTGGCAAATCAGGATACCAATAGCTCTTACGCTCCCAAAACGTATGCTGGTTGATGCTGCAATTGAGCGCCACGCCTAGCATCATGCTAAATTCGACTGCCCGCTTATTAATGACCGGCAATGCACCCGGCATCCCGGCACAGGTTGGGCATACATGCACATTTGGCTCGGCCCCAAAACCATTGGCCGAGCAGGTGCAAAACATTTTGCTATGGGTGTCTAACTCGACATGCGTTTCTATGCCGATGATGATGTCGTAATCCATATCTAAACTAATTCAACCCGATTATAACCAGCTAAGACCAATCGTATGCGACCCCGTATAATTAGACATATTTGTCAGCCTCATATTGGCACTTAAATAACAGTCAAATAATAGGCGCACTATCATGAAGTTAAGCAACGAGATTCGCAGCACATTCCTCAATTATTTCGGACGCAACGGCCACGAAATTGTGGCTTCGTCGTCACTCATCCCACACGGCGATAAAAGCATTTTATTTACCAATGCCGGCATGAACCAATTCAAAAATGCTTTTTTGGGGCTAGAAAAGCGTTCATATGTGCGTGCAGCTACATCACAAAAGGTAATGCGCGTCAGTGGCAAGCATAACGACCTCGAAAACGTGGGCCCTAGCAAACGCCATCACACTTTTTTTGAAATGCTCGGCAACTTCTCGTTTGGCGATTATTTCAAGCCCGATGCCATGCGTTTTGCGCTTGAATTGCTTGAGGGCGAATATGGTCTTGAGCGCGAGCGTATGTGGTTCACCATTTACAAAAATGACGATGAATCAGAAGCCTTGTGGCAAAAAGTCGGCATCAAGTCGTCGCGCATTTTGCGCTTCGGTGAAAAAGACAATTTTTGGTCGATGGGGCCAACCGGTCCATGCGGCCCCAACTCCGAAATTCATTATTTCATGGGCAAAAATGGTGATAACGATGCCAAATGGGTGAATAATGACGATGACCAAAATGAAACCACCGTCGAAATTTGGAATTTGGTCTTTATGCAATTTAACCGCACCGAAAACGGCGAATTGCATAATTTACCGCAAACCGGCGTAGATACCGGCATGGGCTTCGAGCGGCTATGTCGATTATTACAAGGCGGCGAAAATAATTATGACAGCGATTTGTTCACTGATATTATGTTGCGCACCCAAGCCCTAGCTGGGCAAACCGATGCTCAACGCCGCGACAATTATGTGCCATATCGCGTCATTGCCGATCACGCCCGCGCTGCTGCGTTTCTCATTGGTGATGGGGTGTTGCCGGGCAATGTTGGGCGCAACTATATTTTGCGCATGATTATGCGCCGCGCCATGCGCTATGGCCAAAAGTTGGGCTTAAATGATCCTTTCCTCTACAAAGTAAGTGATGCCGTCATCGACAAAATGGGCGGCTATTACACCGACCTGCGCACGCGCCGCGACCACATTCTCAATACCATTCACGGCGAAGAAGAGCGTTTTGCCCGCGCCCTCGATACCGGTTTGGCGCGTCTCGATGAGGTCATTGAAGGGTTAGGGATTAATAATTTATCCTCAATCCCTAATCCTCAATCCCCAATCCTCCCGGGCACTGATGCCTTTCGTCTGTATGAAAGCTATGGCTTGCCACTCGAAATCACCCGTGATGTGGCACGTGAAAAAGGCATTGTTATTGATGAGGCAGGCTACGAAGCTGCCCGTGAGGCCTCAAAAGAAGTGGCACGCAAGGCCTCATCCGGCAAATTTGTCGGTCATTTTGATGCGGCCCGCGCTTATGCCGAAGCCTTCGACACACTGAAGGCCGAGGGCAAACTGCCTGCCAGTGGTGTAACGCACAACCCCTATGATGCGCTCACCATGACCACAACCTTGGTTGGGATTTTGCGCGAAGGTGAGCCGACCGCGAATGCGGTGGTGGGTGAGAAGGTTGATGTGATCTTAGCTGCCTCGCCCTTTTATGCCGACAGCGGTGGGCAAGTGAGCGACACCGGCGAAATTCACAGCACGATTGGCACATGGCAATTAAAAGTAACAGGTGTGAGCAAGCCAGTGGCTGGCTTGATTGTGCATGAATGTGAAGTATTGGCGGGTGAACCACGAGTGGGTGAATCGTGCAATGTGCAAGTTGAGGTGCTGCGCCGAGGCCACATTGCCCGCAACCACACGGCCACCCACTTGCTGCAAAGTGCTTTACGCAGCATTTTAGGCACCCATGTGCAACAACAAGGCTCGGCGGTTTCGCCCGACCGGCTACGCTTCGACTTTTCGCATACCACCGCGCTCACTGCCGATGAGCTAGAAGCCGTTGGTGACATGCTGAATGACTCGATTTATGTCAATATGCCGGTGGCATGGGCACAAGAAAACTACAAAGAGGCCCTCGCCAGTGGTGCAATGGCCTTCTTTAGCGATAAATATGGCGATGTGGTGCGAGTCGTGCGTATTGGTCAACCCGGCGAGCCATCATTTAGCGCCGAATTGTGTGGCGGCACGCATGTCTCGCGCACTGGCGATATTGGCGGCGCGTTGATTGTAAGCGAGGGTGCGGTGGCGGCGGGTGTGCGCCGTATCGAAGTGGTCACTGGGCACGGCGTGGTCGAATTGGCCCGCAAACAAACCGAGCAAATTGCCCAAGTGGCCCAAGTCTTGCGCGTGCCCACCGATCAGGCAATCGATGCCGTGCGCAAGCTAAGCATACAACTGAGCGAAACCCAAAAAGCGCTCGAAAAAGCCCAACGTGAATTGGCACGCGCACATTTTGAAACATCGCTGGCCAAGGTAACGCAAGTCAACGGCATTAATGTATTATCGGCTCGCGTTAGCGCCGAAAATGCCGATTTGCTGCGCGAAATGACCGAATGGTTTGGCAAAAAATATGCCAGCGGGGTATGTGTGCTCGGCGCGGTTATTGCCGATAAGGCGGCGCTGGTCGTTGGTGTGTCGCCCGATCTCAATAAGCGTGGGTTAGATGCTGGCAAACTCATCCGTGAAATCGCCGCCGTCGTCGATGGTCGTGGTGGCGGCAAACCCACCTTGGCTCAAGCCGCCGGTAAAGATGTCAGCAAACTTGACGAGGCGCTTGCGCTTACAGCCGGTTTGGTGGGGCGCATAGTAAAATAAAATGACAGACCAATAAAGACGTATGCCGATTCCCGATACCTGCCCTGCCGTAAGCAGAGCAGGTATCGGGAATCGGCAAAAACTGGTTTGCATTTGCTCATGTGATATGGTCAAGCTATATTTATGATGATAACGACTCCCTCAAAAGGACAGGATGCCGAAGTAAAAATTCATGCGCCACCCATGTTGATGGATTATGTGCCACGGGCCAATGGTTACGTGGTGCAGCCGCGTCATATGAGCTTTGAAGAATTTATCACGTGGTGCGACGAAGACACACTGGCGGAATGGGTTGACGGAGATGTAATTTTAATGAGTGCCCCAAGTATTTTGCATCAAGATGTTGTTGCTTTCTTGTTAACATTGTTGCGCATTTTTGCAGAAATGAAGCAATTGGGGCGGGTGTTTACATCCCCCATCAAAGTACAACTCCCCAAGCGCCCATCGGGGCGGCAGCCCGATTTAGTTTATATCTCAAAAGCAAACGATGGGCGCATTCGGAGTAATTACATCGAAGGTGCGCCAGATCTGGTGATCGAAGTGGCCTCACCCGAAACGGTAGATACGGATCGCGGCGAAAAGCTGTATGAATATGAAAACGCAGGCGTAGCCGAATATTGGTTGATTGACCCGATGCACCAAAAAGCCACGTTTTATCAGCTTGAAGACGGTGAATTTAGCCAAATATTAAAGGCCCATGCGGGTGAATACCAGTCACAGGTGTTGCCGGGCTTGAAATTGCGGGTCGAATGGCTGTGGCAATTGCCGCCTGTCACCACCATTTTGCGCGAAATGGGTGTATTGGGCTAATCCACCGGCGCAAACCCGCGCCGCATCACCTGCTCGGTGATGGTGCGGGCCAGCACAAAGTGCAGCAAATAATCTGGCCCACCGGCCTTGCTGCCCACGCCGCTCATGCGCCCGCCGCCAAACGGTTGGCGGTCAACCAAAGCGCCGGTAATTTTGCGGTTGATGTATAAATTGCCGACGCGAAATTCACGTCGCACCCGCGCAATATTGGCTGGTGAGCGTGAGTAAAACCCACCCGTCAAGGCATACGGCGTGTCATCGGCGATGCGCATGGCTTCGTCCAAATCCCTCGCCCGCAGCACCGCCAACACCGGCCCAAAAATTTCTTCTTGGCACAACCGCCCACGTGGGTCGCAATCGGTAAACACGGCGGCAGGCACATAATGCCCCTGCGCGGCTAACTCGGCGCTTGGTTCGATGCTAGCCAACAATTTACCCTCTTGTTTGCCGATCTCGATATAGCGCTGAATACGCGCTTGCGAGGCGGCATCGACCAGCGGCCCCAATGACGTGGCGGGGTCGTCAGCCGCGCCAATCTTGACGCTGTGAATGGCGTCTTTGAGCCGCGCACAAAAAGCGTCGTAATTGGGGCCAACCACAATCACCCGCGAACACGCCGAGCATTTTTGCCCACCAAAACTGATCACCGAGTGCAATACACCCAACACCGCCTCATCCAAATCGGCATCGCTATCAACAATAATGGCATTTTTGCCGCCCAACTCGGCCACCACATGCTTAATTTCACGCTGGCCGGGCTTAATGTCGGCGGCCTCTTTCATAATATGCAAGCCGACGGCTTTTGAGCCGGTAAAATTGATGACGGCGACTCTCGGGTCTGCCACCAACGCTGCGCCAACCGTTTCACCCGCGCCCGGCACAAAATTTGCCACGCCCTTGGGCAAACCCGCCGCCTCAAGCGCTTCCATCAAAAAGTAACCCACCCGCGATGATTGCTCGGCAGGTTTGATGACGACGGTATTCCCCGCCACCAACGCCGCCACCGTCATGCCGGTCAAAATCGCCAACGGAAAATTCCACGGCGCGATGATGACCGATACGCCACGAGCTTCGTATCTATATTCATTCCATTCACCCGGCACATTGCGCTTGCGTGGCTGCGCCAATCGCGCCATCTCATCGGCATAATAGGTGCAAAAATCAATTGCTTCGGCCAAATCGCCATCGGCCTCACGCCAAGGCTTGCCCACCTCCATCACCATCCAAGCGTTAATTTCGTGCCGCCGCCGTTCAAATTCAGCCGCCACCCGCCGCAACACATCGGCCCGCTCACGCACGCTTACATCGCGCCATATCGGCAACAAATGCTCGGCTAAGGCCACCGCACGTTGGGCTTGCGCCACACTGGCATATTGTACTTGGCACACCACTTGGCTGTGCTTTGATGGGTTTTCACGCGCTACCAACTGTTCACCCGCTTCACGGTTGCCGCCAATCACAATTGGCACGGTCATTCCCAATTGGCCTTGCACCAACGTCAAGGCCGTTTGCATTTGGCTTTGATTCGCAGCTTTGGCAAAATCAATCAATGGGTTGTTCCTGTAGAGACGCGCCGGTGGCGCGTCTTTTATCGCCGGTGGCGCGTCTTTTATCGCCGGTGGCGCGTCTTTTATCGCCGGTGGCGCGTCTTTTATCGCCGGTGGCGGCGAAAGACGCGCCACCGGCACGTCTCTACGAGTCGGCGGGGCCAACAACGCCTTGGCCGCGCAATGATCTAATTCCACTTGTTTGACAAATGAATCATTGCTGGTATTTTCAAGCAAGCGCCGCACCAAATAAGCCATGCCCGGCAACAATTCGCCAAATGGCACATACACTCGCACGCGGTTGCCTTGGGCGCTCAAGGTTCGCCCCATTGCTTCACCCATGCCATATAAAACCTGATATTCAACCGTTCCCAAAGGCAAATTAAGTTGTTGGGCCACCGCTTGCGCATGGGCCACCGATCGCACATTGTGCGAAGCGATGGCTGGGCGCAAATATTGATAATTGGCGATCAGCATCTCGGTCAAGCGCTCATAATTGTCATCGGTCTGCCATTTTTCGGCAAATACGGGCGACTCATAATCGCGTTGGGCCGCTAACATCGTCTCATAATCCCAATAAGCCCCTTTCACCAGCCGAATCCAAAATGGGGTACCGCGTTGTTTGGCACATGCCAACAACAATAGCAAATCTTCTTCGCTGTCGCGCAAATAAGCCTGCACCACAATCCCAATATCGCGCCAATCACAAAATTCTGGCTCATTCACAATCTCCATAAAAATACGGCGCGTCATATCACGATAGTCATATTGCTCCATATCGATGTGAATTTGAGCGCTGCGTTCACGCGCCAGCCGCAAAATGGGGCGCAAACGGGCTTTTACCGCTTCGGCGGTGGCCTCGGCTGCCATTGGGTCAAACCGCGCATATAGCGATGACAACTTGACCGAAGCATTGACACGCGGCATGGTTGAAACCTCCGAGGTCTTCAAGACCTCGGAAGTTTTTGTATTCCCCCAAGGCACGCCGTCGGTTTGCAAATTGGCCGACCAGCTACGCGCCCGCTCGGTAAGGGCAGCAATAATGTCTAAATATTTCTGCTGATAGCTTTCGGCCTCAGTTTCGCTAATCACGGCCTCGCCCAGCAAATCGAGGGTAAACGCCATATTGTTCCGGCGCAAAGCCAATAATTTACTCGTCACTTCATTCGCATTTTTACCTGCAATAAAGCGCTGCGACATGCTTTGAACCCCCAATTGCACCACCTGCTCACTTAGCCGCTCACCCCCGGGCAATTTTCCTGCCAGTGTTAGCAATTTGCTGCCGCCAGCCGGCAGCTTTACACCCGGCTGACGCAAATATTCGTTTAAATGTTGCATCACGGCTTCGGGGGTTTTTAACGTTGGCAATACATCGACAAAGCGAAATAGCTCGACCTTCAATTTTTCATCGCTGGTGCTCAATTTCAACATTTGGGCATACAGCGATTCAGCAATGCCCCCCCGCCCATGTTTGCGCAAGGCCGTCAATAAATGTTTACCTAAGTCTTGCGTCAATGTTTCGAGTGCTTGCGCCGCTACAACAGTTGGTGGCAGTATTGGCTTGGGTTTGATTAACGGGAGCGAAAATTTGTGGGTCAATTGCATGGGTCACCTTTTAAATTGGGACTTACGCGAATCAAAAAATTTCACCACAAAGGGCACAAAGAAAAGATATGAAATTGGCTTAATCTTTGAGGTCTTTGTGTTCTTCGTGGTAGAAAAGTTAAGTTGTGCGTAAGTCCTAAAATGATGAAATATGATTTTGTTTGTATGCTTAATTGTATGCCAATTTGTATACAAAAATTTATTTAAGATCAAAGCATTGATATTTTTAAGGTGTTGGCAAAAATCTTAGTTTAAGGCCGTGCTTTGTATAATCAACCCATGAAACATATCATTCAGACAAACCAAGCGCCAATCCCCAGCTCGCCTTATTCACAAGCAATTCGAGCGGGTGACTTTATTTACACCTGCGGATTTGGTCCCGAAGACCCACAAACGGGCGAACTGGTCGGCAATAACATCGAAGGGCAAACCCGCCAAACGCTCGAAAATATTAAAGCGGTGTTGGCTGCGGCTGGCGCACAAATGAGCGATGTGGTTAAAGTGACCACCCATTTGCAAAATTTAAATGACTTTGCTGGTTATAACCGTGTGTATGCCGAATATTTTCCAGCGGCACGCCCCGTGCGCACGACCGTTGGCAGCCAACTTTTGGCCGATTTTATGATTGAGATTGATGTTGTGGCTTATGTTGGAAAATAAGACACATATGCCTGAAACCATTACCTATTTAGAAATGACCGACGCAAGCCAATTGCGCCCGTCACTCGTGCCTAAAATTGATGTTGTAATTCAAAAAATAGACCCGCCAGACCCAAACTTAAGTCGCGATTTATATTATACAGTCGGCAAAAATTTTCACTGGGTTGATCGGCTGGTGTGGACAGATCAACAATGGTTTGATTATCTGCATCAGCCCCATATTGAAACATGGGTAATGTGGGCGCAAACTATTGCTGCCGGTTATGTTGAATTTCAAACTGAAGCCGATGGCGGCATCAAAATTGCCTATTTTGGGCTAACGCCTGCCTTTATTGGGCGTGGCTTGGGCGGGCATATGCTCACATTGGCTGTGGGCAGGGCGTGGGCGAATGGGGCAACGCGGGTGTGGTTGCACACCTCAACAAACGACCATGCTAATGCCTTGGCAAATTATCAAGCGCGTGGTTTTCAAATATTTCGCACCGAACAACGTGAATGAGGCGGCGGGTCATAGACCCGCCCCCCTACAAAAACAACTGCATAGTTTGCGATGATAGTGTAGCGCCTGCGCGTAACAGCTCAGGGTCACCCACCGCGACAAAGCCAGTGCGGGTATAGAGCCGTAGCGCTGCTGAATTGCTGCACGTCACCCCCAGCATCATGCTTTGGGCATTTACCTCGCGTGCCCAGTCAATTGCCCTATTGAGCAATAGTTGCCCAACACCCAATTGCCGAAACTCGGGGGCGACCCACATTTGGTAAAGGTTGACAACCTTATGATCAAGTGGGTTGATTTTGGCCCAAGCCAACCCCGCAGCTTGCCCCCTCACCCTTGCTACCAATGGCAAATCGGCCCGTGAGGTGCTGGCGTTGATGAGTCGCGCCGCCCATTCGTCATCAGTACGGCGTTGCTCGTGGGCAAGTGTGCTGCCAAAGGCATCGGGTGAATCGGCAAGTGCACGCAGACGTAAATCGCGATAGCGTTGCCATTCATGCGGCAAAAAAGTGTTTATTGAGACAGACATTTTATAGCGCCGCAAAAACTGCATTAACCGTCGCGTCAAATAAATCGGCAATTTCGTCAATCTCTTGCGCGGTGCAAATATAGGGTGGGGCTAAAATGACATGATCGCCCGAAACCCCATCGGCAGTGCCGCCGGTCGGGTAAACCAATAAACCATGTTGCATGGCTTCGGCTTTAATGCGGGCATTAATCAGCTGATTCGGCGCGAAAGGCGTTTTGCTGGCGCGATCAGCCACAAACTCGATGCCCTGAAACAAGCCGCGCCCGCGAATGTTGCCGACATTGGGGTGTTGCCCGACGGTTGCCTCGAGCCGCGCTCGCAATTGTGCCCCACGCACTTTTACATTGTCGAGCAGATAGTCTTCTTCGATCACCTTTTGCACCTCAAGCGCCACCGCGCAGGCCAGCGGGTGGCCGGTGTAGGTGTAGCCATTGACAAATTGCCCCGACCCATTGACCAAAGCATCGTGAATACGCGCATTCACCATCATACAGCCGATGGGTTGATAGCCGCCGCCCAGCCCCTTGGCCATGACCAAAATGTCGGGGGCGATGCCTTCAGGCTCACAGGCAAATAATGGCCCAGTGCGGCCCATGCCCGACATCACCTCATCAATAATGAGCAACACGCCGTATTTGTCGCATACCGCGCGAATTTTTTGAAAATAGGTTTTGACCGGCGGCACACAGCCCAAGGCCGCGCCCACCACTGTTTCAGCAAAAAAGCCAATCACTTTGTCTGCGCCAATCTCAAGAATTTTGGCTTCAAGCTCATCGGCCAAGCGCGTGGCAAATTGTTCTTCGCTTTCGCTAGGCAATTGATGCCGATAGGCGTAACATGGCGACACATGATGCGTAGTAGGCAACAAAATGGGCAAATAGGGCGCACGCCGCACCGCAATGCCACTTAACGATAGCGCCCCCAAGGTGTTGCCGTGATAGCCTTGGGCGCGGCTGATGAAGTGTTGGCGTTGTGGCTGCCCAATTTCAACAAAATATTGTCGTGCACATTTCATGGCCGATTCGATGGCCTCGGAACCGCCCGACGCAAAAAACGACCAATTGAGTGTGCCGGGTGAACGCGCTGCCAAATGGCTGGCTAAAGCCTCGGCATCGGAGGTGGTAAAAAATACGGTCGAGGCATAAGACAAGCGGTCAACTTGGCGATGCACTGCCTCGGTGATGCGCGGATGGCTGTGACCTAAACATGCAACCGCCGCCCCGCCACAGGCATCGATATAGCGTTTGCCTTGGGCATCAGTCAAATAAATGCCTTGGCCACTGACCACGACCGGCACGGTTTGCTTTAAATTGCGATGAAATGTATTAGACATATCGAATATTATCGTTGATAAAAGATAGCTGAGGCGAAAGAATCGCCTAAAGCATTTTAAGTGCTTTAGGCAATTCTTTCGCTGAACTCACGATCGCTTCGTGTTTGGCATTATGTTTTTTGGGATCCCTCCCCATTATTGAAAAATTTTTATCAATCTCATGCCAAACACGGCATAATATACGCCGATGAAAACCGCAACACCCATTTCCGATTTTTTAGCTGAGCTGCGCCGTCATGTCACCGGCGAGGTGCGTGATGATCATTACAGCCGTTTGCTCTATAGCACCGATGCCAGCCCATATCAGGTCATGCCACTCGGCGTGCTCATCCCCAAAACAATGGATGATGTGCAAGCCGCAGTCGAGTTGGCACACAAATATAAGATGCCGCTGTTGCCACGCGGTGGCGGCAGCAGTTTGTGTGGGCAAGGGGTAAATTCGGCCCTCATCATCGACACCAGCCGCCACCTCGATCACATTCTTGAGATAAACCCTGAACAGCGTTGGGCGCGGGTACAACCCGGGGTGGTGCTTGATGTGCTGAATGGGCACGCCAAGGTGCACGGGCTGCAATTTGGCCCTGACCCAGCCAGTGCTGAACGTGCCACCGTTGGTGGCATTGTGTCAAATAACAGCAGTGGGGCGCATTCAGTGTTGTATGGCATGACGGCAGACCATGTGCTTGAGATGACGTGCTTGCTCAACGATGGCTCAATTGCACACATTAAACCGCTCGATGCCGCCCAGCTTGACTGGCACCGCCAAAAAAGCGGGCGCGAAGGCGACATTTACCGCAGCATGAGCGCCTTGCTCAGTGATGAAAGCAACCGCGCCGCCATTCGCTATGGCACGCCCAAACATTGGCGGCGCAGTGGCGGCTACAATCTCGCCCGTTTTATCCGCGATGGCAGCATCAATCATGTGCCGCCTTATGGTCATATTCAGCCGCCTTCGGCTTTTTTTCTGGGGGATGCCATTTGCGGCGGCGAAGGCACACTGGCAACCATTACCGAGCTAAAGCTGGCACTGGTCCCGCGTCCCAAAAAGTTGGCGCTGGTGATTGTCGAGTTTCCCAACCTTATGGCCTCATTATTGGCGACCCCCGCCATGCTCGAAACCCAACCCGATGCGATTGAGTTGGTTGATGACATGAGTCTGCGTTTTGCCGACAATATCCCCGAATTTGCACGGCTTAAGAAAACCTTTTTACAAAGCGAGGCTTTTTGCTTTTTGGCGGTTGAATATACCGGCGATAGTGACGCTGAATTGCGCAGCAAATGTGACGGTCTGATTGCCCATTTAGCCGCACGTGGTGCCAGCACTGGCCCCATTAATGTGATTTATGACCCACAAAAACAAGCCAATGTGTGGAAAGTGCGCAAAGTGGGCTTGGGGCTGATGATGAGCGCCCGCAGTGATTGGAAACCGTTGCCCTTTGTTGAAGATACTGCCGTGCCGCCTGAACATTTGGCCGAATATATTGGGCGCATCGAGCAATATTGCCGCGATTTGGGCGTGCGAATGACCTATTATGCCCACGCCAGTGCTGGTTGTTTGCACATTCGGCCTATTCTCAACCTGAAACACGGCAGCGAAGTTGAAAAGATGAAGCTGATTGCCGAGTTTGTGTGCAGCATTTTGGGCGAATATGGCGGCGCGATGGCCTCGGAACATGCGCATGGGCGGTTACGCAGTTGGCTAAGTGAGCGTTTTTATGGCAAAGATTTGTATGGGTTGTTTAAACAGGTCAAACACACCTTTGACCCCGACAACCTGTTTAACCCCGGCAACCTTGTCACCGTCGATGGCCCACCCGCTGGCATCGGCGATCATTTGCGTATTGGCCCCGACTACAAACCGATCGAGATTAAGACGCATTTGCATTGGGGAGAGGGAGAGGGCCAAGAGCCAAGAGCCAAGAGCCAAGAATTAAGTGGGCAAGGGGTTGAGTCACCAGTCATGAGTCATGACTCAGCACTTAGCACGCAGCACTCAGCACCTTCCTCTCCTTTTCTCATGGAGATTGAGATGTGCAACGGGGCCGGGGTGTGCCGCAAAACGACGACTGGCGCGATGTGCCCGAGTTTTATTGCCACCCGCGAAGAAGAACATGCCACCCGTGGGCGGGCCAATATGTTGCGGGCCGCATCATCGGGTTTGTTGCCCAAAGATGCCATGTTTAGCCCACGTTTGTATCAGACGATGGAATTGTGCGTTGGCTGCAAGGCTTGCAAAGCCGAATGCCCATCGTCGGTTGACATGGCGCGTATAAAAACCGAATATTTGGCGCAATATTATTCGCACAATCAACGCCCCGTGCGCGACTTTTTGTTTGCCAATATCGATATGTTGGCACGTTTTAGCAGCGGCCCGCTGGCCGGTTTGGCCAATGCCATGCTAAGCGCGTCGCCGATCAAAGCCCTATTCGAGCGCACGCTCGGCATTAGCGCCAAACGCACCTTGCCACATTTTTCGGCCAAACCGTTTTTGAAAATCAAAAACCAAGAATCAAGAATTAAGAATAAAGAGAAGGAAGGAGGAGATCAGGGTGTTGAGAAGGTGGTGTTGTTTGCCGATACGATGAACACTTATGTTTACCCACATGTGGCGGCGGCGGCGGCTGAGGTGTTGGCTGCCATGGGTTGTGAGGTTGTGTTGCCGGGCGTCACCGATGCTGGTCGCCCAGCCTTGTCCAAAGGCATGATCCCATTGGCCCGCGCCACCGCCAAACACGCCATCGACGCGCTTTACCCGCTGGCACAACAAGGCTTGCCCATCATCTTCATTGAGCCGAGTGATTGGTCAGCCGTGACCGATGATTACGCTGCCTTGCTGCCCAACGACCCACGTCTCGCGGTTGTAGCCAAACAATGTGTGCTGTTTGATGACTATGTGAACAAAAACTGGGCAATGTTATCTGATAAGTTTGATCCAAAATCCAGAATTCAAACTCTGAAATCAAAAATTGTTGTTCATACCCATTGTCACCAAAAGGCGTTAGTGGGTGGCAAAGCGACGATCGATGTGCTAAAACGCTTGCCGGGTGTAACCGTGACAGAGATCGACAGTAGTTGTTGTGGCATGGCTGGCACCTTTGGTTATGAGGCCGAACACTATGACATCTCGCTCAAGATGAGTGAGCATCGCCTTGCGCCAACGATTCGTGAATTAAATAATGACGATGTTGTGGTTGCTGCTGGCATCAGTTGCCGTCAACAAATCGGACACACCACCGATCGCAGGGCGCTGCATTTGGCTGAGGTGCTAGCTGGTGGGTTAATTGGTTAATTGGTTGGATGGTTGATTGGTTGATTGATGACTCGTGACTTATGAGTCGCCAGCTAACTATTCAACCATTCAACGAATCCCCCCAGCCATGATACCCATCGGGGTAATACATCTTGTCATTGGTGCAACCAGTAGCCACGACCCGACATAACACATTGGTGTTCGCATTAAAAATCAGTCTAAAGTCGTATTTGCCATAAGACACCACCACTGATATGCGAGCCAATAGCCTTGTTATGTAAATATCCCGCGCTTAACAACCGCATAAACAAGAATGAAAAAAAATTAGGGGAAATAAATTGAAGATTACGTTGAATATCCTCTCGGTTAGCTGGATCGATTAAATTTCGGCTAATAGAAAAAAGTAACCCTAGCCAGCGTTTGCACACATCGCAGTTACCCATCATTAAACCGTTGGCTAGGGTTGATTTATTCTAATTTTTACCGTATGTAATGGGGGGTAAAATCACCTCACTATGATGCGCGGTGGCCCACACGGCTCAATCCAATCCATGGCCCAAGTCGAGGCCGAAAAACCCAAAAATCAAACTTATGCCGCCCAGCGGTTATGGGGGTATGTCAAGCCCTTTAAACGCGAAATCATCGGCGTGCTTATTTTAACTATCCTCAATGCCATTTGTCAGGCAGCATGGCCATTTTTGCTAGGTCGCTCGATTGACCAATTTGTGCGACCCGCAGCCGATAGTGCCACCCGTTTGGCCCTAACCACTGGCTTGTGGCAAAGTTTAGCCATATTGCTTGTCATCTTCGCCATCATGTTCATCACCGGACGCAACCAAATTGTGGCGATGTCGGTAGTGACCCAAAAAACCTTAATGGCCTTGCGCGAAGACATTTTTAAGAAAGTACAAGCGCTACCGCTCAATTATTTTGACAAAAACCCAGTCGGTGATGTCATGAGCCGCTTGGTTAACGACACCGACACCATCAACAACTTTTTAGGGCAAGGCCTTATTCAAATGTTGGGCGGCATTTTGGCACTTTTTGCTACTATCATCGCCATGCTTTTTCAGAATTGGATGTTGGCGCTGGCAAGTTTTAGCGTCATCCCAGTGATGCTGTTCTCGACCGACTTTTTCTCGAAATTAGCCCGCAACGCCTATCGCCGCACCCGCCGCACTATTGGCGATGTATCATCTGATCTACAAGAAGAAATTGCTGGGGTAAAAGTGGCCCAAGCCTTTAACCGCACCGAGGCCAATCAACGCCGTTTCTCAGAGCGCAACGCCGCTAACCGCAACGCCAATATGAACGCCACCGCCATTACTTCGGCCTTTAACCCTTTAGTCGAATTTTTGTCTACGGTGGCGACAGCCATTGTGGCTGGTTACGGCGGCTGGTTGGCGATCAATGACCAGCTTACGATTGGCGCAGTGGTGGCGTTTTTGGCTTATGTGCAAACTATGTTTAGACCGCTGCAACAACTTAGCACGTTTTACACTCAGGCTCAATCTTCATTTGCTGGGGCCGAACGCATTTTTGAATTGGTAGACGGCCCTAATGAAAACGAGGCTTGCCCCGATTGTGCGATGCCGCCCATTCAAGGCAATATCGCATTTGATCATGTCTCATTCGCCTACGACCCCGCCAAACCCGTGTTAAACGCGGTGTCTTTCGAGGCCAAAGCTGGGCAAACCGTTGCCATTGTTGGCCCTACCGGCGCTGGCAAAACCACTATCATCAATTTGCTCAGTCGCTTTTACGAACCATCGGCGGGCAAAATTTCAGTTGATGGTAAAGATGTGCAACAATTTACCCGCGCCAGTTTGCGCCAACAAATGGGGGCGGTTCCGCAAGACAGCTTCCTATTTGCCGGTTCCATCGCCGATAACATTCGTTATGGGCGCTTAAACGCCAGCGATGCCGAGGTCGAAGCCGCCGCCAAGGCCGCCAACGCCCACGAATTTATTGCACGTCTGAAAGAGGGTTATAAAACAGTGTTGGGTGAGCGCGGCGGCGGTCTCAGCCAAGGCCAACGCCAACTGATTGGCATCGCGCGTGCCATTCTCGCCAACCCACGCATCCTCATCCTCGATGAAGCCACCTCGTCGGTTGATACCTATACTGAGTCGCTCATTCAAAAAGCCTTGAGCAAATTGTTAAAAGGGCGCACCAGTTTCGTCATCGCCCACCGCCTCTCCACCATTCGTGATGCCGATGCGGTGTTGGTGCTAAAAGATGGCGAGATTGTCGAGCATGGCAAACATGATGAATTGTTAGCGCTTGATGGCTTGTATGCCGATTTGTATCGTCGTCAGTTTCGGCAGGTGGCAGAGTAGCAGGGTGCAGGGAGCAGAGTTGCAGGTTGCAAAGTAGCAAAGTTAGTTTGTAACCTGCATATTTGCCACTTGCTGCTTTGCCACTTGCACCTTTACAACTCTGCTCCCTGCACCCCATCATCACCACAAGAAACCGATAGCGTAAAAACACCCATTCGCCTATGATAGGGTTATGCAGCAAAACCTAACACCCCTGAGCGAAGCCGAAATGTGGCAGGCATTTACAACAAAAGATGCCAATTATGACGGACAATTTTTTGTGGCAGTGCGCACCACTGGCGTTTATTGCCGCCCCAGTTGCCCAGCCAAGCCCTTGCGCAAAAATGTGTTGTTTTTTGCCGATTGTGATGCCGCCGAAACTGCGGGCTACCGCGCCTGTAAACGCTGTCACCCGCGTGAATTGTTACTGCCAGCCGAGGCCTTGGCCCAGAATGTGGTGCGATGGATCGAAAGCAATGGGCACGCCCGCTTAAGTGCCCTAAGCCAAGCCCTGAATGTCAGTCCGTTTCATTTGCAACGCACCTTTAAACGGGTGATGGGGCTGTCGCCACTTGAATATGCCCAATCATTGCGCTTACAACGGCTAAAAAGTGTGCTTAAACCTCAGCAGTTGTCGAGCACCGCCGCCATCTACGAAGCCGGTTTTAACACGCCCAGCCGTGTTTATGAGCAACTCGATGCTATTGGCATGACCCCGAGCGTTTATCAGAAAGGGGGGCGTGGCATGGTTATTACCTATAGTTTGGCCGAATGTGCCTTGGGGCGTATGTTAATTGCTGGCACCCAACGCGGTTTGTGCGCAGTGTATTTTGGTGATGATGATGCCCAACTTGAGCGCGATTTGCGCGAAGAATACCCAGCAGCCCAACTTGAGCACCATCCCAGCAATACCCGAACAGATTGGACTCAAACGGTTGCGCAATATGTTGCTGGTAGGCAAAACCATGATAGCTTGCAAAAATTACCACTCGATGTGCAAGGCACAGCTTTTCAGGCGCGGGTATGGCAAGCCCTACGCCAAATTCCACAAGGCCAAACCCGCAGCTATAGCCAAGTCGCCCAAACCATTGGCCAGCCCAATGCCACCCGTGCTGTTGCCAATGCCTGTGCGGCCAATCGGGTCGGCGTGGTCATCCCTTGTCATCGAGTGGTGCGCGAAAATGGCGATGCAGGTGGGTATCGTTGGGGCGTTGGGCGCAAAGCCGAATTGTTAGCACAAGAGCGCCTATAATATATCTCGATAAGAGCAGATTAAAAAGGTGTAGTGACATTGGCGAAAACTTATTCATATCCACATATAACATTTTGAAGCTATGTTGGGTTGGTAATTTTGGCTCTACAATTTAAATACCATGAAAAAAACAAATAAGGTTATTATTTCTTGCGCCATTACAGGCTCCATTCATACGCCTACACTGTCGCCCTATTTACCCTATCGCCCCCAAGATATTGCCCAGCAAGCCATTGATGCTGCCAAAGCAGGCGCGGCTATTTTGCATTTACATGCCCGTCGCCCCGATGATGGCATGCCAACGGGCGAGCCAGCCGCGTTTGAGCAATTTTTGCCTGTAATCAAAGCTGGAACTGATGCTGTTGTCAATATCACCACTGGTGGCAGCGTGGTCATGTCACTCGATACCCGTTTGGCGGCGGCACTGCGTTTTAAACCCGAAATGTGTTCGCTCAATATGGGGTCGATGAATTTCTCAATGCACCGTTTGGCCGCAAAAGTGAAAGAATGGAAATTTCCGTGGGAACAATCTTACATTTTAAACAGCGAAAGCAATATCTTTCGCAATACATTTACCGATGTCGCGTATATTGTACGCCAATTGGGCGAGCATGGCATTCGCTACGAATTAGAATGCTATGATGTTGGTCATTTGTATAACTTGGCCTATTTTGTCGATCAAAAACTCATTCAGCCACCATTTTTTATTCAAACCATTTTTGGCATTTTAGGGGGCATTGGGGCCGACCCCGACAATGTGTTATTTATGCGCCGCACCGCCGACCGACTGTTTGGCGATGATTATGTATGGTCGGTGTTGGCCGCCGGGCGGCATCAATTCCCGCTCACCACCCAAGGCGCAATGATGGGCGGTAATGTACGGGTGGGGCTTGAAGACAATTTGTATTTAGATAAAGGCCAACTGGCAAAGAACAATGCCGAATTGGTGAGCAAAGCCCGCAATATTTTGTCACAATTGTCGCTGGATATCGCCACACCTGACGAAGCACGGGCGATTTTGCAACTAAAGGGCAAAAACGCAGTCGATTTTTAACAATAATAAGTTTCAGCCGATATCATTCTATCTCTATCCTCTATCTCTATCCTCTATCTCTATCCTCATTGGAGTTAGAGATAGAATGACATCGGCATTACATTTTTTTATCATGAAAATAACCAAATTCGAAACGATTCACTTACCTGACTACCCAAATATTTTGTTTGTCGGGGTGCATACCGATGCTGGCATCAGCGGTTGGAGCGACACGTTTTACATGCCCGATGCCATGCGCGGATTTATTCATCAGTTTGCCGCGCCTATGTTGATTGGGCATGACCCACTTGCAATTGAGCTACATTGGCGACGGTTGTATGAGGTCATTGCCCATATTGCTGGCAAAGGGGCTGAAGTGCGGGCGCTGTCGGCTATCGATTGCGCCCTGTGGGACATTTTTGGGCAAGCCATGAATGTGCCAGTGTGGCAATTGTTGGGTGGCGCGGCGCGTGACCGTATTCGCACCTACAATACCTGCGGTGGCCCAGCCTATGGGCGAAATCGTGGCGGGCGCACCGGCTATGGCACCGATGGCCCAGCCGACGGCAAGTATGAAGACTTAATTGGCTTTATGACACGCCCCGCCGAACTAGCGCAAGAATTGTTGAGCGAAGGCATATCGGGTATGAAGATTTGGCCCTTCGATTATGTGGTGCATCAACCCAACAATTGGGAGCACTGGCGCAACTTTAAAGGCGCATTTGAGCCGAATTTGCGCTCGCTGGGCGGGCAAATGATCAGCAATGCAGATCTTGATCGCGGACTAGAGCCATTTCGCAAAATACGCGAGGCCGTCGGCGACAAAATGGATATTATGGTCGAGGGGCATGGTTTTTGGTCATTGCCCGCTGCCAAAAAGATTGCGCACGCGCTCGAACCGTTTAAGCCGTTTTGGCTAGAAGATTTGATGCGGGCTGATGATGTGGCGGCTTTGGCTGAATTGCAACGCAGCACCACTGCGCCGGTGCTGGCGAGTGAATATTTGACCACGCGCTACGAATATAAACCCGTGCTCGAGCAACGCGCTGCCGAGATCATCATGCTCGATCCGACTTGGGCGGGCGGCATCACCGAAGGCAAAAAAATTGCCAGCATGGCCGAAGCCTATAAACGCCCAGTCGCCATGCACGACTGCACCGGCCCCTTTACCCTGTTTGCTGGTATTCATTTGTCAATCAATTGCACCAATGCCATCATTCAAGAAACGGTGCGGGCTTATTTACACATCACCTACCCCGACATGGTGACTGACATTCCCATTATCGAGAATGGACATATTCTTGCCCCAACCAAAGCCGGCATTGGCACATCGCTATTGCCCGATATTCGTCAACGCGAAGGTGTGACGGTGGTGGTTAGTTAGGGATGAGGAATTAAGGATGAGGGATTAAGGATTGGGTCACAAGTCATGAGTCACAGGTTATGATTGATGACTCGTGACTCATGACTTGTGACCCAATCCCTGCCACTTGCCAGTAGAATACGCACCTCACCATCACAAATTCATAATTCGTAATTCCCATGAACCCGCTCGGCATTATTCGACGTGTAAAAGTGATTTGGCAAACCATTCGCGCTGCACTGTGGCGGGTGCGATCATCGTTAAGCATTTTAATTGGGGTGGTGATGATGGGCACGATTATCTTTTGGGGCACGGGGGCGCAATCGAATTGGCTAAAGGCCCTGTTTTACACCCTTAACCTCATCACCCTGCAAGCCAGCCCGGGCGATGCGCCTGATGAAATCGGGCTGCAACTCGCATCTTTGGCAGTGCTGATCGGCGGCGTTGGGGCCATTGCGGGTGGGGCCGCCAATGTTGTAGACTATATTCGAGATCCACAAGAGAGGCAATTAGCATTGGCACACACCTATAAAAATCATATTGTGGTATGTGGGGTTGGGCGGGTCGGCTACCGTGTCATTAATGAATTATTGCAAGCCCACGAAGCCGTTACCGCCATCAACCGCTCGGTTGATGAAGAATGGCTGCCCGATTTACAACGCAATCATGTGCCTGTCATCATCGGCGATGCCCGCCGTACCCAAACGTTGATCGATGCCGGTGTAATGGATGCCAAGTGTATTGTGGCCTGCACCAGCGATGACCTCACCAATTTAGATATTGCACTTGATGCGCGTGAACTAAACAAAAATATTCGTGTCATTATTCGCATGTTTGACATTAAGCTGGGTGAAAATGTCAAAAAGCATTTTGACTTTGATAAAGTGATCAGCGTATCTGCACTCGCTGCTCCCATCATTGCCCAAGCTGCACAACAAAAGAAACCATGAAAGTGCAAACATGTGAGCTATTTTTTGCCCTTGTGTTAATGGCCTGTGCGTCTGCACCACTTACGCCCGCCCCCCCAACGCCAACAGTCAAAAATGTATTGTTTATCCAAGGCGATCACCTACCCGATAATGGCTATCCACATTCGCGGGTACGTGATGCTGGCACTGTGCCCGAAAGTTTTACACGGCTACGCAGCGAAGTGCTTGAGCGCGATTTAAATTTGCTGGTCGATGAATTTGTGTTGACAACCCAAAACACCATCATAATTGAGCAACTCAAACGTTACACCGTGGTTGTGTTGGGGTCAAATGGGCGGCTATTTTCATCTGCCGAGTTGGCCGCGCTCAACCAATATTATGAGCAAGGCGGCAGCATGTTGGTCTATGCCGATTTTCAATATGGGCCAAATAATTGGGCCAGCGACAATGGTTTTATCAACCCATTCGGCATCGAAGTCTTTCCCGATAATTTTCAGCCGACCACCTTGATCAGCGATGTGCTGACGACGCACCCTGTGATGAATGGGGTCAAGGCCATTCAAGGTGAGGGCATCAGCCAATTTCGCATTAGCCAAGCGGCGCTGGCGCAAGTGCAAGTGTTGGCAACATGCAGCCCACTCACCCGCAGCGGCTGTATCGTTAAACCCGAAGAACAAGCCAAGATACAAACCGGTGATGTGGTGGCGTGTGTTTGGGTGCGTGTGAATGCCAGCGCTGGGCGGCTGGCTGGGCTGTGTGATCGCAACCCCTTGCACAATGGCCCCGGCCCCGGCAGCGACATCGATCAAGTCGATAATCGCACCTTTGCGCGTAATTTGTTTGCTTGGCTGGCAAAATAATGAGGGGCATCACCCCAAAATAGAATATAAACCTCGGAGGCCTCAGTGCAGTTCGATGTTGTAGCCGCAACCTAGGCTCAGGCCTCCGAGGTTTTAGCGGGTATTTTGCTTGCGGCATTGGTGCCAATTTTATTACGCACAATAATCTTAAAGGCGGTGGTGGGGTCTTGTATTTCAATGCCTTTGATGCCGTTGCCAGAAATGAGATTATCGGCAATCAGGTTGCCGGTGGCATTGGTATCAATATCGCCCCCTACAAGTTGATTTGGGATGGCACTGGTGCCGCTGGGGTTGATGCCAATATCGTTGAACTGCATAATATGATCAGAGACCCCATTGGTAAGATTGATGCTAACGTTGTTATTTGAGATAACATTGCGTTGTGCGGCAGTATTGCCGCCGATTGCATCGCCAGTGGCATTAACGCTTTGGATCATAATGCCGATTTAATTGCTTATTACTTCCGCCACCAACTGGTATTATCAGTAGATTACATTCCAAATAAGAGCAAATGACGCAAGGCCACTTACTCCAAATTACCTAGTAATATAAGCCTGCCCGAGTTTGACGATTTGCCAAACCGGCCACAGCACAAGTGCGACTTGCGTGATTTTAAAGTGATTTCGATCCATTTGAGCTAATGCTTAATACCGACGCATCCGACCAATCGAATGCTCAGCGACGACACGACGACGTGCAAATTCGCGATTAAACGCAATATCTTCCTGCGGTCGTTCTTTCCCTCGCGGCTTGCGCCTTGGTGTTGCCGCGTTCGCTTCTGGATGCAAATCAGTAATCCCAATATAGGCTAAATCACCAATTACACCGACCCTAGTTGGTAGCTTATTCATTAATCCAGATTCTTCCAAGACTTTGATATCGGCTTGTAGCCCAGGTTTGCTTGCACTCACATCAACGATTTCGCCTGTTTCAACATCAATCGCCACTTGCGTTTTCGGTGTATGCTGCTTTTTCTTGCCACTGTAATGCACATCTGCTTGTTTATGATCTTTTGCACGCTCAATTCATTGTTCAAATGTGTCGATTACGATTGACAAATCAGGTATTTCACTCAAAAGCTCATGTAACTTCTTTCGTCGTTTACGACCAGGATCGGGCATCTTCATTTGATCGCGTCCCAA
>JAGWYZ010000462.1 GCA_018969115.1 Chloroflexota bacterium | reverse complement strand
CAGAAAATTGACGCAGCGCTATTATCAACTCCCGGTTCTGATTCGGGGTTTTGTAGTCATCGCACAACTTTTGTTTACGTTTGCCCATGCCGTTGCCATCAATATGCACTACTGCAATATAGCTGGCCTCGCCTTCGTCACCATACTGATTAAAATCAGCATTAAACTCTAGATTGGGTGGCGCTGATTCTGGTATTAATCGCTTAAGGCGTTGGCGAGCCGAATTTTGCGTATCCTGTTTTGCAGCAATTTCTGCCGAGACCCAGCGCCCATCTTCATCTTTTTTAATCGCTGGCAAGCCAGTGTATACACACACTGCGTTCACGCTCAAGCCCAGCGGCTCGCCAAACGTCAGCGCTTGTGTTTTAGCATTTGCAATTTGGGCCTGCACATCGGCATAGGCGCTTGCCAAAGCATCGGTATACCAATCAAACTGGGTATGACAGATCAACATTTGCAAACCCGGCGCTTCTGTTAACACTTTGCGCGATAGCCCACGCGCAAACGCCAGCGCATCGGCCTGTTGACGAAACAGCAGCAAGGCATTGCCGCCGCCCGCATAAATTAATTCGGCCTTAGCATCAGGTGACTGGGCTAATGCTCGGGTTAGATTTTTGCCCAACAACTCTTTCAGCCAAGCGCTGGTAATTTGCTCTACCAACCACGATGCCCCCATATTGTGCGCCAACTTGTTGCTGCCAAACAAATAACGCTGCACTCCGCTAACATCGATCAGGGTTAATGTAAATTTTGTATCACTCATTCACGCTCTCCAATCCATTCTTTTAAATGGTCACTCAATTTAGGCAATTCGGGTTTGCCAAATACTTTTACCGAGCCTTCGGCAAAAAAATGATTGCTCTTGAAATCCTCTAATACTTTTTTGGGCTTCTCGTGATAACACACCAACGCGACCTTGGCTTCATCGCCGCCCAACATACGGGCGCGGTTATGTGCCTCAAACAGCTTGCTTTTGCATAAGCCATTGCTGGCATCGGTGGTGCATGAAATTGCAAAAAGCTGGTAGCCCCGCACTGCCGCCACATCAAATTCAAATTTATCGTCGCTGCTGCTCCCTTTCACATGATATTCCATCCCAATATCATTTAACTTGCAGTCCTTCTTAATTTTTTGCAGTTCTGCAAACACCACACTTTCAAGCCAATAGCCCCCCTCTGCCCATTCCACAAAATCTTTAAGCCCGTCCTTATTATCGGAATATCCCGCTGCCCGCGCCCAAGCGGTGATTGTAGCTTCGCTCGGTTTTCCCAGTGCTTCATACAATCGGTTGAATAAAGGAAGCGGTATGCTGATTTTTTTCAACTCCTCTGGTTTTTGAGGGACTAATTTCCCTTTTTTATATTCCATCGCGTTTTCACGCAACCAACAGCGCCATGCGCCACCATTTTCAAATTCATATTGCAAGGCTTGCGACAGTTCCAGCTTTTTTGGCTCTTTTGAAGGCGACCGTTTGAATTCGATGTTATGTAACCCAGCCAACGCTGTGACATCCATTTGTAAATCCTTTGGCTCAACAGGAATAACAATATCTTGCTTGCCACCATTTTTGCCGTGTTCGCCATCGATGATGAGACTTAGGCTATGGGCATCGAGGTATGAGAAAACT
>JAGWYZ010000461.1 GCA_018969115.1 Chloroflexota bacterium | reverse complement strand
TTGGGTGAACGTCGTGACGATGGGTTTGGGCGAATTGCCATAAATTGGGCAACCCAAGGCAAGCTAGATTTATGCAAAGATAGCCAAAATCCAAATCAGCTCGTCCCAACGATCACAAGCAAGTTGGGCAAGTTAGCCGCAAAACAAATTGTGAATGCGCGGCTACAAAGCATCATTGACAACAAATTGCGCAACAAAACTCAAAATCTGACAATAATGCGCCCACCCAGTAATGCCACCACTGCCCGCTTGCGTTTGGCGGCGCGAGCGAGTGTGTTACAGCACTCAACGCAACCATTGAGTGATTTTTTGAAGGATGTTGAGGGCAAACCTGCCGGCAAAAAAATTGAACACGCCCGCATTGACGGTAATTCGTTAACACAATGGGTCGAAGCCCGAATCAACCCATCGGCAAATAACTTGCGATATTTAGGAATCACTGATACGGAGAAAAACTTTAAGCTGGGCGGGATCGCCGCCGATATTGATGACTCCGATCTAGGAGCGCGCTTGGTCGAGGCCGTATTAAAAACAGCCATTAAAAAACGTCAACAACAAGAGGAGAAGTCATGAGTGTTACCCACCGCTGGAATGACCACGCCCATATTTTAGAGCGTATTTTGATTGAAGCCGATTTGCGGTTATTGTCGCCTGCCCATATGGGCAATGGCGATGTTGATGAGTTGCTGGATGCGCCGATTGCACGAGATACCGTCAGTGGTAAACCGCTGCTGAGTGGAGCCAGCCTAGCTGGGGCGCTACGGGCGGCGCTGGCTCGCAGTAATGCTGACGCAGCAAAGGCGTTATTTGGTGAAACCAATAGCAAGGCCACTGTCGATAGTGCCCTGTATGTCTACGATGCCATTGGCGATAGCGTCGCCACTGAGCTACGCGACGGCGTAAAGCTCGATTCAAAGACCCGCACGGCTGCAAATAAAACCAAATTTGACCTTGAATTAGCCCAAACCGGCACCCTATTTAAGTTGCGCTTTGAGTTAGCTGTGTCAGATCAAGACCAATGTGACTTGAGGCTGGCATTGGCTGAGACACTCACTGCCCTTGAACGGTCTGAAATTGAATTGGGCAAACGTAAAACACGCGGATTTGGCAAATGTGTGGCTGAAAATTGGCGGGTGCGCCGCTGCGATATGCGCACCCCGCAAGGTATATTAAATTGGCTAAACGACACGGCTTCCCAAGCAACGCCCGGCAACATTGCCAGTGCGCTTGGGTTTGAGGCGTTGCCGGTTAAAGCAGATTTACACGCAACCTTAATCGCTGTTTTTGCATTAGATGGCTCATTACTAATTCGGTCTGAAAGCGGGGATGCCAATGCCCCCGATATGCAACATTTACATTCACCATCGCAAAATGGATATCGCCCAATATTAAGCGGCAGCAGTTTGGCTGGGGCATTGCGGGCACGTGCAAACCGTATATTTAACACACTGCACCCCCAGTTGAAGCAAGAAAACAATGAAAATAGTGAGCCAGAATTTGTGAATCAGTTGTTTGGAACCAGCAAACCACCCTTAAAAATCAGTAGGTTGCGTGTGGCTGAATCGGTGATCGAAGATGCTCACACTAATTATGTGCAAAATCGCGTGTCAATTGACCGGTTTACAGGTGGGGCGCGTAACAGCG
>JAGWYZ010000460.1 GCA_018969115.1 Chloroflexota bacterium | reverse complement strand
GCCCGCTCGCTTTCGTTATCGAGCGCACTGGTGGCTTCGTCAAAAATGATGATGGGCGGGTTCTTGAGAAAAACCCGCGCAATGCTGATGCGCTGTTTTTGCCCGCCCGATAGCTTCACACCGCGTTGGCCGATATCGGTGTCATAGCCATTCGGCAACGCCTCAATGAAGTCATGGGCATTGGCTTTCTGCGCTGCTTCGACAATTTCGGCTTGAGTAGCCTCGGGTTTGCCATAACGAATGTTATCGGCAATGCTACCGGCAAACAGATAGACATCTTGTTGCACCACGCCAATATTTTCGCGCAATGAGCGCAGACGCACATGGCGGATGTCGTGACCGTCGAGTAAAATTTGACCGGCGCTGACCTCATAAAAACGCGGAATGAGCGAACACAGCGTGGTTTTGCCCACCCCCGAATGCCCGACCAATGCCACATAATCGCGGGCTTGGAGATGCAGCGAAATGTCATTTAACACATGCTCTTGGCCTTCGCGATATCTAAAACTCACGCCTTTAAATTCGATCTGCCCTTGCACCCGCCCCAACGACATCGCAGTTGGCGCATCTTGAATATCGGGCCTGAGCGTCAGAATCTCCATTATGCGATCAAATCCAGTAATCCCTTCCTGATACAAACGCGCAAAATTCAGCGCAATGCGAATGGGTTCGATCAAGATGCCAACATAGAGCAAATAAGTTAACAAGTCGGCCAAATCCAGTTCACCACTCACAATTCGGGTTGCGCCAAATACAATCACCGCCGTTGTAAACCATTGGGTGAATGCCACGATGCCGTTGTAAAACCAGGTTTCATTGCGATAAAAATAGCGTTTGCTCTCGACAAAACGGCTATTTTCGCGTCCAAATTTGGCAATTTCAACATCCTCACCGGTGAATGATTTGACCACTCGGATCCCAGCCAATGTGTCTTCGGCCTGCGTATTCACATCGCCAATTCGCTCACGACTGGCACGCAACGCCTTATTCATCAGATTGTTGAAATAAAACGCATAGACTGCCATGATCGGCAGAAAAAGCAACAAAATCAGCGTCAGCGGTATATTAATACTGAGCAAAATGCTGAATGTGCCTAAAAACTTGATCGTATTTAGCACAATGTCTTCTGGCGCATGATGAAACCACTCGCCCAGCGCAAACGTGTCATTGGTCAGGCGACTCATCAGCTGGCCGGTTTTCTGATCATCATAAAACCCAAATGACAGCTTTTGATAATGCTCAAACAATTCAGCCCGCATATCGCGTTCCATCAACGCGCCCATCATATGCCCTTGATAATCGACAAACGACTTGCATAGCGCGTGAAGCACAATCAACGCCAACATCAACCCGCCCATGAGGTAAATCTGAGTCAATGCATTGGGGTGTCCCGCCTCTAAAATATCTTTTGTGATGATACGCGCACATAGCGGCAATGCCAAAGTGACCAGCGCCACCACCGCCGCGCAAGCCAGATCTGCAACCAGCAACCGCTTGTAGGGGGCGTAATAAGCAAGCAACTTTTTACTGCGTGAATTTAGCAACATTAAAATTTAAAAGGACACGATGTATCTTCTCAATAAAACGGGGTGAATAAAATAAATTTTCGTCGAAATCACTCTATGACCTTTGGGCGCAGGGGCTTT
>JAGWYZ010000157.1 GCA_018969115.1 Chloroflexota bacterium | reverse complement strand
AACCCTATAAAAACATGGATAGACAGGATAGACAGGATAAAAAAAGAAAAAAATCCTGTCTATCCTGCCCATCTATGTTCATAACCTCAACACCGATGGGCGCAAAAGTGGGTGGTAAACGACTATACTAGCACGTAGCACAGGCATGCCAAAACGTGCCTTTCACATCAAAATTTATGTCCGAAATCATTGCATCGATCCTCATTCCCACCTATAACCGTTGCGATAGTTTGGCGCGTGCCCTTGCTAGCTTGCAACAGCTCGATTTTGCGCATGAGCGTTATGAGGTGGTGGTGGTAGACAATAATTGCACCGATGCGACACCGCAGGTGACCCAGCAATTTGGGGCACGTTATGTCAAAGAACCGCGTTTGTCATTTACCGTGGCCCGGCGCACTGGGGCCGAGGCGGCCCGCGGCAAATACCTCATTTATATTGATGATGATGTAACGGTTGAGCCACAATGGTTGCGGGCCATTGTGGTGGCCTTTGAGCAAGATGACAAAGTTGGCATGGTGGCCGGGCCAATTCGCGGGGTATTTGAGCAGCCCCCGCCCGATTGGGTGCGCCGCCAAGACCCAATTATGCTGAGTTTGTATGAACGTGATGATGCCCACGACCCGCCCGCTTGTTTGGGGCCAAATCTCAGCATCCGCCGCACGGCATTTTTTCAGGTTGGGGGGTTCCCACCCGATACGTTGGGGGTTGAATCGCAGGGCAAACCCGGCACTTTTGAAAAGCTGTATGTTGGCACGGGTGATTCGGGGATGAGTTATGCGGTGCGTCATGCTGGTTACACCATTGTGTATGCGCCGCAAGCGGTTACTTATCATCATATTCCGCCAGTGCGCTGCACCGAGAGCTGGTGGCATTCGCGTTATGCCGGTGAGGGTTGTTGTATTGCGATTTCAGAGCAGCAGGCTGTGCCGGTCAGCCGTGCCACATTGATGGTGCGGGCGGCAAAATCGGCGCTAAAGGCGGGGTTGCATCAGGCGGCCCAG
The DNA here is from genome assembly GCA_018969115.1 of Chloroflexota bacterium. Lineage (GTDB taxonomy): Bacteria > Chloroflexota > Anaerolineae > J036 > Brachytrichaceae > AQU-03. Next base: position 9,383 of record JAGWYZ010000157.1, on the reverse strand, counting down.
CCTTTTGGTTTTGCGCTCAAAAACCCACAACATAATGCCTTCATGACCTCGTTTCACCGCTCGCAAACGCGGGTGTGGTGGACCTTGGCAAATCAACCCAAGCTGACGGATGAATTGTGGGCTTTGGCGCTAAGTGGTGCTGCGCCTACCGATTCCGAGCGTTTATTTCAATTGGCAAAATACCTTAGGTAATTTTAGATTTGGTATCTCCTTAATCATGTGTGATAAAACAGGTTTTCGCCGAAATCACTATTTTATTATTCCCGTAGGGAATAATAAAATAATGATTTCGGAATTATTTTTTTTAACACTTCCGGTAAGTGAGAAGATACTAAATTTTTGCACAAAATCCAAAATCTAAAATCTAAAATCCAAAATAAAAAAAATGATTCACGAAATTAGACATGATGCGCAGTTGCTGGCAATTCTTATCCCCGGTGACCATCATTTTCAAGGCATTCAATTTATTACGCCTAACGAGTTGTCACAACAATTGGCCTATATGCAATATGGCGCGGGCAAAGTGATTGCGGCGCATGTGCATAACCCCGTGCCGCGAGCGGTGACGTTTACCCGCGAGACTTTATTTGTGCGCAAGGGTAAAGTGCGGATGGATTTATATACCGACGATCATCAATACATCAAGAGCTATCTCTTAGGCACAGGTGATGTGGTCTTGTTGGTCAGTGGCGGTCATGGCTTTGAAATTCTTGAGCCAACCGAAATGATCGAAGTGAAACAAGGGCCTTACCCGGGTGTAGAAGATAAAACTGTGTTTGCGACGGTCGATAGCGCAAAAATTTCGTTTTAGGCAACTGAGGTGAAGATATCGCCTAAAGCGCTTCAAGCGCTTTAGGCGGTCTTCATCCTGCTTGCTGAATGCGTGATTAAAATATAGCCACAATCACGCATCTATTTATTCACTCATTTATTTAGGCTTATGACAATTCGCAGCAAAATACGCGCCGGTATTGAGCGCGTGCTTCTCACCCAAGGGTTTACGATTACTCGTGCTGGAGCCGACTATTTGGGCGCGGCCCCTGCCATTGCCGCCGCTAAAGCCAAGGGCCAAAGTGTGCGCGAATATGTTGAAGAACTTTGGGAACAAGTTGGGGCCGCCGAGCGGGTGGCGAATGAATTTGCCTCTGCCGGTGCGCTGGCCCATTGTCAACGGGTGTTAGAGGTTGGCCCGGGCACTGGTATGTTTCTTGAGTTTATTTTAAAACGGGTGCAGCCGCAGCAATACGATATTTATGAAACAGCTGCCGATTGGGCGGCCCATCTTGCGCAAGAATATGCGCCCCAAGTGAAACGTCAGCCCGCGGATGGCGTTAGTTTAAAGCATACGCCCGATGCCTCATGTGGTTTGGTGCATGGTCATGGGGTTTATGTTTATATTAAACCTTTGGCTTCATTTGAGTATTTTGCCGAGATGATGCGGGTATGTGCGCCGGGTGGGTTTATCGCTTTTGATTTTTTTGCCGCCGAGAAATTTGACGTGACGCAGGTGACGCATTGGCTAACTTTTCCTGACCGCTATCCGATTATGCTGCCCGCCGAGACCGTCAAAGCATTTTTTACTCAGCGCGGGTTTCGTCTGGTGCATCAGTTTGATCACAAACTTGGGCGCGGTAAGTCGCAGTATGTGGTGTTTGAGCATGGTGGGTGAGAGGTAAGGGCTAAGCGCGAAGCGCCAAGAACCAAGAATTAAGAGTAAAACATAAAGAGCAATCAAATGACGATCAATCGTCATTTGATTGCTCTTTTTTATGCAGCCGACGATTTGCGGTCAACCAAATACACCCCCTAGATGTCAAGTAACCTTTATGATTTTAGTGTAAAGGCTACTTGACATCTAGGGGGTTTTGTTTTATCCTATCTGTAAAGCTGGCTTTACATTCAACTCTAAGGGTTGGCCTTTGCCTTTCTTGATACCATGCTCATTACGTTGGCATACGGTTTTCTCGAAAATGTCGGTTTGCCGCGCCCAAGCTTCATTTGGGTTGCCCCGCTGATGATCGTGTTATGGGGCTGTGGCGTTGGCATTGCGGCATGGCGATATCGGGCATAAGCTGGTGTATGGTGTGAGTGTGCGACAATTGAGATGAAGAGGCTGGCATGAAAAACACGCTACGCGAATTACGCGCCGAACGTGACTGGTCGCAACAGCAATTGGCCGAGCAACTCGACGTGTCACGGCAAACCATTAATGCCATCGAAACCGGCAGATATGACCCCAGTTTACCCTTGGCTTTTGACATTACAGCTCTAGGCGTTACCCCAAATTATTGAGAAGATACGCGATTTTGACAAAAATTTGTTTTAATTTCCAAGGCATAATGGTCATATAAAGTTATGACTATCCAAAATGCTATTTCCACGCATCTAAGCCGCAAAGCCAGCCACATTAAAGTTTCACGCGGTTGGGGCAAAAATGAGGCAATTTCATTTGTCTATGGTTTTCCTGCGCCAGAACTATTGCCTAATGATTTGGTATTAAGCGCAACTGACACCGCCCTGCATCAACAAGGCCAATGGCCATTGCAATATGCCGGCACACCGGGCAGCAATGGCCTGCGCGATACCCTGATTCAAAAACTAGCCCGTGATCAAAAAATTACCGCTACCCGTGAGAATTTATTGCTGACAGCCGGTTCTTCGCAAGCCATTTCTTATATTTGTGAATTATTGCTTGACCCCGGCGATGTGGTATTGAGCGAAGCCCCGACCTTTTTGGGGACGGTGCGTATGATGAAAAACATGGGCGTAGACATTGAAGGTGTGCCCCTCGATGAAAATGGGGTGCGGGTCGATGCGCTAGAAGCCATTCTCAAACGGCTTAAAGCCGCTGGCAAACGTGCCAAGATGTTTTATGTTATTCCGACTTTTCAAAATCCCAGCGGTGTTACTACGACGCTTGAGCGTCGGCAACGGATTGTAGAACTGGCCCGTGAATATGACTTTGTCATTCTCGAAGATGATGCTTATTACGATTTGCGTTTTGCTGGCGACCCCTTACCCCCGCTTTATGCTTTAGAGGGTGGGGTACGCACCTTTTATGTTGGCACTTTTTCCAAAATTTTGTCACCGGGTCTGCGCTTGGGTTTTGTAGTTGCCAATGAAGATGTTATTGCACATCTTGAGGCGTTGAAGCCCGAAGGTGGCGCATCCCCATTTGCGATGGCTGTGGCGTGGGAATTTTGTAAAAATGGGGGATTAGATGCCAATATTGCCAAATTGAGCGCAGCCTATAAACGTCGTTGCGAGACCATGCAAGACGCGCTTACTGAATTTATGCCCACTGGGGTGACATGGACCCAACCGCAAGGCGGCTTTTTTATTTGGGTGACTTTGCCAGATTATATGGATGCCCGTGAAATGGACGCGGCAGTGCGGGCAAAAGGGGTCGATTATTTGCCGGGCGCAGCCTGTTTTTTTGATGGCAGTGGTAATAACACCTTGCGTTTGGCATTCAGCTATGCCGCCGAAGATAAGCTGGCTGAAGGTATTCAAGCCATCGCCGAATGTGTGCGTGAGCGGGTGCGCTAATCTGAATCAATCTAATTGAAGGCATTTTCAAAAAAGACGTAATACCGAATCGACTATCACTCTGTATTCAGCGAAAGATTTGCCTTTGCTGAATACAGAGTGATAGTCGATTCGGCAAAAATCTTGGCCTACTATATATCATGTAATTTCAAGTCGCTTGGTTAAAAATAAAAAACCTAGACTAAGGGTCTAGGTTTTTTTTATTATGGTGATGGCGTGAGTCGAACACGCGACCAAGGGCTTATGAGTCCCCTGCTCTACCACTGAGCTACATCACCTCAATTTCGCGGCGATAATTATAGCCTAAAATTGTTCAAAAGTTAACGGCTGTCAGCTTAAATCCGCTGCCATTTTGGCTGTGCAAATGAAATAAAACGCCTTCGGTATCACACCAAAAATCACTTATTGTTTTGTTTTCAAAATTAATCCGATAATGGGTTAGGGTCTGCCGGCCAAATTCTGTGTCGCGCACTTCATCTTCAAGCCGCGTATAAGTTTGCTTTGTCCAAGTGGGTTTGAACGATACATCATCTAAATGCAGCACATCAAATGTACGTGATTGCCCTGATTGCAGTTGGCTGCGCCAAACTGTCACCATATTCAATAATGGGGAACGATAATTAATCTCCATGTCATCGCGCCATGCCAATTCACGGCGATGGGTTTCAAACTTAAATTGCCAACAGGTATAAGCGATGTTATCGACCCAATTAATGCGGCTTTCACGATGCCCCAATAGCCCATGCGCAGTAAACAACTGAAGTTTTAAGTCTGGCCCTAGTATGACGGTAATCGAGTCGCTACGTGGCTCTGCAAATGGCTTTATACGGGTCGTTTCGTTGTCGATTTGAATCGAACCATCGGACAATTTTACAAATTGCCACAACTCATCCGCGTCAACGAAGCCATTGGCTGTAAATGCTTGATAAATTCCTTTGCGCATAAAAATGAGTGAATGCGTGAATGTATGAATACGTGAATGATTTTCTTGCGCATTCACGCATTTACTCATTCGCTTATTTCTTCAAAAATAATCTCTTGTGCCCCATGCCACAACACCAATTTACCGAGTTCTGGCAAATTTTCGCGCCCACTCGTAATGGTAAGGAAATGGTTGCCAGCTAATTGCCCCATTTTACTTGCGAAGCAAGTTGCACCATAAGGAAATAAGATTTCGGTTTCGCTGTAACCGCCGGGATAAAATAAAATGTCGCCCGGCGCAGGGTGACTGGTATGGTTTTCAAACCCAACCCCCAATTGGTAGTCGCCTAATGGAATCCATGCTGATTCGCCGCTCCAACGGGCTTGAATGAGTTTGCTGTGAAAAGGCAGAGCTTTGATGAAAGCGGCACAGGTCAACGGCGCAGCTTCTAATTCTAAACGAGCAATGAAGGTATAAGATGCGACTTTAATTTTGAGGTTCATAAAATAGGTTTTCGCTAAAATTATGAGCGCCCCATCTCCTACCAGAGATGGGGCGCTCATAATTTTAGCTTTGATATAAGTTACCCTTGGCGACGTGGGTCGAGGGCATCACGTAGGCCATCGCCAGCAAAGTTAACCGCCAGCGCGGTCAAGAAGATAAAGAACGCTGGAATCAAGATGACATGTGGGGCGATATCAATCCAGTCTTTACCGTCAGCCGCTAATTTTCCCCATGTTGGCACATCAGATGGAAAACCGAGACCGAGGAATGATACGGTTGATTCGGTCAAAATCGCTGCCCCAATATTGAGGGTGGCGGCCACGATGATGGGACCAATTGAGTTTGGCAAGATGTGCTTGAACATAATCGGCAGTCGATTAACCCCTAAAGCACGTGAGGCTTCGACAAATTCACGCTCTTTGAGTGCCAAAAATGAGCTGCGCACCAAACGGGCATTGGTCATCCATGTTAATGCACCAATCACACCGACGATGATCATAAAGATACCCAGATCGGCCCCAAAGGTTTTGCGCACAGTGTCTCTAAATAGATAGGTGACGAGCAAAAGCAGCGGGACGATAGGCAGTGCCTGAAACAGGTCGGTGATGCGCATTAAGGCAAAATCAAGCGCACCACCAAAGAAGCCGGCAAACGCGCCAATAATCGTGCCTAAGGTGATCGAAATTGCCATGGCCGCAATCCCCACAGATAGAGAAATACGACCGCCAAACAATACCCGTGCTAACACATCACGGCCTACGTCATCGGTGCCAAAGAAAAACTTGCTGAAAGGTTTTTGATAGGCTTGAAGGGGGTCTGTCTTGATAGGTGACGCAGTGTAAAGGAATGGTCCAATGATGACCATTAATAACAACAAGATGATGGTTATTAAGCCTAACATGGCCAACCGATTCTTCTTAAAGCGTCGCCAAGCTAATTCAGAATTTGACCGAATTTTGGTTGGGGTGGTGCGTGTGGCAGAAGCAGTAAGGGGTTTTACAAATGTTGCCATAGCTATTTATGAGAATTTAATACGAGGGTCAAGCAATCCATAGACAATATCAGCAATAAGGGACGAAAATACCACCATAATTGCAAATATAAACACAATGCCCATCACGACAGGCGTATCGCTGCGGTTGATGGAGGTAATGAGCAATTCACCGATCCCATTTACTCGAAATATTTGCTCGGTAATAATTGCGCCAGCAAAAATAGTCGGGATACCAATGGCAACCAAGGTGACGACTGGGATGAGGCTGTTGCGCAAGGCGTGTTTCATAATGACCACACGCTCGCCTAAACCTTTGGCACGTGCGGTGCGCACATAATCCATCGGCAAATTTTCAAGCATCGATGAGCGCACAAAGCGGGTCATTGAGCCAGCTGTGAATAATGCCAACACCATAATAGGCATGGCACTTTGCCTGATCTGTAATACAAATGAACCCCAGTCTTTCACTTTAAGTTGCGTGTCATAAATCATCGGCAGGCCAAAGGGCGTGTCGCGCAACATTACGCTAAAAATGAGCAAAAAGACCGTGCCACTTAAAAAGGTGGGCAATGAAATCCCCGCCATCGACAAGACAGAAACCAAATAGCTAAGCCACGTACGTGGGCGTGCGGCGGTATAAACCCCAATTGGAATAGCGATTAACACAGACAAGAAGTAAGATACCCCGACCACGGCTAAGGTTTGGGGCATGCGTTCTCCAATAAAATCTAACACTGGCTTACGGGCAGCAAATGACCAACCCCAATCGCCTTGGGGCAACAACACAAGCCATTTCCAATATCGCACTGGCCAAGGTTGATCCAAACCGAGCGATCTTCTCATATTCTCGCGCACTTCGGGCGGCACTTCGGGGTTCGTTGCAAATTGTGCCATAGGGTCGCCGGGGGCCAACGACAGCAAGGCAAAGATGACGAAGCTAATGGCAATTAAGGTTGGAATTGCAATTAAGGTTCGGCGCAAGAAATAAGTCCACATCGTATTTCTATATTAGTGTATCTTCTCAATCAATAGCAGCTATTTAAAAAGACATAATGCGCTTATTATTGAGAGAATACCTGTTTTTCTATATGGGCCAAGCCGGTGGTTAAATCACCGGCTTGGCTTAACTATTTATTACTTGGTCCAGTCGAAAATGTTATACATTTCCGAGTCCCATGGGCTCATTTTGACACCCTTTAAGTCTTTCGCAATCCCTGATACGTTCTTGCGTGCAACCAATGGAGAAATTGCCCAATCTTTGTAAATAAGTTGGTCATTTGCCTTCATGGCTAGCTCAATCGACTTGGCGGGATCAGTTTCCTTGCGTAGTTCAGCACAGATCTTGTCGAATGCATCACTCTTGTAGCGAGCGTTATTGCTGCCGCCCCAGTTATTGGCTTTTTGCGAGATATCGGTGCTTTCGAAGCCGCCACAGATGTAGTCGGTTGCTTCGGTAACGCCCGAACCATTGGTATACATTTGGATATCGGCGAAGAACTTAGCGATGTTGTCATTGCTGCTTGGGCCAGCGCCGAAATACACACCGGCATCAACGGCCTTCAATTCAACATCAACCCCCAATTTGTTCCAAGCGTCCTTCATCAAGGCTTGTTCCTTTTGGCGCAAGGCGTTGACGCTGGTTTGGAAAATCACCTTCATCTTCTTGCCACCTTTTTCGCGGATGCCATCGGCACCTTTCTTCCAACCGGCATCATCTAGCAATTTGCCAGCGGCATCGAAGTCTTGCTTGGTGCAATCGTTTCGGCCACCATGTAGCTTGTCGGAGCTGACATAAGGTGCCCAAGTGATAAGCTCACAAGTTGGGCTGCCAGCTGGGCCATACAAGCTTTCGGCCATTGTTTTGCGGTCAATGACCATGCTGAAGGCCTTGCGCACGTTTACATCACTAAAGAATGGGTGTTGAGTGCCCAATTCACCACGCTTGTCACCAGCTTCGGGCGAGATATCGGTGGTTTGATACATGATACGCTCGACGTTTGAGCCGGTTGAGGTGTTCAGTTCGCCTTTGCCACCTTTCTGCAATTCAGCCAATACTGCGGCTTCCACTTGCAAGTTCCAAGCATAGTCGGTGTCACCAGTCTGGAACACAGCACGAGCAGCGCTGGGGGCATCACCACCACCCTTAAAGATCACTTCCTTAAAGAAGGGCTTGTCGGCCATGTGATAGTTCACGTTGACATCATAGGTGACTGTGTCACCACTCTTGAAGTCACGCAGCTTGTAGGGACCAGTGCCGATCGGGGCATTGTTGGCTTTTTGGCAATCGGCATCTTTGCTAGCGGCAGCACCGATGCACTTCTCAAATTGTTTCTTTTGCAATACATAACCGTTTGAGCTTACAAAGGTTGTGTAGGGATAAGATGATGGCTGCTTCCATGTAATCTTAACTGTGAGTGGGTTTACAGCTTCAATCTTGTCGATGGTGTTAAAGCGGCTGATGTTGGTGCAGCCTGTTTCTTTGTTGATGCAGTATTCATAGCTAAACAACAAATCGGCGGCGGTCAGGTCGGTACCATCATGCCACTTCACACCCGGCTTAATCTTCCATGTGATGCTCATCTTGTCTTTGCTGATACCACCGTTGGCTTCGGTGGGGATTTCGGCGGCCAAGATAGGAATTGGGCTGCCATCTGGGCCAACGGCGGCCAATGGCTCTTGAATGAGGCGAGCGGCATCATAATCTTTGGTGCCAGAAGCCAAATATGAATTCAAGATGGTTGGCGCTTGCCAATACAAAATGCGCAAAGTGCCACCGCTACCACGCTTACCGGCTGGCGCTGCGGCAGGGGCCGCAGCCGCAGGGGCTGCGGTGGCTGGTGCTGCTGGCTTTGCTGGCTCTGCTGGTTTGGGGGCCGGAGTTGGCGTCGGGCTAGCACAAGCTGCCAACACCAACGATGTTGCGGCGGTTAAGCCAAACAACGAGATCATTCGGTTACTCTTCATTTATTCTCCTTTTTTGATACTTTATTTGAAGTTGAAATTTCACTTGCGATGTCGTCAAATTACTTAGAATACATCGCAAGTAATTTGATTATATTTGATCTTGCAAGTGCTTAACACTCTTATTTCAGCGATTGATTCTTCGGATTAGAAGGGGTGACAGTTGCGCAAGCGTTTAACAACAAAACGGTCGTCATAGCTGTTGCAATGTGAATATTTTTAAATGTTTTAAAGAAAATTTTTTGTAAAGACATAACAATCCTTTAAGTGGGTGTTGTTGGCCCACTTTTTGAAGTAATAATGTATTACTTACAGCAAGGCTTTTGCCTTGGTATTACGATCATTCAGGGATGATATTGAAGGTATATTAGGGAGTGGTGCAGACAGTCAAAAGCAGACCTGCTTTTGAAAATGCCTGCTAGTTACACAGATGTTCGCCAATAAAACATCGGT